>CBINDO010000031.1:0-43730 GCA_966249405.1 uncultured bacterium | reverse complement strand
TGTCCATCTCGTCTTGGTTGAGGCGGCGACGAACCCGCTGGAGCTCTTGATAGAGCCCGCCGACGCGCTCGTCAGTGATGTTCTGGGCGGCTGCTGTCGTCGTTTGACCTGTCATCTTCTTCTTGCCTTCGCGTTTGAGCGGCGGCGGCCCCGCCTTGGCGGGCGGCGCCCGTGGAAAGCTGCTCCCGCTTTTCTGGGCATCACCGTCCGAGATGGGACGCAGGCTGATTCGCTTGGAAGGCCGCGAACTCGTCGGATGAGGCTCTGATGTAGGTGTACCCCGAGCTCCGCGAGTCAGCTCGGGGTTTGTCAGGTTTTGTGGGTGCTGTTCATCCGTCGCCTGAACAGGTGTAGCCGCCGGAGCGATCGCCTCGGGCTCGGCGTTCGGAGCTTCCGGACCGCTCGCGCGGTCACGCGCGCCGAGCGTCGTTTTGCGCAGGGTGACGTCGGGTTCACCCCTTTGTTTGGCGCGTTTGATGTGCCGCGGATAGGTGCCGTTCTCGATTTGGCGACACACCTTCATCCAATGTTGTTGAAGCGTGTTGTAGCGCTGAACCAACGTCTGGAAGCGAAAACGCCGCGCCGTGTTGCGCATGGTGACGCGCTTGAGCTGCCAGAATTGCCGATCCACCGTCTTGCGCGCGACGGACGGTTCGATGCGTTCGATGCCGAGGAAGTATTGTTCGTAGAGCGCGCGTAGACGGTCTAGATTAACCTCTAGTTGACTGACCTCGTTGTCGAACTCTTCGGGGGTCAAGGCAGTGCTTTAATCGTCAGATTGTCGAAACAGACGGGCACTTCCCAGTTATTGAAGCCGAAGTGCTCGTGGCCCGCGCCCACCAAGGGCTCGGTGTCAGGATACGCCAGGATCGGTTCTCCATCCACGAACCACTGAACGGTTCGTCCATCGCGACGCTCAACACGGAAATGGTAGGGGCGGTTGGGCTCCACCGGTTTGCGTTTGGCCTCGGCTGCGTTTGGGTCCAGCGTGAGTTCTTGCCGGTCCTTGGCGTGTTCATCGACGCGGGCCAGGACATGGTAATGATTTTTCCAGCCGCCGAAGATGGTTAGATAACTGGTGGCGTTGGTGTAGGACACCGAGGTCGCGCCGCTCCGACCATCACCCCAGAACTCCGCCTTGATGTCGCCGTCTGGTGAGGCACTCGTGGCGTCGAACTCGATGCTGGCGTTGACGGGCAGACGTCGCTTGAGCCACACCGGATGGTTGCGGGCCCCCGAAGCGCAGACTTTGCCCGCGTCGATGCGCCAGCGGCCGGTGGTGATCCGCCAGTTGGGTCCAAGCGTCGGGCGCTCGAAGTCGTCTCTGAACTCTTCACCCAGCGCCGGGTCTGGGGGGGCGGGAGGGCTCGCCGAGCTGGCTGCGGCTTGCGGTTTCGGATTGTTGGCGTTCGGGGCCGGTTTGGCCGAAGTTGCGGTCTCTCGGCTCGGCCGGGTGCGGCCGAGGTCGGCGTCCCGGGGGAGACACGCGGGGGACACCGCGAGCAAGACGCCCAGTGCCGGAAGCGAGAGGATCAAACGCGGGTGCAGCTGTGCACCGGGGGCTCGAAACATGGGCGGCAGCATACTCAGCGTGCCCGACTTCGCCCAACCAAACCAATGTAGGAGACGTGCCGCCGGCGCGGATGCGGCCTTTCGACCAGTAGGGGGAAGGTGCGCCGAAGAGGGCTTTACCCACAGTCGGGTGCCCGCTAGCGTTGCCCCATCGCGGATACATCGGGAGGAGTCGATTCTCTCTCCCTGCGATTATCGACACGGCGGTTTCTCACGACCGCAGTCTCTTACAAGCGGAGCTCGATTTCACATGGTTGCAAATTCACGTGCCCTTCTTCTTGTTGCTCTTGGTGCTTTGATCTCCGGCGGAGCGCTCGTCGCCTGCGGCGGCAGCGAACCGGAACCCAACAACCAATTCCAAGCTGGCAATCAAATGCAGCAGGGCCAGTACCCGCAGGGTCAATATCCGCAAGGCCAGTACCCCCAAGGTCAATATCCGCAAGGCCAATACCCGCAACAGCAGTATCCGCAGGGTCAATATCCGCAACAGCAGCAGCCTCAGGGCCAATACCCGCAGCAGCCGATGCCCTCGGCGACTGCCGTTCCCGGGTTACCGCCCGTAGCGCCCGCCGGTAGCCCGGCGCAAGCACTCGATCCCGCGATGGCGGCGCCCGCCCAGCTCGTGATGGATCAGCTCGCGCAAACGGACGCGCCCGGTGCCAAGCCGCTCGGTTCACCCATGGTCGGCATGTTCCAAGCGGGTCAACAGCTCGAGAGCACGATCACGATGCAGCCCGGCAAGTGTTACACCGTGATCGCGGCCGCCGTCCCCGGCGGCATCAGCGAGCTGAACGTGCAGTTGGCCGCCGCCATCCCGCCGTTCCCGGTGATCGCTCAGGACCAAACGACGGGCCCGCAAGCCGTCGTCGGCAAGACGCCCAACTGTTACAAGTGGGCGCTGCCGTTCGCAGGTCAAACCAAGGTGATCACCACCGCCGCAGCGGGCCAAGGCGTCGCCGCGGTTCAGGTTTACGAGAAGTAAGGGGCACTCGGCGTGAAACATATCAGCGTTTCTCTGGTGTTGGCGCTCCCGGGGCTGCTCGCGGTGGCTGGCCTGGTTGCCTGTGGCGGCAGCGAGCCGGCGCCCGGGACGGCGGCTGGTGTCACGCCGACGGCGAGTTCATACCCGCCGGGATCGTTCACTTATCCCGCGTACACGGCGCCGAGCGGGAGCTCGGCGCCGCCCGCGGCTTCGTCCGCCCCGAACCCGATCGCGCCGATCGAGCCGGCGCTGCAACAAGCCGCGCTGGCGGTGCTCAACGAGGTCGCGTTGCGCGAGGCACCTGGCGCCAAACCCGTCGGTGAGACGCGTGTGGCGCTGCTCGGCACCGCCCAGACCGCTGAGCAGACCGTGACCCTCAAGCCAGGCAAGTGTTACACCGTGATCGCGAGTGGCGCGTTGCCGATCACCGAGGTCAACGTGCAGCTGCTGCCGGCGATCGGCGTTCCCGGTGCCAACTTGGTGCTCGCCCAAGATCAGAATCAGGGGCCGCAGGCCGTGCTCGGTCAGGGCGCCAACTGCTACAAGTGGGCGCTCTCTGCAGAAGGCAGCGTGCGCGTCGTCACGACGGTGGCCGCTGGCGCCGGCGTGGTCGCGACGCAAGTTTACGAAAAGTGAGCGCTCGCGCCGGCGAGCGCGTGGCGCCGGCGAAGGCGGACGAAGAGTCCAGGTGTGTCCCGTAACGACGCACCTGGCGTCGCGTTCCGCGGGTGTGATCCACGGGCTGTAGTTCTACGCGACGCAGCGGTCCGAACGCCCAACTGAAACGGCCGCGCGCAGTGGGGTCGCGGACCTCGCAGTGGGGGGCAACGATTTGGTGCCCTTGCGGGCACTAGCGCGACGTGTTTGCAACTGCCAGAAAAGGTGGGTGAACACCGAGATCCTCATCGACGCGATCGTGCGGCAGACCACCGTGCTCCTGGCTCAGCTCGCGACTGGCTCCGGTGGTCGCGCCACGTTGGCCAACACCGCAGACCAGGTGTTCTTGGATCTCGTCAACGAGCTCAAGACCCAGGGCATGACCCACGCCGTGATCGCGGACATGTTCGGGCTCGCGTTGCGGTCGTATCACAAGAAGCTCAAACGTCTCTCCGAAGGGAGCTCCGACCGCGGCAAGTCGCTGTGGACGACGGTGCTCGAACACATCGCAAAGGGGCCGGTATTGCGCGCCGAGCTGCTGCGGCGCTTTCGTAACGAAGACGAGACCACGCTGCGCGGCATCTTGAAAGACTTGGTCGACGCGGGGTTGGTGTACGCGTCCGGGCAGGGCGATACGGCGATGTACCGCGCGCTGGACGCGACCGAGCTCGCGCAAGCGGCGAGCGTGAACTTGCAGGCAGTGGTGAACATGGTGTGGGTGGCGGTCTATCGGTATAGCCCGATCGATGCCGCGACGCTCCGGCAAGTCATCCCCGCCGAGCAGTCGCTGTTGGCTCAGGCGCTGGAGGTGTTGCTCGGCGACGGGCGCATCGAACGCCGCGAGCGCGACGGCGACGTGACGTACCTGTGTGAGCAATGTTATGTCCCACCAGGTACCGCGGGCGGCTGGGAGGCTGCGGTCTTCGATCACTATCAGGCGGTTGTAACGACGATCTGCAGCAAACTTGCGCTCACCAACCAGAACGCGGCCGCCGCCGACGAGATTGGCGCCAGTACCTTCCGGTACGACGTCTGGCAGGGGCACCCGCTGCGCGAAGAGGTCGTCGCTTTGCTCGGCAGCGTGCGCGAGCGGATGCGCGACCTCCGGCGGCGCGTGGAGGAGCACAACGCCGCTGCCGCAACCCCCGAGAACGCGGCGGTCGAACACCACTTGGCGTATGTCGGACAAACACGATTACTCGACGAGTGAACGACTCGTCGCAGCAGGTTTCTTTGGAACGTGAAGGTCGAAGTTATGATGCAGATTGCGAATCGGAACAACAGGTGGCTGCAGGCCGTGAACGCGACGTTTGCTGGCGTAGTGGGGCTCCTCGCCGCCGCTGGATGCGGGAGCAAGGTCAGAGAAGTCGTCGTGGGCGGTGAGACGGGTTTCCTCGCCGCGTGTGGTAGCGACGCCGACTGCAAGTCGGGGTTGTGCGCCTGTGGCGTGTGCTCGCGAACGTGCGAGGAACCTTCGGATTGCGACGACGAGCGAGCCGAGTGTGCCAGCGGCGAAGCCGCGTGTGCCGGCGAGGAACGTTCGGTGTGTGTGCCCAAAGCTGCGTCTAGCGACGCCAGCAGCGGACAGCCGACGGAGCCCAGTTCGGGAGCCACGAGCCAAGCGTGCCGAGGCAAGGGTCACTACGAAGCCGGCAAGGAGGGCAGTTATCTGCCGTGTTGCGAAGGCTTGACGGAGGTGTTCCACTTGTCGCCGGCGGAAGGGGACGACGGACCGGTGTGCGTGGACTTGCCGTTACGGGTCTACGCCTGTGTGGAAGGTGAGTGCGGCGACGGTGTGTGCGAGGTCGGTGAAGACGTGGCTTGCGGATGCGCCGACGATTGCCCGGGCGCGGTGTGGACGGACACGGCAGAACCGGTTTCGACGTCGAGCGCTACGAGCAGCGATTCCACGGCCGCTTGCAGCGACTTCACGTGCCAAGCGGACGGCATCGAGTTGCTCTCCGAATCTCCGGGCAGCGTCAGCGTTCGCGTGGAGATAGTGGGCGACTACTGCGCTCCGAGCTACTTTGGTTCCGCGGTTACCTTGATTCACCAGGCGAGCGGCGGGATCGTGCCTCGGGGCGCCAATTGGGACGACGCGCATTTGTGTGAAGACGAATGCCCCGGCGCTCCCCCGCCCGTGAACCCTTTAGCCAGCACCGAGTCGTTCACCTGGGACGGGCGAGCGACGATTGCGGACGCGATGGATACTTGCCAGTATCCTCCTGATCGGCCCTGTCAAACGGTGCCGCAGTACGCGCCGCCCGGGCGTTACCTGGCGCGTATTTGTTCCGTTTGCGACGGGCAGGAAGAAGCCTGCGCTCAGACGGAATTCGAGTTCCCGCAATCGGAAGAGGTCGTTCTCGTGATCGACACCACGCACGCCGCAAGTGGGGATCTCGACGCAGGGGAGGCGCAGCCACGCGACGCGGGCTTGGAGCCGTTCGACGGCGCGTTGGGGCTGCTGTGACGGTAATCAGCGAACGGGCGTAGGCACCTAGAGACGTGGACGCCCTTTCCAAAGCGCAAGTGTGCGAGAAAAAGTGCACTTCGGCCGCGAACGTCGCGTCGTGGTGTTGGGTGACGACAGAACGGGATCGAGCTCGACCACGCGGCGAACGCGATGCTGTGTGAATGAAGTGAACGAGCGAACTCGACCACGTGGCAAGCGCGAGCGGGGCGCGCACGGCTCGTCGGCTTCAGTCGCGTGGACACGCGAGCGAGCGTTCGTAAACCAATTGCACGCCCTGCAACGTCAAGTCGGGGTTGACCACGTCGAGGCAGCGGCACAACGGCGCGAACACGGAGATGAAGCCGCCCGTGCCGATGACGGTGACTGGTGGCTGTGACGTGCGCGCGAGATCGGCGCGGAGTTTGGCGACCATGCCGTCGATCATCGCGGCGTGGCCGTAGTAGGCGCCGCTGAGCAACGCGTCGCGAGTGTTGTTGGCCAGGGCCGTGGCCGGCGCCGTCAATTGGAGTTTGGCGAGCTTGCTGCTGCGAGCGCTGAGCGCGTCGAGTGAAAGTTGCGGCCCGACGCAGATCGCTCCGCCGAGAAATTCACCTGACGCCGACACACATTCGAAGTTCGTGGCGGTGCCGACGTCGACGACGATGGCGGCCGTTGCGTGTTGGTCGAAAGCCGCCAGCGCGTTCAACCAGCGGTCGACGCCCAGCTCGGAGGGGTTCGGGTAGGCGATGCGCATACCGAAGTCGGGGTCGACGCGCACCGTGAGCAGGTCACCGAAATCCGCGAGGGCAGTCTGGAGTTGGGCAAGCTGGGGCCCGACGCTGGCCAAGGCGACGGCGCTGAGCGCCGCTGGGGGCAACCCGGCCGACGAGAGCGCGGCGCGCACGGTTTCCGCCGTGACCGGACCTTCGGCGTACGGCTGGTGAAAACGCGCTGCGACTTCGCGTCCCGAGAAAACGGCGAAACTCACGCTCGAATTGCCAGCATCGACGGCCAAAAGCATGGGCGCAGCTGGGCTCGAAAGCGCCGCCGATGTCAAAGCCGAAACCCTCGGCCCCTCGGCCCTGAAGTCGATGTTTCCGGAAAGGTGTAGCTCAAACGGGTCACGCCGAAGTCCTTGCTGGTTCCGGAGGTTTCGCCGTACAAACGCCCGTCAGATAGCCCATGTGAGCCCGGGCGCCCTACGCCGCCGTGTTGCGGTGTAAAGTAGCGCGTCCCTGGGACAGGATAACGTGTCAGGAACAGATTCAGATCAGCGTTCGGAGCCAGGACCCGAACGACGCCGTCGAAAGCGGCCTGCCCGCAAGGGAAAGCGTTCACCCGACGAGACGATTCGCTATACGGTGAGTGACTTCGACGAGTCCGCCGTGGACGGTGGCGCCAAGTCGGCGGCCCCCGGCGCCTCGGGCAAAGCCGACGGCGCGGGCGAACCCGGTGAAGAAGAACAAGCGGCTCAGAGTTTGGCGCCGCATCGCATCCCGGTGGAGTTGGACGCCGCGCGCATCGACCAAGATGCAGCCAAAGTCGTCAAACGCCTAACCAAGGCTGGGTACGAGGCGTATCTCGTGGGCGGTTGCGTGCGCGACCTCTTGCTCGGCAAATCGCCCAAAGACTTCGACGTCGCGACCAGCGCGCGCCCCGACGCGGTGCGGGACTTGTTTCGCAACTCGCGGATCATCGGGCGCCGGTTCCGGTTGGTGCACGTGTTGTTCGGTGACGGCAAGGTGATCGAGACCGCGACGTTCCGACGTAACCCGACGGAATCGGACAAGAGCGACGACCTGCTCATCCGCGACGACAACACGTTCGGCCGCGCCGACGAAGACGCCGCGCGCCGTGATTTTACGATCAACGCGTTGTTCTACGACCTCGACGCGTCCAACGTGCTCGATTGGTGCGGCGGAATGAGCGACATCGCGGCGCGATCGGTGCGCACGATCGGCGACCCCGTGATCCGCTTCAAAGAAGATCCCGTGCGTATGCTCCGCGCGATCAAGTTTTCGGCGCGGTTGGATTTGGGGATCGAGCCCGCGACGTACCACGCCCTCGTGTCTTGCCGCGGTACCTTGGCGATGGCGGCGCGGCCGCGGTTGTTCGAGGAAGTGCTGCGTCTGTTGCGAGGCGGCGCTGCTCACCGCAGCGTTTGGTTGATGTGGGAAACCGGCATCCTCGACGTGTTGCTCCCGGAGTTGTCTTCGTACCTATACGATGTCCCCGAGTCGGACGACCGCGTCTGGCGCCTGCTCGACCAGGTCGACGCGCTCACGGCGCGGCCCGGCAAAGACGTCGACGACATCGTGCTGATCACGTTGTTGTTGCTCGAGCCGATGATGGAAGCCTGCGACGGACAACGTGATCGCATCACCGCCGGACAAGAGTTCCTCGAGCCTCTGATCGAACGCTTGGCGTTACCGCGGAGGATCGCGGACGCAATTCGCCGCATCGTCGCGATCTTGCCGCGCCTCGCCGCGGGGCGCGCGCCGAAGTTCCAGCGTTCGAGCTTGTACCCATTCGCCAAGCAGGTGCTCGACGCGTCGATGGCCGCCGGGGCTGCGAAGATCCCGTCGCCGCCGCCGTCGAGTCGCCGTCGCAACAAGAAGAAGCGCGCGGTGAGCCAAGCCGCACCGAGCTCGGTAACGCCGGTTTGACGAGCGCCGCGTCAGACGCGGCGCTGCAGGGCTTCGATGTGCAACACCTCGGCGTCCCACACTTGAAGCGCGGCCTCGTCGTGGGTGACGGCGAGGGTGATGAGCCCGGCCGCACGACGCGCGGCCACGAGCTTCGCCAACTGCTGGCACGTCTCGGCGTCGAGCGCGTTGGTGGGTTCGTCGAGCAGCCACACCGCGGGCGCGCCCGCTACTGAACCAGCGAGGTGAACGCGCTTGCGTTGACCTTGGGACAACACTTGCAAGCGCCGCCCCGCGAACTCGGGGAGTTGAAGCGCCTGCTCGAGCTCCGCCTCGACGTTCGAAGGGACGACGCCGCGCAGGGCGTAGTGCAAGTTGAGAAATTCGTAGCCGGTGAGCTCCAGCAGCGCTTCGTTTCGATCCGGCAAGAGGGACGTAAACCGCCGTGCGTCGCGCTCGGACGAGAACCAGCCGCGTTTGCCTAGAGAGTAGCCGCACACGGTGATCGACCCCGAGTCCGCCGGCAGCTGACCGGACAACATCGCGAGCAACGTCGACTTGCCGCTGCCGTTGGGCCCGGCGATGCCGCACACCGCGCCTGGCCCCAGGCGCAGGTTCAAGTCCGAGATCACGGTCTCGGCACCGAACCGTTTGCACACGTTCGAGACCTCGAGCGAAGCGGGGGGCGCGCCGTTCACGTGAACGACCTCCCGGGTTTGCGCTCGGCTAAGCCGCGTGCGCGGTAACCTACGGCGAGTGCCGTCGCGAGCCCGAACAACGTCGCGTGTTGCCACGGCGCCGACGTGAGGTGTACGGCAAACAAGTACGAGCTCAGCGCCAACACGACGTAAACCGGGGCTCGGGACGGGTTACGTCCCCGCGCGAGCAGTGGCACCGACGCGCTCGCTGCGCAAGCCAACGTCAGGTTCGGGAACAGGTGCGCGAGTAGCCGCAGGCCCAGGGACGGTAACTCGAAGCCGATGGCCGTGACGACCATCCCGAGCGCGAACCCGGTGTGCGCAACGACGGTGAGCAGCTCCGCGGCGACGAGGGCGGCGAGTCCCGTCGCGCTGCTGCTCCACAGCCACTCGAGTTTCCGCAACTCGTCGTGGAGCAGCCAGCGCAGCGACGCGGCGCACACGAGCGTCATCAACGCCAACGTCGTGGCGGCGAACTCGACTTGCACGGCGAGTGGCTCCGTAGGTCGTTTACCCATAACCAGACACAGCGCCGTCGCGAGCGACCACCCCGCGCCTAGGAGCACCAACGCGAACGGGGATCTGCGTCGCAAGCCGCGGCTCAGCGCGGACGTCGACTCGAGCCAAACGCGACGTTGCGACGGGCGCCGAACGCGACGCAGGGCCAACGTTTGTCGATGCAGGGTGATGCCGAAAGCGCTGCCCAGGACGCCGACGCTGCAGCGCCAATCCGGCGCCCCGAAGCCCCACAACAGCAGCCACGGGGCTTCGAGGAGCAGCAACCACGGCAGCGTCGCGAGCAACCAACCGAAGTGTGGCTCCGGGAAAGTGCGCAGCCAGGCGAGCGCCGGATCCGCCAGCGCTGCTCGGTGGCCACGCCCGCTGAACAGCCACCATCCCGCCCAAAACAGAACCAAAGCCCAACCCGTCTCGAACATCCACGCGATCAGGGTCCTCGGATGTAAACCTTGGCCCCCAAAGACGAGCCCCGCCACCATGCCCAAGAGCGCGTAGCTGGGGCCCACCACGCGAAACGCCGCGCGCGCGGGGCCCCAATACAGGGCTCGGAACAACGCCGCGGTATGGCGTAGTGATGTGGAGGTAACGGTCACAACCCGAAACGACGGGTTACCCCAAACGAGACCATGGGGCCAGCCAACTCGACGTCTTCGTCGTGAACGTACGTGCTGTTCTGCGTGATCGTGGTGACCTCTTTGGTGCCCCAAATGCCGGCGGCGCCGGCCGAGATCGAGAGCTTCCACGAACCCGGGCTGCCATTGCCGACGAGCCACGTCCCAACGCCCGCGCCCACGAGCCAGTAGCCCATCACACCACCGCCGCCTTCCAAGAAGATGTCGTTGCGGCGGTCGAGCGGGATCGTGAGTTTGCCCGTTGTCCCACCGTAGATGAAGCCGCTCTCGCCGTCCGTCTCGTCGTCGTGCAACATCAACAGGTTGCGGACCGCCAGGTTGAGGCCGTCGCGAGCGCCGAGTCTCACGGACTGAGAGAGCGTGAACGCCGAATGCGTCTGCTGCCGGTCGATGTTCTGAACGCCGCCCGCATCTTCCGCGCTGGCGTTGTAACTCTTGCTCAACATCGAGTCGATGTCGCCGTTGACCGTGCTGATGCCGACTCCTAGGCCCACCGAAAACGCACGGCCGTCGTACCCACCTTCGAGGAGCGCCGACGTCGAGACGACGTTGCCGCCGTCGGTCCAACCGAGCCCGAGTGGTTGCACCATCAAGTTCATGAAGTAACCGTTACCCCAATACGAACCTTGGACGTCCGCGAGGACGCCGAAACCCAACGGTGAACCGGCGTTGATCAAGGGACGCAGCGTGCCGCCCACCTCGCCCACGTGGGCGACACGCACGGGGTAAGCGTTGGATTCCGTTTGATCGGCGCGGGCCGGACGCGCGACGTCGCCAGTGCGGACAATCGCCGTGCGGCTGAGCTCGGCCAACGCGCTGTCGTCCTTGACGGCGACCACCTCGGCGAACGCGACGAGCTCCTCGCCGGCAAACGTGTTGTCACCGCTCCCGAGCGACGTCTCACGGTACAGCGCGAAGCGGTCACCCACGCGTACACCGCTTTGCCGACCGGCGGCGACCTCGATGACGCCGGGCTCCACGACCTTCACGGCCAGGTTGCTCGAGCCAGACGCAGAGGGTTCGGACGGCGCGGCCTGTATGGGCGAGGTTACCGGACCCTGTCCCGCACCCATCGAACCAGCGCCGAGCTCCTCCACGGGCATGGCTTGTTTGGATACGCTGACCACCCACGCCTTCCCGCCCACCACCTCGACGCCCGTGGCTACGCCGTGACCCGTCGTCAAGGTTTGCGTGAGCGTCGGTCGTTCGGGATCGTCGCACGTGTACACGCTCACCGTCGTGTCGCCGTGAGTGACGTACAAGGTGGCACCTACCAACGTCGCGGACGCGACGCGGCTCGGCGTGGTTATCGTGACGCGTCGGTCACCGCGGACCAGCACCAGTTGTTCATTGTCCACGACATACGTTGCGGGCGCGTCGACGGCGTTCTGTGTAGGTTCCGCCACCGGCGCGTCTGGCATGGGCGCTTCCTCGGGCTCCGCTTCGATGCGATCGTCCATGCGGAAGGACGCGCCGGGGTTCGACGCTGGTTTGGCCACGCCGCTCGTGGCCTCAGCCGTGCCTCGAGTCGATTGCGCGGCTGCTCCCGGAGCAACGACTTGTGCGAAGGCTGCGCGCTCCACGAAGGAAGTGGTGATCCCGAGCGCAACCAAGGTGAGCGAACAAGTAAACTTCATGCGCGCCACTATCGGTGCCGTCTTCACCGTTCGTCCATTGGAAAAACCACCTCATGCGCCCCACCACGATCGCAGTGCGATTCTTGCGCGGCGCGGTATTTCAGGTTCCCACGGCGTCACCTGGTCATTCTGCCCCAATCCGAAGTGTGGCTTGCAAGGTCGAGGCCTCGGCATCGTCGGCGTTTTTCCCGACCATCAACGTGTAGTCGCCGCTGTCGAGGACCCACTTTCCGTCTTCTTCCCCCTCCCAGCGTCGCAGATCGCGAATGCGGAGCGGGAGCTCTGCCGTGACTGTGGCGCCCGCGGGCACCGTCACGCGCGCAAAGCTCTTCAGCTCCTTCCAGGGCCGTTCTCCTGTCGCGCTCTGCGATTTCTCCGGCGGTTTGACGAACAACATCGCCACTTCATCGCCATCCACGCCGGATGTGTTGGTGATGTCGACGCTCACCGGGACGATCGCTGTCTCGCTTACCGTATCGCAAGGCACCGTCAATCCGCCGTATTCGAAGCTCGCGTAGCTGAGCCCGTGGCCGAAAGGGAAAACCAGTTCAGCTGGCTCATTGGCGACATAACGCCGACGATCGAACTCGCGATAACCGAAGAAGTATCCCAAGCTCACCGACGCAGCGGTGTCCGTCAACGGAGGCACAGCCGCCTCCGTCGGCCAAGTCATCGGCAACTTGCCGGAGAAGTTCGCCTGACCGAAGATGAGTTTGCCTAGGGCCGCGCCGCCGCGCATCCCCGCGTAGCCTGCCCAAATCGTCGCTTGTTTTCGGTTGGGATGTGTGAGCCACGGCAACTCTATGACCGAGCCCGTCTCGACCACGATCACCGTCGGCTTGTCGAGATCGAGCACCGCCGCGACGAGTTCGACGTGCTCTTCTGGCAACTTCAGCGACGTTCGGTCGCCGCCGTGCGCGAGGTAGTACTCCTCACCTTCGTGGCCCGGCGTGTACCCGACCACGACCACGACGGCGTCGGCAGCCTTCGCCACCTCGACGTTCTCGCTCGTCGAGGCCTCGGCCCAGCCGTCTACACCTTCCAAGGCTATCACTCGCGTGGAGCCGCGAGCCGCAGCCACGATGCCATCGAACGGCCCCAAAGCACGCTCGCGATCGACGTTTACTAGATGGGAGCCACGCGCGCCCAAGGCTGGCTCGCGCGCGAACCGGAAGCGGCACTCTCTGGGTGGGTTTGTTCCTTGCGAGACATCTGGACTGAGTTCGCAACTCGTTGGAATGGACGAGCTAATGAGCCAGTAGTACGTCTGCGGGCCAATCACGGCGACTGTCCCTGCGTTCAGCAGTGGCAATACCTGGGCGCTATCGTCCACACCGTTGACGAGCAGCACCATCGATTCGACGGCAGACAATTCCGCGAGCGCTTCATGGCTTTCGTTCGGTGCGATTGAGCCTTGAGCATCTAACGTCGAGGTTGGCGTTTTCAGACTCCAGGGGTCCGAGCCCAAAGCCGACCCGAAGCGGTACCTTTGCGTCAAGATGCGTCGCGCCGCGTCTTCGATCAGGGGTTGATCGGCGTTCGCCAACGTTTCGGCGTTGTAGTGAATTACCCAAGGCAGTTCGATATCCGTGCCTGCGAGTACCGCGTCTTTCGCGACTGCTTGGAGCGTAGTTGGTTCAGGTTTTTGGCTGCCGGGCAGTCCCCACAAGTCCGTAATCACCACCCCTTCGAAGCCCATGCCGCCGTGCGCGACCGGAGCTTTGAGAACGTCGCGCAGCAGGTGGCGATTGACGGCAGCCTTGTGGCCATTCACGAGAGGGTAAGCAGTCATCACACAACCCGCACCGCCATCCCGAACCACCATCTCGAAAGGGCGCGCATACAACTCGCGAAACGTTTGCTCACCAACCGTGACTTCGAGTTCCTCACGGTTCTTTTCGACGCTGTACGCACCGAAGTGTTTGGCACACGCGAGCACGAACTGTTGTGCGCCAACCGTGAATGCCGCGCCCATACGCCCAACGCCGTACGCGTCCTCACCATAGGAACTCTGCGCGCGCCCCCAATAGGGGTGACGCAGAATGTTCACGGACGGACCAAGTAACACGTTGTTCAGCGATACCGCCGTTTCATCGGCGATCGCGGCGCCAATGCGGTGCTCGAGCGCGATGTCCCACGATGCGCCGCGCATCGACTCGGTGGGAAACGCCGTCGCATAGGATGAGGCCACGGACTCGGCGTCCGACGGGCGGTTGTCTTGTCCAATGTCCAGATTCACGCCGTGCGACCCATCACGGAACCTGAAGCCACGGAGTGTGCCCACCTCCGGCACGGTGACGTCCCGACTGCGCATGATGTCTTGGTAGTCTCGGCCGTCCGCGCCCATCATCAACTCGGCCTTTTGCGGCGCGGTCATCGACTGCAGCGTGCGCTGAACCGTTGCTTCGACCTCTGCCGAAACGTTGTGTGCCTGCATCGTTGCGGTGTCGAACTGCTGCGAACGAACCGTCATGCAGCCGAACCGCGGCGCGTTGGGGTCGACGCGGTCCTCGTCGTCGGCAGAGGGCACGGCACCCGGGGATGCGACACTCGTCGGAACCACTCCTCCCGCGTCGTCATCACCGCGCGCAGTATCTTCATTCGCGCGGTGCGACGTGGGAGTCACCTTGCTCGAGCCACCACACGCCACGAGCGCGTTCAACAACACCAGGGTGAACAGGGAAAACCGACTCGTAGAGCGCCAGCACATCACTGTCGCATGTGTTACCCTGTTTGGTGGGGGGCCGCGGAATAATCCGCCCGTGATGGGCCGGGCTGCTACTTTCACTGAAATTGCGGCGTGTCGGGACACGTAGCGTCTCATCTCGCCGGGACCCTCACCCACGGCTACGGAGACTTTGCCGTCGCGGGCTCGGGTCCAACGCGCGGCCTCAGTATGCCGAAATCTGGCGGTCGCTCGTTGCTCTCGTGCCGCTCGAGGTCACACGTTGGTAGCGGAAGAGCACGTCGCCCGCCGTTGGGGGCAGCGCAATGCCGCTCACTCACGGATCTTGCCGGCAAATGCCGCGATGGCGAGAGAAACATCGCGAGGCGTAGATCCCTCGGATAATGGCGTGCGAAAGTTCGCCCCGGGGTTTGTTGTGGCACGCGCGGTGCGCCGACGTCCCCAAATACGCCTAGCCGACCGACGCGGCACGACTACCCTGCGCGTCATGCGAGTACGCGTGCAGAGTCTGGTGGCTA
The DNA here is from genome assembly GCA_966249405.1 of uncultured bacterium. GTDB lineage: Bacteria > Myxococcota_A > Polyangia > Polyangiales > Polyangiaceae > SZUA-265. Next base: position 28,732 of record CBINDO010000031.1, on the reverse strand, counting down.
CGATGACCTCGGTGATTCTTGCCGGAGGGTGCAGCAGCGACCGAGCGGAGTCCTCGGCGCCGAGCGGCGAGATACCGACCACAACGTCCGAGGTTACCGGCGCTCAACCTTTGGGCGGCACCTCATCGACCCAGGCGACCCCTGTCACTCCGGTCGTTCCCTCCACGGGCAACGGTGCAACCTCAACGGTGACGACCGGCACTTCGACGACTGCGCCATCCACCAGCTCTGCCGGCACCAGTGCGACGACCAGCGGCCCCGACGGCGACCCGAGTTCTTCGGACGGTGCGTCGAATGCGAGCGACAACGGCGCTGAGAGCGCGACCGATCGAGATCCCGAGTCCACCGGCAAAGATCCGACGTCGACGGGTTCCGACGACAGCTCCGCGGGTGCAGCACCAAGCGCGGGCTGCGGCAAGTCTCCGACGTTGAAGAACAGCCCAGGGGGTTCCAGCTTTCAGCAAAACACCATAACGGCGGGTGGAGCCAACCGCCAATTCATCGTGCGCTTGCCCACGGACTACGACAACACCCACCCGTACCGAGTGATCCTCGGGTTGCACGGCGCCAACGGCTCGGGCTCGGATATCGCGGGGAACTACTTCGGATTGTGGGATCTCGCCGAGGGCTCGACGATATTCGTCGCTTTGTCCGCCGAAGGTGGACTCTGGGACGCGCAGAGAGATCTCGTCTACGTCGACGAAGTGTTGACGCGTTTGAAGGACGATCTCTGCATCGACACGTCGAGTGTGCTGCTCGAAGGGTTCAGTCAAGGCGCGGCGATGGCGTGGACGCTCACTTGTTCACGCCCCGGAGTGTTCGGTGCCGTGGTGGGACATTCGGGCGGCGGGGTCGCGGCGCCTCAAGACTGCGAACCCGTCCCTTATCTCGGCTCACTAGGTCTCGACGAAGGCAGCAATTCGCAGAAAACCCAGACCGACCGTTTCGCCCAATGGAACGGCTGCACCGTCGAGACGTTGCCCACCGCTCCGAGCGGCGGTCACGTGTGCACCCCGTACCCGGATTGTCCCACGGACAAACCCGTCGTGTGGTGCTCCTACGACGGTGGCCACACCCCGAGCCCCACCGACGCCGGCCAAGGCCGCTCGTGGATGCCCGAACGCGTGTGGGAGTTCCTGTCTCAGTATTGAGGCCGAAAGAATGGCGGGTCAGAGAACGACCTGCCCGCCCTTGCGGCGGGTCCGCCGCGGGGACCGTTTCTAGATCCGTGCCAAGCATCGCCTGAGCGTGCTACGCTGTTGCAGTGACAACCGCACGTCGGCTCCACCACAGCTATCAGGACTACCTCAGCGCGCTCGAGCTGAGCGGAGTGAAGCTCGAGTACTGCGACGGGGAAATCTACGCGATGGCGGGCGGGACCCCCGCCCATGCGTTGCTAGCGGGGGCAATCACCCGCCTCCTCGGAAACGCTCTGCTCGGGCGGTGCGTCGTGGCCTCTTCCGACCTCAAGATTCACATCGAAGCGACTACGCTCTCGACCTTCCCCGACGTCACCGTCGTCTGCGGCGCTCTTCAGGTGGCGACGATCGACCGCCAAGCAGTCACCAATCCGTCATTGCTCGTCGAAGTGACGAGTCGGTCCACCGAGGACTACGATCGCGGCGAGAAATTGAGCCACTACCAGCAGTGTGCCAGCGTCCAAGCAGTGCTCTTCGTATCGCACCGCTGTCCTCGAGTGAGCGTGGTCACCCGCAATGGCAAGGCGTGGGACGTGCAGGAGTACCGACCCGGCCAACGCGTCCAAGTGCAGATGCCGGCCTTGGCCTTCGACGTCGACGAGCTCTACGCCGGCGTTGTCTTGGAAGAGGCGTAGTCGACGTTAGACGACGGCAGGAGCTCGACAAACTCGGTCCAGCGCTCGCCGAAATCGGTCCAGCGCTCGCCAAAACCGGTCCAGCGCTCGCCAAAACCGGTCCGGTTCCCGAAATGAGGGGTCGGTCGCGCCGAAACGGGGGTCGGTGACTCTAGTTGGGGGGTCTAGCTCTGGCCTAGGTGAGGTCCGAGGCTGCTCGGGAGCCGATTTCCGAACCTCTGGACCCCATTTGCGGAGCGCGAGACCCGAGTTGCGGAGCTCCAGACCCCATTTTTGCGGCGCCAAGACCCTAAGAGTAACTCGGTGGACCACTTGGAGGCTGCACGCAGCCCTTGGGTGCGCTCGGGCTGCGCACCGCCTCTGATGCGCCAACTCACGCCATGAGCGCTCGCGCAGCAGGTCGTAACACGCGACTGAGCGCGTCTTGGACGGCGAGTTCAATCGATTGACGATCGACGCCGGAGCGCAGCGCGAGCTCACGCGTGTCGAGGCGCGGCCATGTCTCGTCGAGGGCGCGACGCACGGCGGCGCGGACGTCGGGGCCGCCGGCTTGCATCGCCCAAGATACGATGCGGAAAGACAACACGGCGTGTCCGAGTTCGTCGCTGGCCAATCGTGCGAGCACGCGACGCGCGTCGGCATCAGGGCTCTGTTTGGCGATGCTGTCGGCGACGCACGCACCGAGGGTCTCGGAGAGACATCCCTCGCGCACGGCGGCGTAAGCCAGATCGGCGAGGCTGGTTTGCGGATCTACGACGGTGTGAAACGGGAACGCGCCGTGAGTGACGGGTGCGTTCGCGAGCGATTGCGCCAGGTCCCAACACAACCGAGCGTGGTTTGCTTCGTCGAGCGCCGCGCCTTGTACGGCGGTGACCAACTCGAGAGGTGCGCCCAGGGCGAGTAGCTGCAGCGACAGCCGGTTGAAGGCCGCCACCGATGCGTGTTCACCTTCGCCAGCTTTCAGCCATGCGCGCACGCGGTCGGTCTTTGCTGTGTTTGCCCCGCTTGCCGGCCCGGCATTCGCCAGGGTGGCCTCCACCGAGCGGCAGCCGTCGTCCTCGACGTAGGGCCGTCCGATGACGCACTCCTCGCCCGGCTCGTGATCGATCGCTTCTACGGGATAACAACACGCACGTATGGCGGCTTGACCAACGCTCTGCTCCAGTGTGCCAGCCCCCTTGACCTCGGTGATTTCGAGATCGCTACCGCACTTGTCCGGTAAGAACAGATCGTGAATCGAGACCTTGTCTGGCGCAGGGCACATGTTGACGTCTTCGGCCACGGCCAGACAGCCACGCCCTTCGAACGTTTCACCGCACGCGGGCAGGGCAGCTAAAATGGCCAACAACAACGGATGGGGACGCATACGAGACTCCTGAGAGTGAGTTATCGACTATGGGACTGAAGGCAGCGGGCACATGGGCGCCGCAGATGGCTCCGGGGGAGGGGCAACTGCAACGTCTTGTTGTGGCGAACTCGTGGGCACCCGGCTCGAGCGGGACTCGACCCACAGCTGGTGGTGGCGGTCGGAGCAGGTGTCGTCGGTGAGCGCGGCGTAGCTCTCGGCGCGTGTCTCACCCGCCCAGTAGAACGAAACCTGCCCGTCGTGCCACGGCGCGACGACGACCGTGCCACCGAGCTGCGTCTCACTGGCGTGCGTCGCGCACACCGCGCGCGTCTCTTCGAGGCAGGCGGTGTCGCATCGGTCGTAGGCTACTAGCGCGTCCTCATCGACTTCGCTTTGCGGTTGGCAATCGACGTTGGGGTCCGCCGCGCGCTCGGCCTCACACTCGGGACTCGTGGTGGTCGTGTACGCTGCGTTGGGGTCACCGCAGCGATCGAGGGAGCACGCACGATATTCAGGGCATCCGGAGCTGTCTTGCGTACCGCGACTGAACAACGCCACGACTTCGTCGCCCGTGTTCACCGCGGGGCCCCCGCCGCAAAGCGGTGTGATCACGCCGCCAAAGGAGTCCCCAACCGCGAGGGGCAAATAGGCGTCCTCGGGCGTTTGCTCCAGGAGCTCGACTACCACGAGTTCGGCGCAGCCACCTTCGAGGCGCGTGACTTGTGCACGCACTGGCAAGAGCCGTTCGTCGATGCAGGCGCAGGCCCGGGGAGAGTCGGGCTCGCTGTGCACCCCGGATTCACCGCCGGATTGACCACCCAAACAACCGCTGACGCCGACGCAACCAATCCACGCGCTGTGGCGCAGCCACGATCCGATGAGCGAGCGACCAAACTGCATGACTCCTCCAGGCTGACAGACTTCTGGGACACACACCACCCGAGAAGCGCCTGAACTGCCACGAGAGTGCACGAACCATGCCTCGATAGAGCCCACGTCCGCGCAAATCTGGGCAACATGATTGGGATCACGCCGCCGCGCGGGCTAAACTGCCGCGTCATGAACCCCCGGAAACGGCGCACGCCCACCTCCCAGTCCGCCTTCTCCGACGTCGAGGCGGCCCAGCCGTCGACGTCGGGACTCGAAAGTGCGGAGGTGTTTCACCGGCAGGTCGCCCGCGAGTTGCTCCGCGCCATGCGCGGCAAACGTTCCCAGGTGGCGTTGGCCCGACGCCTGGGTTACACGGGAAACCCGATCACGGACTGGGAACGTGGTGCCCGGCATCCTACGGCCCGTGAGTTCCTGCGAGCCGCATCGTTGTGTCGTTTGACGGTGCGCGAGGCGTTCCTCAAGTTGGTGCCCCTCGAGCCCCCGGCCACCGTGGCCACGAGCAAGAGCAAGAGTGGCCACGGAGCGACCGCGCGTCAGTGGCTGATCCACCCGTGGCTTACGGCGCTGCGCGGGACGTTGTCCAACACGGAGCTGGCGGCGCGCCTCGGCGTGTCTCGCTACAGCGTCTCACGGTGGTGCTCGGGCGACACCGAGATCCGGCTGCACGAGTTCTTGCATTGCGTCGAGGCGCTCACGGGGCGGCTCTACGACTGGGTGGCGTCCCTCGTACCCATCGCCCAGGTGCCATCGCTATTGCCGCGATTCACGCAAGCCAACGCCGCGCGCAACGTCGCGCTCGAACATCCGTGGACGGAAGCGATCTTGCGGGTGCTCGAAACCCAACGTTATCGCGAACGACCGGCGGTGGCTCACGCGACCTTGGCAGCCACGTTGGGCGTCTCCGAAGTCCAACTGCAGCAAGCCTTGGACGGCCTGACCGCAGCCGCGGTGGTTTCTCGTCACCACGAGCCAGGGACTGGCGACGTCTACTACGAAACGTTGCGCGAGCTCAGCGTCGACACGCGGGTGAACCCTCAGGCCGTCAGGACGCTACAGCAACATTGGTTGAGCGTTGCATTGGAGCGCGCCCAACGCGGCGAGCCGGACTGGTTGGCTTACAACGTCTTCAGTTGCAGCGAAGCCGACTTGGTACGGGTGGGCGACTGTCTGAAACGCGCCTTTCGCGAGTCGCGCTCGATCATCGCCGCGTCTGCGCCCAACGAGCGTGCGGGGCTTGTGTTGATGCAGTTCGTCAAGTGGTGACTGCTCCTTGACGCTGCGTAGGGACGCGCAGGCTGTTCTGGGGGGGAGAGATCGCCGCATTGTGCACGTTAGAAAGAACGCGCGATTGCTCTAGGCTGCGCTATAGCTGCGCAGTCCATGCGCGTTCTCACTTACGTTTATCCAGGTTGGCACGCCATTACCGAGCGGGACGTTGCGTTTTACCCCGGGTTTACCGAGTGGGATTTGTTGCGCGACGCGCGCCCGCGTTTCGAGGGGCACCACCAGCCGCGGGTACCGCTCTGGGGCGCTTACGACGACCGCGATGCGGTGGCGATGGAGCGGCGGATCCAAGCCTGCAAGTCCCACGGTATCGATGGGTTTGTTTACGGCTACTTCTGGTGTCGTGGCAAACGCGTGTTTGAAGACGCTTTGGATCTGGGCTTTTTGGGAGCGGCCAGCGGTGGCGAATTCCCGTTTGCGTTGATGTGGGCCAATCGCATGCCGCGGCGTGTGTTGCCGGTTCGACGCAGCGAGAACGAGGTGATCGAAGACTACCGACGAGTGTCCTCGGACGTGGACGACTTTGTTCAGCTCGTGCACACCATCGCGACGCAATATTTCGTGCGCGACAATTACATTCGCGTGGACGGTGGCTGCTATTTCTCGATCTTCGACTCGACCTTCTTCGTACGAGAGCTGGGGTTGGAAGGGACGCGTCTCGCCATTGCTGCGGCCCGCCAACGGCTCGTTCAGGAAGGGTTGCCGCCGTTACATCTCGCCGCCATCGATCCGCAGCCGGAGATAACGCCCCACTTGCGCGACTTGGGCTTCGACAGTGTGACGCACTATGTGTTTCTCCCCGATTGGAAGGGGGAGCTGCTTCAGGATTATGCCGAACGCAGCGCGGCGCGCCGCGCCGAGTGGCCGAACTTTGCGGCCAGTTGTGGTCTGCCCTACAACCCAGCGGTAGCGCCCGGTTGGGACGCAACGCCGCGAGGTGCAGACTTCGGCGCGGAGAAGCCTCGTAAGTACCCCTGGTGGCCGGTGGTGATTAACGAGCACCCGCAGCTATTCCAGCAAGCATTGAGCGCCGCGCTCGACTACGCGCGGCTCAACGAGCCTCGCGCCGAGCGGCAGTTGGTGTTCGTGGCTTCACTCAATGAGTGGACCGAAGGTCATTACCTCGAACCCGACACCCGCTTCGGCATGGGCTGGCTCGAAGCGGTGCACGCGGCGGTTACGGCAATGACGACTGCCCAGGGGGAGGACATCGACGAGATTGGTGGAGCCAATGCGCGTTTTTCGAACCAGCGAAAGTCCTGAAGCTTGCCGGGCGTCGGATTTGCTCACCAGACCGACGTCGGGGTTGCCCTCCCTCGTCCGCGCGCGTCCGGCGAAACGACGAGGTGGCGCCAGGAATCGTGAAACGCGTGCGACTTCCGACACTCACTCATGACCAGCCGAGTCGTTCGGCGGAGGTTCTTGACGAGGTGTGCAGTTCTGACGGACGTTGAGCCAGTGACGTTGGGTGTTTGCGGGGGTTCGACGCGGCGCATTGCGCGGTGCGGAGTCGTCGTTGCGCTCTCGTGTGTTACCAGGCCTGCTCGGTCGGCGGAGCTCGTGTGGACGGCACCTGACGGCTGTTCGTCAGACGCGTTCGTCCTCGAGCTCGAGGCCGCGGTGGAGCAGCGACTCGCAGCCATACCCTCGCCGAACCTCATCGTCGCGGTGACTCGGACCGACGGTGGCCGGGAGGAGGGCAGCCCCGGGCAGTGGCAGGTGGTGTTGGCCTTGGACGGCAGTCTCGACGCGAGCAAGGCGCAACGAGTGCTCACGGGCGATAGTTGCCGCGACGTATCTCGCGCGGCGGCTGCTGCCGTCGCCACCGCGCTCCACGATCGGGCCGCATCCGAGCGCTCGACCACCCTTCGCGACGACACGATGAGCGGCGATGGAACTGTGACCGAGCAGCCTCGTTCAGCCGTGGGGGCTGCACCGATTGCAACGGGCGACAAGACCAGTCGAGGCGCGAACGACTCCGAGCCGTCCCGTGCCGACGACGTGGAGCAGGCGCCGCGTGCATGGCGTGTCCCACTCCACGCCTTCGTTGGCGTGGACAGCGCGCTCCAGGGCATACCTAGTTTGGGCTTCGGCGCTGGGGGGGCGCTTGCGTTCGAGCGATGGTCGTTCGGCGTGCGAGGACAATACCTGCCGCCTGTTACGTTGGGGGACGACGTCGCGATTGCGTTGCACACGTGGCTCGGCATGGGGGACGTGTGCCTCGATGTCAGTGACGCCAACGTGAGGCCACGCTTCTGTATGGGCTACGAGGTCGGGCAAGTCAGCGGGCGTGGCACGGGTACCGGTCTAGCCGTTGGGCGCGAACAGGTGGCTTTATGGCAGGCCGTCAAACCCGAGGTCGCCTTGTTCGTCAAGCTGGACGCCAAGCTGTATTTCCAGTTCAGCCTGGCCGGCGCGGTGGCTCTGAACGACGCGGTCTTCGTGTTCGACGAAGGCAACGTCGCTCACGATTTGCCGCGCATCTCGGTCCGCGGTCAAGCGGGGTTCGGTTGGCAACTTTGAGCCCGAAGACTTGTGTTCACGGCCTCGTGCAGAGCCGTTTAGCGCCCGACGATTTCGTGACGGAACGTTTGCTCCGCGTACAAACTCCAGCGGTATTGCCTCGCATTTGACCACCACAACCGTGGACGCGGTGTTCGAAGAACACTTTTCGTTCGTTTGGCGCTGCCTTCGCAGCATGCGCGTCCCTGCGTCTGATTTGGATGATTTGACCCAAGAAGTATTCGTGATCGTGCACCGCCGCTTCAATGATCTCGACGTCGCGCTGGGCGTGCGCCCGTGGCTGTACGGGATCGCGACTCGCGTGATGCAGAATCATCGACGTGTCCAGCGACGCGCCTCGAGCCGGCGGGGAACGCTCGATACCGAGCCGGTCTCGACCGCCCCGAACCCCGAGCAGACGCTGGCTGCGCGGCAAGCCGCCGAAGTGGTCGAACGCGCACTGGACAAGCTCGAGAACACGCGCCGTGAGGTGTTTTGGCTCGTGGAGCTCGAAGGGCTAACGATTCCGGAGGTGGCCGCAGCGCTCGAGATCCCACTCAACACGGCGTACAGTCGTTTGCGCCTGGCGCGTGCTGAATTCAGTGCGGCGCTTGGCCGTTTGGAGGCGACGTCGCGATGAGTCGTGGTCTCGATCCCGAGGTGCGCAAGCTGCTCGACGCTGCATTGCCGGCGTTGTCACCGAACGAAGACGCCAAAGCGCTGGTGCGCGCTCACCTGACGAAGTTGCGCCCCCCGGGTGCGGAGGGGCAGGGCGACAACGAGCACGACGCGACCTTGGAAAAGCCACCAGCGCTGGGTCGCTTGATTCGACCCGGCACCGTCGAGATCTCGACGTGGGCGCTTGGTGGTTTGGTTGCAGGTGGAATCGTGCTGGGTTATGCGCTCGGTCATCAATGGGCGCAGCCGAGTGTAGGGCAAGGGCTTGCTTCCCCGGGCGCGGATGGACACGCCGAGAGTACACCGTGGGGTCAACCGAGCGGCGCGCGCACCCCCGTGCCAAGCGGCAAGGCGAGCGCCGAACCGCACCGAGACGCGGCGAGTCCCGGCACGTCCGCCCGGCTAATAACTGCACATGAGTTGAACGGCGACGAAGCCACGCGCGGCGACCGCGCGAGGCTCGAGTTCACCGACACCCAGCGTGCAGTGCCCGAACCGGGGGCGAGCAGGTCGCACCCGAGTGCGCCGCTTGCAAGTCGTGACTCCGTCGCTCCCGAGGGTGCGGCAGTAAACGCCGAGGATGAAGTGGCGTGGGTGTTGCGAGCACAAAAGGCGTTGGCGCGCGGCGAGCCGCAACTCGCGCTCGGGTTGCTCCGCGAACTCGATGAACGGCTGCCGAACGGGCGGCTGGGTGAAGAGCGCGCTGCTTGCCGGGCAATCGCGCGGTGTACGTTGGAACCTGCGGTTCGGGTAACCGAACGCGCGACGTTTAGCGCGCGTTACCCGCGCAGCATTCACGGCGAGCGCGTCCTGCGAAGCTGCGCGAAAGAAGAGTAAACTCGTGGACACGATAGGAGCAAAGACTGCTCGAGTCCCGCGAATGCGTGACGGACCAATCGCTCGCCGTACAAGACACGGTGTAATCAGTAACGCACTCCAACCAGCAACATCCTGCAACAACGAGCAGTGCTCGAGAGACGCTACCGGAGTTGCGTTCAAGATCCGTACGAAGGAGAACGACCATGAATACTTTTGCCTCCACATTGATCGCTGTTGCCATGTTAACTGCGTGTGGCTCCAAGCCGGAGCTCGACGTCGGAGATGAGACGCGGGTAACCGGTGAAGCGTTATCTGACTACGCGGCCGATTGGGACGGCTACATCGAGGCGTTCCAGGTGGCTGGTGACGGCTCGGATCGCGTGCGCATCACACTGGACGAACAGGGCGAAGGCACGATTCGATTCGGCGACCAAGCGTTGATTGAACCTGCGACGGATCCCAACGGAGTATACCCTCCGCCCGGTGACTACGACGACTACACAGCGGGCGTGCAGTCGGGGTTCGAGTATCCGATCATCAACTCCAGCGTGAGCTCGAAGCGGTTGCAGTTCGAGTTCGACCTCGGTGTAGTCCACGACAGTTGGTGTGCGTTGCAACCGCTAGAAGCGGAGCGTGAGTTCAGTTGCAGCGCCGGGGGATCGTATTCGAATGACCCGGAAACTGGCATGAGAATCAATTGTAGAGTCGACACGGAGGAAGGTTTGATGCCCGTCGATTGTGAGGCTCATTCCGCGTGTCGCCGTTGTGAATGCGATGAAACGACGTGTAAAGGCAAGTTTCGAGGCCCGCTCTCGGTGGACACAGCACTCGCTGACGAGGGTGAATCTCTAACTGGGACGCTCGTGCTGTCGACGGGTGAGCGCGTGACGATCCGTTTGAGTCGTTGAATGGCGGCGAGCGGTGGGCGGGAGCCGTAACACGTCTCACGGCGCTGGGCCCAACCCCAAACCGATGATTGGAGTTACGGCGCGAGGAGCTCGCCGAACACGGCCTTGTATTGCTTCTCGCCGAGGTCGCACCATTGTTTGCGGCTGACGCGCAACACGGGCTCGTAATAGCTGAAGCCGTCGACCTCGAAGTCGCGGCCGTTGTCGAGGAAGATGGTGGCGGGGTAACCGCCGCGCCACTTGACGTCGCCTTGGTGGCACACAGCGCCTTCGAGTAACTTGCGCACCTCGTCGCCCTCCATCATCTTCTCGGCGGCGGTGAGGTTGCGCACCTCGATCTTGGCGACACGCTCCGGCGCGATGACCGGGGCAGAACACGCCGCCAACGGCGTCGACGTGGCAACCAGGCAGAGGGCGGTGAGCAAACGGCTGCCATGGGTGGCCAACGGCCCGAAGACGCTGCTGCGTTCCTTTACGACACCCAGGCCGACGCGGGCGTCGCGGTCGAACGACATACCGCGGAGGAGTGCGGTCACGAGGTTTCGGGGGGGCCACGTGCGACCAGGGCGCGCCGAGGGCTCAATCGGGGAAATTCGCATGCCTGCCGATACTTGCGCGGCGTGGCACCGATGTCGAGCATTTGCGCGCGGGTGAGCCACCAAAGCGGTCGGCGCCCGCGCCTCGACCCGAAAAGTGTATCGCGCCGAGGACGCTTCCCGGCGGTCCGTGATCCGGAGTTTGGCCGTGGAGTGGCGCGGTGACCTGGGCTCGTGGGAGACTGAGAACATGACGGACATCGACCGCGTCTGGCAATTTTGGCTCGAACCCAAACCCCGCACTCCCGAGGAGATCGCCGCCAAGAGCGAGTTGTGGTTCGGAGGGAGCGACGAGCTCGACCGTCAGATCCGTGTTCAGTTCGGGCACTTGGTGGAACAGGGACGTAACGGCGAGCTGCGTCACTGGGCCGAGACCCCGCGCGGACGTTTGGCGCTCATCATCCTGATCGATCAATTCTCGCGTAACGCCTTCCGCGGTCACCCGCAGGCGTTCTCCGCAGACGCGCGAGCGTTGGAGCTCGCGATCGAAGGGCACGACAGCGGCGCGTTCGCGCACCTCGACTCGATCGAGCAGCTGTTTGCATTTCTGCCGTTTTCGCACGCCGAAGATCTCGCGATGCAGCGACGTGCGCTCGAGCTCGCGCAGCGCGCTGCCATCACCGCGCCCGAAGTGTGGCGCAAGATGCTGATCGGCGCCGTGGACTTCGCTCGCAAACACCTCGACGTCGTCGCCCGCTTCGGGCGATTCCCCCACCGCAACATCGTACTGGGCCGCGTAACGACGTCCGAAGAAGCGGCTTACCTCGATTACCTGCACCTCGCCGGGCAGTGGTTGTGACGTGATTGCACGCTGCGCGTTGCTCGCGTCGACTGGCGTGCGGCAGGTAGCCGCGTACGATTGCCTCGGAATTGCCGGGCATCGTAGCCGTTGTGCTCGCTCGCGCGGCTCGTGTTTCAAGCCGTGAGAGAAGAGCGGACGAGACGCACGCCAAGCCTTGTCGCGATCGTCGAGGTGGCCAATAGTCGCGTTCATGTTCCCAGCCAACCTGAACTCGCGGCGCGTCTTTTTTGCTCAACTGACCGGGGCTGCCGCTTGCGCGACAGCGTGTAACCAACCCGAGTCGCGCGTGCAAACGGCGAGCGACTCGAATCGCACCGTACCCACGCCGGATGCCTCGAACGGCACGGCGCCGAGCCGCACCACGCCGGCCAAGTCGCGTTTGGGCATCGCGCTGCTGGGTCTCGGCAAATACGCGAGTGAACGGTTGGCTCCAGGGTTACAACGCACCCAACACTGCGGTCTCGTCGGCATCGTCACGGGCACGCCTTCCAAGGTGGCGACGTGGCGCGAGCAATATGCCATCCCGGAGGCCAACGTCTACAGCTACGACACGCTCGCGTCGATCCGCGACAACGCGGACATCGACGTCATCTACGTCGTGACTCCGACGAGTTTGCACGCCAAATACGCGATCGCCGCGGCCAACGCTGGCAAACACGTGTGGTGCGAGAAACCGATGGCGATGACGATAGCCGAGTGCCAGTCGATCATCGACGCGTGTGTGCAGAACAAGGTGAAGCTCAGCATCGGGTACCGCATGCAACACGAGCCCAACACTCGCACCGTCATCGAATACGCCAAGACCAAGCCCTACGGCGCCATCCAGCGCGTCGACGCGCTAGCGGGTTACCACGGCGGCGGTGGCACCGACTGGCGCTTTCAAAAGGCGATGGGCGGCGGCGCGCTCTACGACATGGGCGTGTACAGCATCAACGCGCTGCGTTTTGCGAGCGGCGAAGAGCCGGTGCGCGTCAAGAATGCATCCCAGCGCGTGTTGCGTCCCGAGCTGTTCAAAGAGGTCGACGAGACGACGGAGTTCGAGTTCGAGTTTCCGTCGGGCGCGGTGGGCTACGGTCGTACGAGCGTCGGCGAAGAGATGAACTCCCTTACCGTCAAATGTGCACAAGGCTCGTACGCGCTCGAGCCGATGCAACAGTACGAAGGTGTGAAGGGCAAGACCAGCGACGGCAAACTTCTCGACGCTCAGGTCGACCATCAGCAAGCCAAACAAATGGACGACGACGCCCTCGCCATCATCGAAGGCCGCCCGGTGATGGTGCCGGGTGAAGAAGGGTTGCGCGACATTCGTTTGGTTCAAGCCATCATTGAGAGCGCACGGACGGGCAAACCGGTGACGATCGGGTGAGTGGCGCGCAAAACACGACGTCAGGCCAGAGGACGCCCAAGCCGAACTGATGGCGTCGCGTGGTTTAGGTGCGGCAGCCGCTCCCGCCGCCCGCCTGCGAGGCCGGGCACCAACGCCGGTCGGATCGTGGAGCCCGAACGCGACGCAGGCGGGAATTGGCGACCAACTTGGGGGGAGCGGAGGCGGCGTTTCGTTCCGGCCGCGCGCCGTGGTAAGGTCCGTGTGCCATGAACGCACCGGTCCCCCTTGCGGCTCCCGAACGCGAGACTCACGAGGAGCCCGCGCCAGCGCGTCACCCTGGTGTCGTGACGAGCCAGCCGCGGATCACCGAGATCACGTGGGAAGGTGTTCACTCGACGCTGGTATTACGGCGCGCCGCGCCCGGCGTCATCGTGATCACAATCAAGGGAACGGACGTGGGTGAACACGGCTCGGGCCCGTTCGACGCACTCGCCGAAGACATCGTGAAGTCGCCGTTGGTGTTGTTCGTCGACGCGCGTCGTTCACGCGGCGTGACGACCGACGTCAGCAGCGCCTGGTGCAAGTGGCTCAGCCGCAATCGCAAGGCGCTGGTCTCGGTTCACATGCTCACCGGCTCAGCCTACGTCCACGTTACCGCCAACTTCGTCCGCAACTTCGCCGAACTCGCCGACGTGATGCGGATCTACAGCGACGCGGCGCCGTTCGAAGCCGCGCTGACCGCGGCGTTGAGTGAGACGGGCCCGCCGTTGTGCGTCGGAGCGTGAACAATGTTGGCGCGCCGGCCACCGCTCGAATCGCGACGCGGTCCGCATCGCGGTGAGACGGCGACGTGAGTCAGTGAAACCCGGCAGCGGAGACCGCGACGTGAGTCAGCGAAGCCCGGCAGTAGAGACAAGGACGCAGGCCGGGTTCTAGCAGGAGCCGCCCTGCGTCGTGGTGGGCCGCTGGCGGCGTTCGTTCGGGTTCGTCGCCGCAGCCCGCTTGCCCGAGTGGCGGCAGTCACGTGTCGAGCGAGTTGGATGCCGTGTGTTGCGCAGGTTAATCGCGCGTGGGGTGCGTTACCTTCGTGGGTTCCCGACGCCAGCCGTCGCCATCGCCGAGTTCGCCGCGATCACTCGAACCCCAGCAGTGGAGCGTCCCCTCCACCTTTTGTGCGCAGGTATGTGATCTGCCGGCGAAGACGCGCCGCCACGTGGTCTCATTGCCGACACGCGTTGGTTCCAGTAGGTAGTTCTCACCCGACACGATGTTCTCGGAGTTGACGTCGCCCCAGCAATACAGACCTCCGGCTTCGTCGATCGCGCACGTGTGACCAGCGCCGCTACTCACGTCCATCCAGCGGCGGGCGTCTCGTGCGCGTTCGGGTTCGTTCAGCGGGGTCGTCGTGCCGGTGCCGAGCTGGCCATAATCATTGCCACCCCAGCAATACAACTGCCCGCCGTTTCGGAGGCCGCACAGGTGCCCGGGCCCGGCGGAGATGTGCGTCCAGTCTTGCGCGGTGCCGACTTGTCTCACTTGCGGATTTGCCGTCTCTTCATCCCCGAAGTCGTAGCCCCACTGATGCAGCGTGCCGTCGGCCTTCAGTGCGAAGCTTCGTGTGGCCGGGAGTGAGACAACGGTCCAGTCCTCATCGACGCCCACACGCGTGGGGTGCTTCGCGATGTCGACTACGTCGTTCTGCTCTGTGAATGCGTCGGCGAGCGCGCCTCCCGAGGCGTAGCCCCAACAGTAGAGAGAGCCGGCGGTTTTGGTCGCGCAGACGTGCGAGTAGCCGAAGCTCAACGAAGAGAATCCCGATTCGGTGGCGACTCGTACGGGCGTTGCCGTGAATTCGTTCGCGTTCTCGTTGACCGTCCGGCTGTCGCCCCAACAATGGAGTGAACCGTCGAGTTTAGTCGCGCAAGCTTGCTCGCCCGACGCCCAAACGTCTTGCCAGTCCGTCGCGTCGTCCACTCGCTCCGGCACTCTGCTCGACAGTCCTGTGCCGGTGCCGAGTTCACCACGTCCGTTGCTACCCCAGCAGTACAGCTCGTTCTCCGTCGTAACGCCGCAGGTGTGATTTTCGCCCAGTGCCACACTCCGCCATTCGCCATCCAGCGCGACGGGTGACGAGGGAGTGAACTTACGGCCTCGAGTGCCGTCTCCCACTTGTCCCAACTCGTTGGCACCCCAGCAAAACAGCGCGTGGTCGGCGGTGATGCCACACGTGTGGTTGTAACCTTGGGCAATGACGCTCCACGCGCCTTCATCGCCGAACTTCTCGGGTTTGGTGCGCACGACGTTCGGGTCGTTGCGGAGCGCGTCGTCGCTGGCGCCCCAGCACAACAAGGAGCCTTCTTCATCCAATCCGCAAGTGCGGTAGCCACCCGCCGCCACGGAAGACCAGCCACGAGTGCCCGGCACGAGGAAGGGGGTTTCGGAGGCCCATTCATCGCGACCGGTTCCGAGCGTGCTGTCCAAGTTACCACCCCAACAATACACGCTGCCGTCGAGTTTGCGGCCACACGTGTGCGCATAACCAGCGCTCACGCTCTGCCAGTCGTTGTCTTCTCCCACCCGAGTGGGCGTGAGCGCGTTGCCCTCGACGTCACCGATGCCGAGCCGACCCTCGAACGAGTAGCCCCAGCAGTAGAGCGCAGCCTCCTCGTCGATGGCGCAGGTGTGGATCACCCCCGCCGAAACCTGCTTCCACTGGTTCGTTCCGATGCGTGTCGGAGACGAACGATCATCCGTCGTCCCGTCCCCGACCATCCCGAAGATGTTGCGCCCCCAGCAGTACAGCGCTCCCGCGTTGATCGCGCACGCGTGCGAGCCACCCGTCGTCAATTGCGTCCATTGGTCGTCGTCGCCCACGCGAGATGGCGTGAGGAGACGTGAGGCGACGTCGTTGGCATCGCCGCCCAGGGGTGTTCCCCAGCAATAGAGCGAACCATCTTTCTTGAGCGCACACGAGTGTGTCCCTCCCGCGGCCAACGCGAGCCAATCCTCGTCGACACCCACCCGGGTAGGTGTCGTCTGTGACTCGAGGTTGCCCACACCCAGCTGTCCGAAGCTTCCGTCGCCCCAACAGTAGAGTTCACCGTTCAGGGTGAGCGCGCACGTGTGCGCGTCCCCTGGGGCGACGTCGGCCCAACCTTCGAGCCGAGGTGGCTCGGTCTCTACCACGTCGCGTTCACGCACGCAGATTCGAGGCGGTGCCGTTTCACAATCGGCAGCGAACTTCACTAGGTCGGAGCTGGCACAAACCGCCTCATCGCTGCCTTGTTTACAAGCCGCGTCAGAAGAACACGAAAGCGTGCAGCGGCCGCAAATACAGTCGAAGCCGTCGCCACACGAGGAACTCTCTTGGCAGCTCGAGAGCCAGTGGGTTTCACCGCCGTGGTCCAAGCGAGTGCGTCCACCACAGGCCGCCAACACGCACCCAACCCAAAGCAAGGTCGCAGCGATCTTCCTCATTCATCGACTCCTGATTCACGTCCGTACAGCCCAACCGCGTTTTGACCGGCGTAGAACACGACGCGATACTTGTCTGCGACGTGGGGCGCCACCATCGCGTCTACTTGTTCGCGAAGCTGCGAAGCCTTTTCACGCACGGAGCCCAGCAAACCCAACACTTCCGACTCGAGCGGGTGCCCGCGATACAAATCGAAGTGGTAGGTGCTACCTCCCGTCGCATCCCGTTGTTGTGCACTGCGATTGCCTTGTGTCACCTTGGCGGCGATTGCAGTCGCCATGGATTGAAAGTGGTCGAACACGGCCGCTTCCCATCCCACTTCGTCGCCGTAGGGGATCACGCATTGGGGCGCTGTGAACACCCCGTCCTGCTCGGTGACGCCATTGTCTCTGACCAACTCTTCCAGCGCGGCGCCCGTCATGGCCACGGACAGGTTGAGCTGGGCGGCGAGTTCGGCGCAGCTGAGTGGTCCTTGGCGGTGTAAACACACCAAAACATGCAACGGGAGCCTCTCGGCGGCGGTGTGTCCAGACATGGCTGCCGTCTCGGCGGCGCTAGCGGCGCGGTAAGCCGTGTGATCGACACGGCCAGACTTGAACAGCAAGCCGCTCTCGACCAAGTCGTTCAACACGGCGCGCACCGACGCCTCGTCGTCGGCTCGGAAGCGTTGAAGCAGCTCCGCGCGCCGTACCACCTGACGCTCCCTCGCGAACGCGAGCACGGCCTCCCACAGCGACGACCCACGGTCGGTCTGGCTCTCGGAGCTACGCCGAACGCGATCGTGATAGGTGCGCAACGTCAGCCCGAACATATCGGCGATGACCTTGTTCGTGAGCCCCTGGCTCTTGAGCTCCCGCACTAGCTCGATGAAAACTTGCCCAGCGACGTGCGCCAACGGTGTCCGGCCACCCGCAGCCGTGGCCAGCTGCGCCACGAGGACCGTCGTTTGCCGGACGATGTTGTCGATCAGCAGGTTGATGTTCACGCGCCGACCTTAACGCGCCGGCGGTCGTCGGGCGTAGTGAGATTTTTCGCACACCCTATTCACGAGCACACAGCGTCGGCCATCCTCGCGCGGGGGCCGACGCCGTGCCTCGGTGACCGTTCTCAGCGCTGCCCGGAGCAGGCGACGTAGCTGAAGGCTCCCGGCGTCAACACGCCTGCGCCGCCGAAACGCAACTTGCCACGGGAAGGACCATCGGGACACGCGTCGAGCAGCTCGGGGTTGCCCAACGCGTGAAGCTCACTGAGATAACACCAGCCGTCTTCGGTGATCGCCTCCTGCGTGCGGCACGTGCTCTCGGCGTCCACGATTTGGGGCACCTCGCACACGGTGTATTCGCCGCACTCGGCCTCGGTGGAACAGACGTCCACGCTCATCAGCTGCAGGCGCGCGAGCTCGACGGTGGCTGCGTCGACGGGCAAACGCCCTGGGCCGGAACAGCCATCCCCGCCGGGGATCAGCTCGAAGATGCGACACGCTGCGCCCGTCCCCTCGTCACTTTCGGCGACGGGAAGCGTCCGCGGTAAGCAGGCGGTCTGATCCGCGAAGTCACCGCCCAGGTCTGCGAAGTACTCGAACGACTGGGCAGCGCCCAGTTGCTCCTCCGTCAACTCGATGCCCAACGTTTGAGCGTCGTATCGCGACGCCTCGCCGCAGGAAGCGGTCTCCGCGTCACACGGTCGGTGGAGACCGTTGCGATCGTACGTCGTCCCTTGTTTCACGCAATACGACCCCACCACCGCTTCGGCCCCAGGGACTTCGACGGGCGCGAGCGGCACGCACTCGAACCCCGCTCCACACTCGCAGTAGTCGGCGCTCGGATCGGGACCGTCGCAACGACACGAGCAATAGACGGCGTTCTCCGGTGAGCGATCTTGACGTTGGGGTGGCACCGCGACGGTGACGGGCTGCCCGTCGGGTGTCTCACAGTCGTGGAACCCGGCATCGCTCGGCTCTCCACCGTACAAACAGGTGACCCGGCCCATGAAGTGATTCACCAAACACGTACCGGTGGAGCATTGGGAGCTCTGCTCGACGATCACGTCTCCCTGCCCGAAGCTCGAAAACTCGGGCAGATACTCTTCAGCGGGCAGGCACGTCTCACCCAGAGCTCTCCGACCATCACCTTCGCTACTTGGCGGCACCGGGGTCGGCGCTGCGCTGTCGGGTTCCGGAGTTGGTTCCGGCGTCGGTTCCGCCGCTGGTTTGCAGCGGTGGTCTACGCAGCGGAGTTCGCCACACTGTGCGTCCGTGTTGCAGCTCAGCCAATGGGTGCTGCCGTCGGTGCCGGGGTCGATTTGGCTGCCACAGCCGGTCAGGAGGCCCAAGAGCGCGACCGTCATCCAGCTTCGCTTCGCGAGTTTCGGCGGCGTGCCGGTCAACCAAGTCGCCGTCGTCATCAATGTCCCACCGTGTTTCTTCATTTTGCCAACCTCACGTATCATGCTCATGGTACCTCGTGCCTCCGACTCATTCGTCTCCAACCGTTTCACGCCACTCACCATCCTCGTTGGGCCTCGGATCTAGTTCCTCCACCACCTGCCCCAGGTAGAACGAAACCCGACGTCTGCCCTCGGCGCCCAGTGGATGTTCACGATTGTGCTCTGCCACCGCGTCCCACAGTGCCTGCGCATTGCGGCGTGTAGTGCGAAGCAGCGCCTTGACGTCTTGTTCGTACGGGTGCCCCTCGCACACCGTGAACGTGAAGGTGGAGCCGCCGGTTTCGTCATCGTCCGACGTGACGCCGCCAGTGCGGGCCACCTTCTTCGCGATCGCGACGGCCACCGTCCGGAAGTGGTCGAGGACGGCGGTCTCCCAACCTTGCTCCGCACCCAACGGGATGACGAGATTGCTCGACTTCAATTCGTCTCCTTGCCAGCTGAGCCGCCCGGTGGCGACCAACTCCTCGATCGCCTCGTCCACCAGCGTGGCCTCACAAGCGAGAGCTCGGTGCGCGTCGGATCTGGTCCGCACCTCTTTGCGGAAGACCATGAGCCAGAGCCAGTTCTCGATCGACTCGCGATCGTGATCTCTCATCACGGCTCGGCGGACGTCGTCTTGCGTGGGCACGTAGACGGCGCCGCGACCACTGCCCGTTGTAAACACTAGTCCGGTCTTGACCAGGTCCGTCAGGACGGACACGACCTCCTTCTCGCCGTCGTTGGCAAACCGTTCGAGCACGCGCGCTCGCGTGGGGCGTTCGTCTTGCACGAACTCGAGGACGGCCTCCCACAACGTTCGGTCGCGCTGGGTGGCGCCTTCGGCCAATCTCTGCACCTTGCGTTGGTACGAGCGCAGCGCCATCCCGAACATGTCCGCGACGACGGGTCTTCCAACCCCTTGCGCCTCGATCTCGCGCGCCAAGTTGCGAAACACCTCGTCGGTCACCCGCGCCAACGGCGCTCGAGATCCCGCGGTGGTCGAGAGCTGTGCGAGCAGGACGGTCGTTTGCCGCACGATGCCGTCGATGAGCAACTTCACGTTCATGACCGGAGCCTAGCCCGCCGCCACGACTCGGACGAGGTGATCGAAACGCCACCTCGAGCTAGCGCGGCGGGTCGGGGGTTAGGCGCCCGCTCGTTGGCGCGCAGTCATCACCATTGCTCGCGGCAGCCAGGCGCCAGCAGTCGGTACCTCACGGCGAGTTCAACCAATCGCAAAGTAGGTGGCGGCGGCGAGCACCACTCCCGCGACCAGGTACCGGATTGCGACGTCCCGCTCGGCGCGGCGCCGTGCCAACAGCCAAACGCCGACCAACACCGCCGAAATGGCTATCGCGTAGCTCGCTCGCGCGCTCAACCAGAGCACGAAGAATTGTTCGAGAGAATACCCGCCTGGCGCTGAAAACGCGACGTATTCGGAACCCGAATACCAGTGCATTGCGAACTCCATCACCGGCCCGCCCAAGGCGAAGAGGCAGGCCAACCCGGCGACGAGGGCAAATAGCTTCGAGTGAGAAATGGGCGCGGTACGGTTCATGTGGGCAGCGGTGCGCAGGGCGATGTGCACGCGCTGCTACCGTGTTCCAGAACCGGGCACAAGTGGGTCGGTATCCATTCGGGCCGCGCTTCACACTGACCGATCGCAGGACGCGGGTTAGCCCGCGTGGGGCGGAGCAGTGGCAATCCGCCTCGTGTGCTAAAGCTGGTTACCAGCCAAAACGTTGGACGCGCCGGGGGCATTGATGCGCCGCGAAGCTGGGATAACGCACGAAGTGTATCCGATGGTGCGTGAGCATTTTTCCGAGAGATCAAGGCAACGTTGACAGGGTCGAACGGAACAGACTAACAGCCACGTTCACCAACTCGGAGGAAGTACATGTGGGGATCTCGCCGTCGAGGTTTTGCCTCGGCGTTAGTTCGGTTTACGTGCTTGCTGGTAGTAGCCACCCCCGCAATCACGCTCGCGCAGACGCAACCAACCGCTGCGCCAAATGCGACCCCGGCTGCGCCGGGACAGGTCCCAGTCGAGGTTGCTTCACCGGCGCCCGTCGGACTGCCATCGCCCGCGCCCGCCGAGCACGAGGTTGAGCACAGCGCATCGCCCCAGTTCGAGGGAAACGGTGGCCCCGTTCAGGACGACGCTCCCAACGTCACTTGCGCCGCGCCAGCCGAGTCCGTGGACGTGCCGTACAGCGCAGGTCATCACGTGTTCGATAGACACTACCTGTTCGTTGGTATCAACCATCAACGACCGAACGGCAATCGCGACGCCTTTCACCGAACGGTCGGAGAACTGGAGTTCAGTTGGGTACCTCGGTGGGCGCTGAGTGACCGCCTGGCGTGGGCCGGGGCCTGGGTCAGCGGCGGCTTTCACGAAACGCGGGACGCAGATGATACGCGGTTCCGTTTCGGCGCTGGGATCCAAGCCGGTTACCGCTTCATCGCGACCGACATCGGCTATGTCTACGACCGTGTCTACGGCTCCGGCGTTCGATGGCGCTTTGGACCTGCGTTGGCGGTCGAGTTGGGCATACCGAAGTATGCCACCGCCTGTTGCCTGCCAAAAGGCACGAGCAGCCGCTTGGCCTGCGAGTGTGACCGCACGATCAAAGGCATCTCGGTCTTTCCGTATTGGGCCATCGAAACTTACCCCGAAGGCGGCGCCGATGGCGGGCCGGTGACGGACGGGATGTTTGGTGTCTCACTGAAGTTTGCTTGGAGTCTTTGAGCGATGACCCACCGACCTCGTTCACTGGTTCTCGAGATAGGCTTGGCGCTCGGGTTGTGGCTCGGGAGCGGCACCGTTCACGCGTTCAAGGAACCTGGACACCGCGCGATCGAAGCCGCGGCTTATGACCGTCTGCTGAGTGATCCGGACGGCCGCAAGGCGATCGTCAAGCTGATCCAATACGGCGTCTTGGAGCCCCCTAAATCCCCAGCGCTCTCGCCGGCGAGTCGCCTGTACGGTGACTTTGCGGCGTACAACCTCAGCGGGTTGTCTCTCACCTCACACTTGCCCGACCATCTGTTGGACCGTCAACTCCAACAGGACCTGCAGTGTTTCCACTTCAATGCGCGGGGCAGTCACGTGACGCGGGTGGAAGGCCAGATGTACGGCATGCCGAAGGGTTTGGTAGTCGACGCGTATCTCGAGTGTTTGGGCGTCGCCGACTCGCTCTTGCGCAGCGTCTTGTATGCGCCCGCCGACAGCAATCGTAAGTCTGTGGGCATGTACGTATTGTTGCACTTGATCGAAGACTCGTTCGCCGACTCTCACGTCGCCCGGCTCGTGCCTCGCGACTACGAAGGACAACTCGACGACCCCGAGTTCCTGAACAAGTCAGTGGCTACGGGGCAGATGACTCCTCCCACAAACGCAGCATCACCCGTGGAATCACCAGCGGACGACCAAGCTTGGAAGATCGTCTACGTCAAACCGTGGTCGCTCCGAACGTGGTGGAGCTACTTTGTGGTCTCGCCGTTCGATGCCAACGACACGGCGCGCCTGCATTTTTCGGAGCATCAACACCAAACGTTCGTAGAAGATCGTGACTGGGGCTATGTGCTGGGCGACAGCGACGACCAAGCCCAGCAATGTCCAACCGACGCCTACAGAGCGCGGATGTCCAAGTGCGAAGCCGACGCCCAACGGCTGCTCGGCGTAGACATCGATTCGAATCTTTCGGCGCTCGAGAGTGAGATGGTGGTGCCGCCGAGCTGCCTTTCGCGTCGAGCGCAGAGAGCGTCGCTCGCCGTCGAGGCGCTGATTCGTTTGGTCGCCAACTACGTGGACAAGACCAAACCCGGCGTCGTCGAAGGCCAAGCCAGGGGTGTTCGCCAACTTGGCTCGCACGAAGGTGTTTCGTTTGCCCAGGCTTGGCTCGAATATCGGACCAAACACCTCGGCCACGTTCAACACGCGTATACCGAAAACATGAGCGAGTTTCAAAGCGCCTCCCCTTGGGTCGCGCCGTCGAAGGAAGACAGTGCTTGGCTCAAAGATGAACGAGCGGGCGTCAACTACAACCTCGTCTACCCTGCGGAAGGACTGATCCCGAAGAACCATCACACCGGCGGGTTTGGTTTGAGCACCGAATTCGTTCCGAGCACACCGCTGTGGCTCACTTTCGACGCCTTCCTTGCGCACACCAGCGTGCTTCACGACACGATGAGTCCGTTGGACATGTTGAGCTACGGACTGCAGCTGCGTTTGCCAATGGAAGACGAGTTGGGTGAACGCCCGGTAGGGATCGCCCTCGAACCCGGGATCACGTTACCGGTCCCGCTCTCCGATCTGATCGGCAACCACAACACTCCTTTCGCGTTGTACTTAGGGCTGCGCGGGCGGGTTGCGTACACGGTGACGTCCGTGTTCGAAGATCAGGCGCGGCACGTGCTCAGCTGGGGTTTTGGCGGCGTGTCACTCGACGCGATCATCGGAGACTACGTTTGGCTGGGGGTCGATCTGCCGCGTGTGCAGTGGGGTTATGACTTCTGGGAACGGCAACCGCGTGAGCGGACCACCACCTGGAGCGTGAGCGGGGGAATTGCAACACATGTTTTCTAGGTTGGCTTCGACTACGCTGCTCTTGGTTTGTGCGGCGTGTGAATTCTCGTCCGGCGAGCAGCTGCGCCGAGAGTTCTGCGACGCCCTCTTGACTTGTGACGCGCACGACGTCGATTCGCCGCCCGAGGGCATCGACTCCAGCGCGCTGATCAAGGCACAGGTAGATTGTTATCACACGCTGAAGGATCAAGTGGACGACGGACGGTTGTCATGGGCCAACATCGGCCGTTGTGAAGACTGCCTGGCGAACAACGAGTGTTCGCAGGCGCGCGAGCGTCGAGACTGCGACGTCGCGTGTCTCGATGTCCCGCTCGCGGTCAACGCTCTCACCCACTGGACGGAGATTGGCGTGACCTGCTCGACCTTCGAAACCGCGTGTTCACCGCCGGAATCCTCGTGCGCGAGCGACCTCGCCAACTGGCGTCTCATCAACGGCTACGGCAGCGACGGCGCGATCAGCGCGTGCGCTGCCTGCGTGGGGACGGGGCCTTCGCCCGCCGACGGAGGCGTGGACTACGACACGACCGCTCGTTGTGACGAACTCACGGAACGCTGCAACGCAGCTTGCGCGCAAGCCCCGATCTTGCAGGACTTGTTCTACGCCGCCACGGAAGCGCTATCCGTTTGCCAGGCCGATTGGGCGTGTCTAAAGTATGACTTCGACTCAGACGGCGGGGTCGCTTCGGAGCCAGATAACGTGGCCGACGCGCTCGATGGGGGTGAGACGGTGGCCGATGCTTCCGAAGGAGAAGCTCTCGAGGAACGCGCTTCGGGAGACGAACCTGCGTACCAGCTGAAGTCGCAGTCCGCGTGTTACGAGCAGCTCAGTCGAGACGCCGAGTGCCGGCAATGCATCGCGCTCGAGGGCGGCGATTGCGCTCGCATGACCGCGCAGTGCCCGCGACATTGTCTTGCTTACCTCAGAGAGCCAATTCCCCCTCCGGAAGCCGCACCGCGCCGCCCGCTGGTGAGAGGTTTGTAGTCGCGCGCTGCAAGCAAACCTGCACACGCGAATCGCTGCGCGCATCAATTTCGCAAGGTCTGGGTCGTCGGCACTGAACGTCTGGCGCCGTAGCCAGGATCTCGGAGTTGGTCCGGGTTCGAAGCGCGCTGGTGCCCGAGACACTATGCCGCGGTGGGCTCGCATTAGCCGTTTTAGATAAACGGGCACGGTCCGTGCAGCGACGGGGATCGTCGTGCGAAAATACTGCGAGGTTCGTTGTTGGTAATTTGTAACATGCGCGCCGCGCGGCCAGTGCTAGCGTTGGAGCCCGCCTCGGTGCAGGGCGGGCAACACAAGAGGAGGACGCACATGACGATCAATATCTCGACGAGTGTTCAACGAGGGGTGCTCCGCGTCGCAGTCGGCGCCGGCTTGGGCATGGCCGCCATCGCCTGTTCACAGCCCGTAAGTGGCAGCCATGAGGTGGATACGGACACGGAAATGGTGCCGGAATGGGGTGAGACGGAGCTTGCGTTGGAGGCCAAGCCGGGTCCGGCTCCCGGCCGTTATTACGAGATCCGCCCCGACATGCGCAAGTGTGTCTCGCCGCTGTGCGGCGGCTACTTCGTCAAAGCGCTCAACCGCCCGCGAACCCGCTGCGCCGACGGTACTTTCGAGAGCGAGTGTTACGTCGCCGAAGTGAAGGCCAACCAGCCGCTGCCCGTGGCCGCGAGCGTAGTCGTGCACGGCAGCATCGAGAGCAACGTGTACCCCGACTTCGGCGAATTGGGGCGGCTGGTGGTGGATGACGCTTGGGGGTCGGCGACGGACGTCGAGCCCCGCGGCGTGTTCTTTCGAGTGTCGAACTCCGGGATCGTGTGTATCACCACGCCGTGTCCCACCATTGAGTTGCAGCGCCTCAACACGCCGTTTGGACGGCGCGTGTCCGGGC
The DNA here is from genome assembly GCA_966249405.1 of uncultured bacterium. Classification (GTDB taxonomy): domain Bacteria; phylum Myxococcota_A; class Polyangia; order Polyangiales; family Polyangiaceae; genus SZUA-265. The sequence continues at coordinate 3,361 of CBINDO010000031.1, read as the reverse complement.
TCAATCTGAAAGCGGCGGGCGCCAGTGACGAGCAGTTGACGGCGGCGCAAGCCGCCTACGAGGCTGGTGAGCTGATCGTCAGCGGCCGTGTGAAATCGGGGCCTCCCGACGTTGGCCCGAGTTTGGTAGGCACCCAGTTCTATTTGCCCGAGCCTGCCACGCAGTGCTCCACGGACGCCGACTGCGCCAAGGACGAGTGGTGTCGCCAAGCCGAAGACGGCGGCACCGAGTGCGTTCCGTTCGTGGGCATCGGGGAGAGCTGCGGTGGGTTTACGTTACCTTGGTACTTCGAGCAGTGCCTGCCGGGGTTGGTCTGCGACTTCCCCAACTACGTCGCCGACGCACCGGGCGTGTGCCGAGCCACCTGCAATGGCAGTGAGGAATGTCCGGAAGAGGAGTACTGCACTGCCTCTGGCGTGTGCCGCGGCGACGGCACGTGCCAGTACGCGACGGACTGTAACGCCGACGGCAACACGTGGCCGCACATCGAATGTGTCGGTCACGCGACGTGTCCGATGTTTGGCGATGGTGAGCAGTGTGGCTGGCAATGCGGCGCGCCCGAGTGCATCGACCTGGTCGGGGTCGACTTCGGTCCGTGTGACGCGGTGCTGGGCTACGGCGTGATGTTTGGCCAGTGCGGAACGATCAGTGGTTGTGACGCTCAGGGTCAAGCGTTGTTCGGGTCGCTCGAGGATTGCCAAGCGAGCTGCGAGCTGTGAGCCACGGAGAGTCCGGCGCGCCGTCGCGCCGGACTCTCGGCCTTCGAGTATGTCGAGAGACTTACCGGTCGAGCGTTATTGATGGGAGGGAGCCGGGACGCGTCGAGCGGGCGCTGGGCCCACCCAAAAACCAAATTGTCGTCGAGAGATGCAAAATGAACAAACGAAACGGCGAGCTCGAATCACCGAAGGGACAACCGGAGGTAGTCATGGTTCGAAATTCAAGCGACGTGCGTCGACGTAACGATCTTGTAAACAAACCGCGCAACGCTCACCGAGTACGTTGGGCGCAGAAATTTCACTTCGCCCGATGCGTCGCCGCGACGTGTCTTTTGGAGTTGACGTTGCAACCGGCTCTGGCGGCGGCGCAACCCGACGAACGGGTGGGGCAGGCGCCCGAGCTCGGCAAATCCCCAGCGACGTTCGATTCGGAGGTCGACGCCGAGTTCGACAGTTACATACGGGACGCGCTCGTCGCGTTCGACGTTCCAGGCGCCGCAGTGGCAGTGGTGCAGGGCAACGAGGTCGTCTACAGCGGCGCATTTGGGGTCCGCGGCGTGATCGACCACCGCACCGTCGACACGGAGACCGTGTTCATGGTTGGGTCCGTCACCAAGTCGATGACCGCGACCATGATTGCGTCGCTGGTGGATGAAGGCCGACTGCAGTGGGACACTCCGGCAGTCCAGCTGCTGCCTACGTTCGAACTTGAAGTGCCCGAATACACGTCGGAGGTGACGCTCGGTCATTTGCTCAGTCACCAAACGGGGGTGAGCCGCTACGATGTGCCGCTCCTCGTCGACAGTAACGCTCCGTTGCAGTTGGTGGATGCGGTCTCGGTTATGCCGATGTTCGCGCCGCCGGGCGGCGTCTTCGACTATCAGAATCAGATGTTCTCCTTGGCCGGCTACGTCGCGGCGCGTGCGGCGGGAGCCCACTATTCCAACCGCAGCTTGGCGCGAACGTACGAGGCGCTGATGCAGCAACGCTTGTTCCAGCCGCTTGGGATGAGCCGAACTAGTTCGAGCTTCGAACGCGCGGCGATGGACCCCAATCATGCCTGGCCCAACGAGTTCGATCCGCGCGCTGGTGAGATCCGAGCTACTGGGTTTGGCTTCGAACGGTTCGCGACCTCGGTCGCGCCGGCTGGTGCCGTGTGGTCCAGCATCGACGACATGGCGTCGTATGCGCTGACGCAGGTAAATGGGGGGCTGGCGCCATCGGGCCGGCGGATTGTTTCCGAGCAGGCCTTGAACCAGACGCACACTGCGGTCGTAGACGTCGGCGAAGCGGGAGTGGGTTACGGTTATGGTTGGTTCGTCGCGCAGCAGGACGGTCGCCAGTTCGTGACGCACAGTGGTGGGACGATGGGTTTCGGCAGTGACGTGTTGCTCTCGCCCAGTGAGGGATGGGGAATCGTCGTCTTGACCAATCGCGCCTCGAGCACCTACTTCGTTCAGGCCGTGGAACGGTATGCGGTGGAGCTACTGGAGGATCTAGAACACGCCTCGGACGAAGATTTGTTGGCTGCCGAGACGGCTTACCAAGCCGAGCTGTCTTCGCTGCTCGACCTCACCGCGCCGGTCGCGTCGGCGGACGTGGCTCGATACACCGGCAGGTACGAACGAGGTGTTCGGTTCCTCCATCGGGGCGATGAGCTCATTTACCGGACGGAGTTCGGGGACGCTCCGATGTTGGCAGTTGCGGGTTATCCCGGGCTGTTCATGATCGTCGGCAACACGCTGACCGGTGGCGTCGCTCAGTTCACCGAAGGCGAAGACGGCGAGATCGTCGCCACGCTCGCGCTCGTCGAAGTAGAAGGGGAAGAGGTACGCTTCATCCAGCCAGTCACCTTGCACCGGCAAGGTCGCCGTTTCGGCAGAGGGGAGCATCATCCTCGCTTGGAGCGTCGACTGCAGAGAGAACTTGCGTCACGTCTCGAGCGGCTGGTTGCAAAACCGCTGCGATCGCACCGGCGCCTGCCGGTCATGCCTTGGACGCTGGACCAGGATGCTGTGAGCCGGATCCCTTCATCCCCCAAACATTCACGATGAACTCCGAGTAGGGGTCCCAAGTGACTTCATTCAGGATCCGTCGAGCCGCCGCTTCCTCGAGCTCGAGCACCGCGGAGAGGCTGCGCAACGTTGCTCGCGCGTCTTCCGCCACGCCCGGCTCGCCCGAGTCGAGGGCAGCATGCAGATTGCTCGCTTCGACGGCTCCTCGGATCCCCAGTGCTTGGACCTCCGCGAAACGCCGCGCTGTATACGTCCACAACAGCGCTTGGCTCACGCAGTCCGTGACATAGTCGAAGTCGTAGTTCGTCCGGATCGTGAGGTCGATGGCGTCAGCGTAGGCGAGCTGAAGTACGCTCTGAACACGCTCCTCGTCGAAGCGTTCGGCCTGTGTTCGGCTGATGCCCTGAAGCGCCTCTAGCGAATAGGCGGTCTCCTTCGAATTCTCGTCGCCGAGGGCAAACCGCCGGTCCGCGATACGGCGAGCGTATTTGACCAGCGTGTTGGTCGGGAACGTTCCGAGCAGGAATGCGCTGCTCACAGCTAGGGAGTCCTGGAAGACCGCGGAGAGAGCCAGACCCAACGGCCCCGCAGCGGCGAGCCGAAATAGATGGGCGGCGACGTCGTGGG
>CBINDO010000030.1:0-43757 GCA_966249405.1 uncultured bacterium | reverse complement strand
GGCCACGGCCGAGATCACCACCGTGACGATGGAGCCAACCGAGGCGCACATGAGCACCGCCTCGAAGTGATCACGAATCCAACCTATCGCGTCGTCAAACACGGCCTGCAAGTGAACCTCTAGAGCCAGATTCGTCGAACCACCAGGCTTCTGCTGCCCCGCTTACTCTCAGGATCCCTGGTCATCGCGCCGCGCTCGTGGCGTTGGGTACTCACTTTTCGCTCGGTTCCGGCTTCTTGGGCTTCGGTGCCGGCAGCTTGAACTCGGGGAGCTCGAGTTTCGGCAACTCCTTGGGCAGCTTCAGGTCCGGCACCTTGGGCAACTCGCCCGGTTTGGACGTTCCCAGCACTGCCGGCAGTTCGCCGAGCTGCGGCAGGTCGCCGAGTTGCGGCAGGTCCTTGAGCAGGCCTGCCGGGAGCTCCGACAAGTTCGGAACTGGCAACGGCTGCAGGCCGCACCCGATGCCCACGGTCTTGACGAGTTTCGCGGCGGCGAGATCAGCCGAGTCTGCGTCGAGCGCGACCATGATGTTGACGCTGCCTTTCAACGCCTTCTTCGAGATCCGCGCCGCGGCGTCACTCAACTCTCGAGCCATGGGCACCCCTTGCAGGTGAACACGCGCCGCCGAGGCGACGATGGCGTCACACGGCAGTGGGCCCTGCATGGTAGCCTGCCACCGGGTACGGATGCCATCGCGCTCGACGCTGCCCTTGCCCTTCATGCGAAGCGCGCCCGTCTCGAAGTTGACCTTCGGGGCCTCGAACTTCGTGTAGGCGCGGTTGCTGGTCAAGGTGCCCCAAAGATGCGGAGAGGTGTCGTAAACGAGCCCCGCGAGCTCACGCGGCACTGGGAAATTCAGGCCCGCCAACGTGAAGTCGAAGTTGCCTTTGGGTTGTGCTGGGTTGAGGCCGTAGGGGATGTCGAGCTCCAGATGGCCCGACGCGGTGGTGGTTGCGAGTTCACTCGGGACGTTTCCGAACAAGATCCCGGAAAACAACATGAAGGGCACACTTTCGAGCTCGACCCGGACGTGTCCCACCGAGCTGGCGGGGTCTACGTCGGCCACCAGCGAGTTCGCGGGCATGCTGCGCAGCCGCAGTTCGAGGTGCGCCTTGTCCCCGAAGCGCACGGAACCGTCCAGGATCTCGGCCAGCACCAGCCGACCAGTCCAGTCCTCCTTCTCGGAGAGCCGTGCAAGCTCGGAGATCGCAAGCGCTGGAGGACGTCCCGGATCGGTGACCCACGCCAAACGATTGCTCTGGCCGGTCACGGCGATCGTCTCACCGCCCTCGAGGTGCGTCTTCCACTGCTCGAAGTCGGGGGAACCGGTGACTACGACGTCTGCGCCCGAGATGAAGAGACGTTCAGGCTGGTTCTCCTTCAGCCACACCTCGAGGTGCGCGACGCTCCCCGAGGCGGCGGTGGGCGCGGGCATTTCCACGTGACAATGCTCCAGGGTGACCTTCGTCACCGACAGCCCAGTACGCTCGTAGCTCAGCGCACACTCCGAGAGTTCGACGCCGAAGCGGGCAGCCGCCTCCTCGACCTTGCTCATCACGTAACCCGGCAGCCACGCCTGGAAACCGACCACCCCCGCCACGCCGAGCACGGCGAGCCCGCCGATTCCGATCCAGAGTCCTTTAGTTCCTCGCCGCCCGGTCGTTTTGGATTCCGTCACGGCCTCGGCGTACACCCGAATCGGCGAAACGCCTAGGACCAGCCGGCCGCTCCTGTCCGTCCGTGCAGCATGGCCGGCGTCGGATCTGTCCGTCCGTACAGCACTGAACCTGTGGAGAACCCTCGGGAAAGGATCGGGGCTTGTCCGGGACGTTTTGGGGTCTGGAAGTTGTCCACAACCGACGCCCCCAGACTAGCCCCGACGCGTTCCCCGAGTTGTCCCCATACCGATCGGCCGTTTCTCGAACGAGATCGAGGGGTTGCGCGCTGTCCACAGTTTCCACAGGGCCTACGCCTACGGCGACCAAAATTTCTAAATTTCTCTCTCTTATCTTTGTCTCTCTTTTGCCGGCCCCCCACCCCCGCTGACCCGAACTTTTGAACGTCAGCACTAGCGTGCTCCCGGAAGGACCGCTAAACGTCGACCTGAAATGCAGGTCACAGTCAGCAAAAAGGAGCTGCTCCGGCTGCTCGCCCGTTGCCAAGGCGTCGCCGACAAGAAAAGCACCATGCCGGTCCTCGGCAACGTGCTGCTCGAAGCAGCAGGGAACGGGTTGCGGTTGGCAGCGACTGACTTGTTCTTGAGCGTCAGCGGCGAGGTGCCGGCGGAAGTTACCGCGAAAGGCAGCGTCGCCGTGGGCGCGCGGGATCTCTTCGAGCGCGTCAAGGCGATGCCCGAAGGCAAACTCTCGATCACGACCACCGACGGTGCCTCCACGACGATCCGCGCCGTAGGCCAACCCCGCCGCTACACCTTGCATGGGATCCCCGGATCCGAGTTCCCGCAGCTCCCCGAACCGGCCAAAGGCGAGGCATCTCTCACCCTCGACGTGGAAGTCGTCGCGTTGTTGATCTCGACGACGCACTTCTCGATCTCGACGGACGAGACGCGCCTGCACCTGAACAGCGCGCTCTTCGAGTGGAAGTCCGGCATGGTCCGCATGGTAACCACTGACGGTCACCGTCTCAGCCGCATGCAGATCCAGGTGAAGACCAAAGCGCCGGACATGACGATGCTCGTGCCCCTGAAGGGTGTTCAGGAACTGCGGCGCTTGTGCGACGAAGCGCGAGGTGAGGCGGTCAAGACGCTGCAACTCCAACGCAGCGGACAAAACGCGTTCTTCCAGATCGGCGGGATCCAATTTGGCGTCAAGCTCGTGGACGCACAGTTCCCGCCTTACGACCAGGTGATCCCCACCTCCACGGCATATTCAATCGTGGCACCCCGTGCGTCGGTCGCCGACGCGATTCGCGCAGTCTCGATTGCTGCCAGCGACCGCACCGGCGGGATCAAGCTGAGCCTCGACCAAAACGTAATCCGGTTCTCGAGTGAGAGTCCGGAGAGCGGTGACGGTTTCGACGAGGTGCCCGTCGAATACGCGGGTGACGCGTTCACCGTTGGTTTCAACGCCAAGTACTTCCTCGACGTTCTCGGCGCGATCGAGTGCGACGAATTGAGCCTCGGGATCAGCGGCGAACTCGACCCAGCCGTCATCCGCCCCGCTCAGAACCTCGAAGGTAGTGACTACCTCGCCGTCGTAATGCCGATGCGCATCTGACTCGCGCCGCGTCGCTCCGAGATCGCCCAACGTCGTGACCCTGCCCCTGCGAGTCGAAGCCGTACGGATCCGCGGCTTTCGCAACATCGCTGCGCTCGATCTGCCGTTGGTGCCCAACATCAACGTGATCTCTGGCGACAACGGTCAGGGCAAAACCTCCGTGCTCGAGGCGATCTACCTGCTCGCCACGACCCGCAGCTTCCGGACCGAAAAGCCACTCGAGGCTTGCAAGACCGACGTCGAGACGACGCGAGTCGACGCCCAATTCAGTGACGGGATCGCCACCCGAACCCAGCGTTACGTCGTGCACCAGGGCAAACGCACGTTCTTCATCGAGGACAAACGCGTCAGCAAGTTCAGCGCCTACGCGGTGCAGACGCCAGTCGTCGTGTTCCATCCCGGAGATCTCACGTTGGTGAGTGGCGGCGCCGCAGAGCGCCGTACCTTGCTCGACCGCATCGGGTTCTTCTTGGATCCTGCGGTGGCCGACGAGCGCGCTCGCTACACCAAAGCCCAGCGCGCGCGCCAAGCGCTCCTCGAACGCCGTGCGTCGGGCTCGGAGCTCGAGGTGTTCGAGGCTTTGATGGCCAAGAGTGGCGTCTACTTGGCTGCGATGAGAGAACGCGCGGCGCTCGCACTCCAGGCAGAGCTGCTCCCGACGTTTGCGGCGGTCTCCCCGAGTTCGCTCGCCATCACCGTCGTTTACCAGCCGGGTGGCACTTCCCAGATTGACGCGTTCCAGAACGAACTCCGCTTGCGGCGCACCAAAGATGCCCAACGCGGGACCGCGACGTTCGGCCCCCATCGCGACGAACTGGAGTTGTGTCTCGACGGCAGAACGGCCCGCAAACACGCCTCACAGGGTCAACAGCGACTCTTGACGCTGGCGCTCAAAGTTGCGGAGCTGGCGTGCGTACGCAACGCACGAGGCTTGCACCCACTGCTGCTGCTCGACGACGTGTCGAGCGAGTTGGATCCGGAGCGCACCGGCGCCGTTTACGACGTGGTCAGACAGGCCCCGAGCCAGGTCTTGGTGACCACGACGCGACCCGAGTTGTTCGATACGAGCAGCCTCTCCAAGACCGCTCGCGCCGACTTTCGACTGCGCGACGGCAAGCTCGTTTCGGGACCCTGAGCGACCATCACATCCGTGGTCGTGGAGGGCGCTTTTAGTGCCTTTTCGAGTCGAATCTTGGTAAGCCTCAGACCCCGTTTTGCGCGCAAAGATCTTGGAGGCGCGAGACCAACCCGAGTGAGTGCTCTGTGGCAGAAAACACGCAAGAATCGGTCGAAGAGTATGGTTCAAAGAACATTCAAGTCCTCGAAGGACTCGAAGCAGTTCGCAAACGTCCGGGTATGTACATCGGCGACGTCCACGACGGGTCGGCGCTGCACCACTTGGTTTGGGAGTGTGTAGACAACTCCGTCGACGAACACCTCGCCGGCCACTGCAACACCATCTACGTCACAATCCTCAAGGATGGCGGCATTCGCGTCTCCGACAATGGTCGCGGGATCCCGGTTGGGATGCATGAACGCGGCGTGTCGGCGGCGGAGGTCGTGATGACGGTGCTGCACGCTGGCGGCAAGTTCGATCACTCGAGCTACAAGGTGAGCGCCGGTTTGCACGGCGTGGGCGTGAGCGCGGTAAACGCCGTCTCCGAGCGCTTATTGCTCGAGATCCATCGTGAAGGTCACGTCTGGACTCAAGAGTACCGCAAGGGTGTGCCTCAGGCGCCGCTCATCAAAGCGGCGACCGCAACCGACACCGGGACGACGCTCAGCTTCTGGCCAGATCACGAGATCTTCTCGACCACCGAGTTCCACTACGACATCCTCGCCAATCGTCTGCGCGAGCTGGCGTTCCTGAACCAAGGCCTCGTGATCCACCTCTCCGACGAACGCGGGGACGGCCACAAAGATACGTACGAATACCAAGGCGGGATCAAGGAGTTCGTGTCGCTGTTGGCTCAAACCAAGGAGCCCATTCACGAGCACGTGATCGACTTCGCAGCGGCGCAACCGCTCGAGGGATCGGCAGATCTCTTGATCGACATCGCGATCCAGTGGACGTCGAGCTACACCGAGCAGATCTTCTGCTACACGAACAACATTCACAACAAAGACGGCGGTACGCACCTCACCGGCTTGCGTTCGTCTTTGACGCGTACCCTGAACACGTACGGCACCAGCGCCGGGTTGTTCAAGGACGTCAAGCAAGGTCTGTCGGGTGACGACACGCGCGAAGGCGTGGTGTGCGTGATCCACGTCAAACACCCGGATCCGTCCTTCGACTCGCAGACCAAATCGAAGCTGGTCTCGAGCGAGGTTAAGGGCGCCGTTGAAGCGGCCGTCGGTGAACACCTGGGCCGCTTCTTGGAAGAGAATCCGGGCGTGGCGCGTAAGATCATCGAGAAGGCGATCATCGCCGCCAAGGCACGTGAAGCAGCCCGCAAGGCGCGCGAGGTCGTGCGCAAGGGCGTGCTCGACATGACGTCGCTGTCGGGCAAACTCGCCGACTGCCAAAGCAAAGATCCGTCGCAATCCGAGCTCTACATCGTCGAGGGTGAAAGCGCCGGCGGCAGTGCCAAGCAGGGTCGCGACCGTCATTTCCAGGCGATCCTCCCGCTCAAGGGCAAGATCTTGAACGTCGAGCGCGCGCGCTTGGACCGCATGTTGTCTTCGCAAGAGGTGGCCACGTTGATCTCGGCGCTCGGCTGCGGGATCGACGACAACGGCGGTTTCGACCTCTCGAAGCTGCGTTATCACAAGATCATTCTGATGACCGACGCCGACGTCGACGGTTCTCACATCCGTACGTTGTTGCTGACGTTCTTCTACCGTCAAATGCCGGAGCTCTTGGAGAAGGGCTTCCTCTACGTCGCGCAGCCGCCGTTGTTCCGAGCGCGCAAGGGCAAGAAGGATCTCTACCTCAAGGATCAAGCCGCACTCGACCGCTACTTGGTCGAAAACGGGGTCGACGGTCTCACGCTGCGATCCACCTCCGGCCTCGAGATCTCGGGCGTGCCGCTGCTGAACCTGGCGACGCAGCTCCGTAAGATGCGGACGTCTCTGGCGCGCGTGGACCGACGTTGTGACAGCCGCGTCGCGGTCGCCTTGCTTCAAGCTGGCGAACAGCCGTTCACCGATTTCGGCAATCGCGAGGCACTCGAGGCCGTCGCGCCCACCGTACAAGCGTACCTCGAGCGCCGGTACCCGGCATTGTGCCCACTCTCCGTGTCCGCGGAATGGAACGAGGCCCTCGAGAAGGGCTCGATTCACGTCAAGTTCCGACCCGGCGCCACGGCGCGCCTCGGGCACTTCACGGCGGACATCGCCGAAGGCAACGACTACAAAGACCTGGTCTCCATCGAGTCGGACGCGCGCTCCTTCGGTCAGCCTCCGTTTACGGCGATCGGTGACAAGTCGGAGCCCGTCACCATCGAAGACTCCATCGCCCTCGATACCTTCATCGAAGAGCGTGGTCGTAAGGGCGTGTTGATCTCCCGCTATAAAGGTCTCGGTGAGATGAACGCGGGTGAGTTGTGGGAGACGACGATGAATCCCGACGGTCGCACCCTGCTCCGGATCCGTGTCGAAGATCCGGTGCGCGCCGACGAGTTGTTCAGCATCTTGATGGGTGACCAAGTCGAACCGCGTCGCAAGTTCATCGAGCAAAACGCGCTCAACGTGCGTAACCTCGACATTTGACGTGGCCGGCAGACGGCGCGGTCAAACGCGACCGGACCGCAGCCAAAGCGAAAGGAGGACCTCTCGGGATCCTCCTTTCGTCATTTCACGCCCAGGTTTCGTGTCTGGTGCTCGTTGGCGGCCGACAACCACCGGCTCGCGACGGTGGTTCGTTGGAACTGAACGGAACTCGGGGTGAGGGTACAGGACGACTAACCCGCGTTGCACCTCACCAACCGAGTCCGGGTCCGGACGGGGTCGTCGTGTGACACGTACCACATTCGCTTGGATCCGCGGGGTAGCGGTCCGAGAGCGCGTGCACGCGGTGCACGCGATAGTCGAGTCGGTTGTCGACCTCGATCGCGAGTGACGAGTGGCACGTGTAACACGTCGCGCGGTCGTCGATGCCGTGCAAGATCTCGCTGAACTTGGCTGGGCCCGAGTGACAACTCGAACACTCGGTGCTCGGGTTGAAGGCGGTGACGGCGGCTTGGCCAACCTGGAATCTGTGCGTGGCGCCGCGATTGAGCGCCTCACCACGGTACTCGCGCCGGGCCTTGACGACCGCGACGTAGGTGCCAGGCTGTGCATCGTTCGGGATCGTGAAGGTGAGGGTGTCGGTCACGGGCGCCTGCCACAAGCTCGGATCTTGCAAGCCACCGAACACGATTGCCGGCGGGGGCAACGTCTGCACCACGGAGGTGTAACCATCGACGTTCGAGAACGCGAATTGAGTCTGCGGCAGGAAGAAGGTGAATGGATCGACGATCGTTTCGGGTGCTTGGAGTGCGTCGAGTGGTCCGGAGATCCCGAGGATCAACGTCGACTCACGATGCTTCAACGCGTAGTACAAGCGCGTGGGAAAGGTCGGGTCCAAGTAGCGCAGACCACTTTCGTCTTGCCGCGTGAACACTTGCTCGAACGTTGGCAGGGAGCCAGGCGCGTGGAGTCGGTGACCCTCGCCGTCCTTGAACGTCAGTTGCAGGCTCAGCGTGTCCCCGGGCTGGTAATACACGCCGTTCGAAGGCGCGCCGAGCTCGTCGATTTCAATCGCGAATCCGTACGCGTAGGGCTCCTGGTGACGATGGCGTTGTTCGACAGCGATCGTGCGCGTGTGCTGCGGGTCACCGCTCCAAGTCAAATCGAAGCTCACGGCGCGGTGTGAGATGGCCTCCGCACGTCGTTCGGCGTGCGTCGCGTCCCGCGCTTGGATGAGCGCTTCGGCGATGTACGTCGCGCCCGAGCAGTCGCCGACCTGCACGCAACCGAGCGCACGTTGCCGCGCCGAGAAGCGACGTACGAAGGTGTCGTCGCTGCGCCGGGCTCGGTCGTCCGAGCCAACGTTCAAGTGCAGGCGCTCACCTACACGGCGGCCGTGCTCGTCACGCTGGGTCAGCACGAAGGAACTGCGGCGCTCCATCCACTGAGCGTTGCGATAATACCGCTCTCGCGTGAAGGTCCCATCCAAGCCGGGGATCCACTGCTCTTCGGCGAGGGTCACGCCCGACCAATCGAGCCCGGACGTCGACGGCGCGGTGAACAGCGGCTCGATGCCTTGATCGACGCTGCCGACGACACGCTCCACCAAGTCGAGCTCTTGGAGGTATCGCCGCGGCCCCTTGGTGAGACGCAAGACCGGCGTGGCGCCGTTTTCGATGAGCAGGCTTAGCCCAACTGGTTCAGCCCTCCCGTGCAATGCCTCGTTTGCCGTGCCGAACTCCGTGCGGTCGACGCCACTCGCTTCGGAGTCGTTTGTTTCGAGCGCGGTCGTGTCGTGATCGCCACATGCACTAAAAAGCGCAAACAGAAGCCCAATGGCTCTGATCCGTTTCATCTCGTTCTGCCTCCGTGTTTGGGTACTCCTTGATATTGAACGCTCTTGGACGCTTGCGCCAAATCGAGTAGCGTGAAAACTGAATGACCGGTGAGGGAAGAGTTCAGCCAAGGTATGCGGGTGAAGGTTGGACGTTGAGAGTCGACGCTCTCGGCAGAATCCAGCTAGCCTTCATAGGCCCCACCAAAACCGAAGCGATGGTCGCCTGTTTGGCAGCGCTGAGCAGCGTGATGCACGACCGTGCAGACGTGATCATCGATATTCGCGAGCTGGTCGGACACAACATCGAAACCCGTGATTTGTGGAAAGGCTGGCTTTCGAAACACAAGTCGCAGGTGCGCAGCGTGATTGTCGTACTCCAGCGCGCGATGGCCCTACATCGAATGGTCACGGCTGCCGTGGGGCTCGCTGTCGGCATACGGATCCAAGTGACCGAAGAGGTACCGTAGATTCCAGCGCGGTCGAGCTCGGGGTTGCGGCGCCTGAGCGCGTGCCGGCTCTCGCACGAGCGGCGTTTGCCATCCCAGGTTCCGCCGAGACCCCAACGGCGGATTCGCCGCTTCGATCGGAGTTGCTGCGTCGAAACGAGCGTCAAAGCCGGCACACGCAACGCAGCCCGACAATCCGCAGCCCGGCGTTGTCACTTGGCGTGTCGTAGCATAACGCCCCGAGACGTCGCGTGAGCTCGGCCGAGCGCGTGACGTGAACCTCACCCAAGCACTCGCGCCGCGTCGTTGAGCGAGCGTCGTTGGGCGAGCGTCGCCAGCCAGTGTCGATTTGGGTTGGGCCCAGCTCTCGCTCGTGCCTCACGTCTCCCTCCCACCCGCGTCGCTCGACACAGCTCACATGTCTCACGACGCAGGCGAACTGACCAACCGTCGTGAACTCGGGTCGATGCGTTCCACGCCGGTCGTCGACCCGCGCCGTGTGCGGGCCAGTGCGCGCCCACGCCGGCAGCCAGCGACGCCCCCCAGAGCCCAATCCCTTAGAATGGTCACGTGAACCCCGCACGGCAAGAGGGCTACGGTTGTTGCTTTTGCGCACTTCGTGCGGGGCGTCTCCGAAAAGGACGCAGCCTTGCGGGGTGGCCGGCGCGCAAAGGCCGGGAACGCGGAAGTTGCGTGGGCGCCCTTTACAACGCGGGTTCGGAACACATCTTGCCGGGGTTGCCGACAACAACGCCCCACTCGGGTGAAGCCTCGGCAGATACTGAGCCGTGTGCGATAAAGCGCCGTGCTGGCGGGTAACGCCGCAGGCGGAATGGAGGACAGATGCGATTCGATAAAATGACGACAAAGAGCCAAGAGGCCGTGCGCGCGGGTGTCGACGCCGCGGTACGTCGCGGTAACCCCGAGGTGATCCCGGAGCACGTCTTGGCGGCGATCTTGTCGCAAGCCGACGGCGTGGGGCGGCCTCTCGTACAACGTGCGGGTGCGGACCCCGACGCGTTGAAGAACGACTTGCAGGCGCGGCTCGAGACACTGCCGCAAGTGAGCGGAGGTGCCGACCCCAGCTTCTCGCGTCGCTTCACCCAATTCGCGACGCGGGCCGAAGATCACGCCAAGCGCTTGAAGGACGACTACACGTCGGTCGAACACTTGGTGCTCGCCGCGACGAGTGGCGACGGCACGCTGGAAGCGATCTTTCACAAACACCAACTCAACGCCGACAAGTTGCTCGCGGCGCTGTCGCAGATCCGCGGTAGCCAGCGGGTTACCGACCAAGATCCGGAAGGTAAGTTCCAGGCGCTGGACAAGTACACGCGCGATCTCACCGAGCTAGCGCGCCGCCAGAAGATCGACCCCGTGATTGGTCGCGACGAAGAGATCCGTCGCGTGATGCAGGTGCTCAGCCGTCGCACCAAGAACAACCCAGTGCTGATCGGTGAACCCGGCGTCGGTAAGACGGCGATCGCCGAAGGCATCGCGCAACGCATCGTCGCGGGTGACGTGCCCGAGAGCTTGAAGGACAAGCGGCTCGCGGCCCTCGATCTGTCGGCGATGGTGGCTGGTTCGAAGTTCCGCGGTGAGTTCGAAGACCGTTTGAAGGCGGTCCTCAAGGAGGTCGAAGACAGCCAAGGCCAGATCATCATGTTCATCGACGAGCTACACACGCTCGTGGGTGCAGGCGCCGCGGAAGGCGCGATGGACGCCGCCAACATGCTCAAGCCTGCGTTGGCGCGCGGGCAGCTGCGCGCCATCGGCGCGACGACCCTCGACGAGTACCGCAAATACATCGAGAAGGATGCAGCGTTGGAGCGACGCTTCCAGCCCGTGATGGTCTCGGAGCCGAGCGTCGAAGATACGATCGCGATCTTGCGTGGGCTCAAGGAGCGTTACGAGGTGCACCACGGGATCCGCATTCAAGACGCGGCTTTGGTAGCAGCTGGTACGCTGAGCAACCGCTACATCACCGATCGGTTTTTGCCCGACAAGGCCATCGATCTGGTGGACGAAGCCGCCAGCAAGATCAAGATGGAGATCGACAGCATGCCGTTCGAGATCGATCAGCTCGAGCGACGTCTGCTGCAGCTCAAGATCGAGGAACAGGCGCTCAAACGCGAACGCGACAACGCGTCGAAAGCTCGTTTGGACGAGCTCTCGGGTGAAGTCGCCGAGCTGAGTTCCAAGCGAGACGCGGCGCGCGCCCAGTGGTTGCGCGAAAAGGAAGCCATCGCCGACATCCGCGCCAAGCAGGTGGAACTCGAAGATCTTCGTGCGAAACAAGAACAGGCGCGTCGCGCCGGGGATCTCGGCAAGGCGGCCGAGTTCCAGTACGGCAAAGTACCAGCCGTCGAACGCGCCATCGAACAAGCGCGCGCGGATCTCGCCAAGCTCCAGAAGGACGGCTCCTATCTGAAAGAGGAGGTGACCGAAGAGGACATCGCCGCCGTGGTCTCGAAGTGGACGGGTGTACCCGTCTCGAAGATGCTCGAGAGCGAGATGCAGAAACTGCTCCAGATGGAGGAGAACCTGCGGCTACGCGTGGTGGGACAAGATGACGCGCTCGTGGCGGTCGCGAACGCAGTGCGCCGCTCGCGCGCTGGCCTCGGCGACGAAAACCGCCCGATCGGGAGCTTCTTGTTCCTCGGTCCGACCGGCGTCGGCAAGACCGAGACGGCGCGTGCCCTCGCGGAGTTCTTGTTCGACGACGAACACGCCATGATCCGCATCGACATGAGCGAATACATGGAGCGCCACTCCGTCTCACGGCTGATCGGCGCGCCCCCGGGTTACGTCGGGCACGAAGAAGGTGGGCAACTCACCGAGCCGGTGCGGCGCAGGCCGTACAGCGTGATCCTGTTCGACGAAGTCGAAAAGGCGCACCCCGACGTGTTCAACACCCTGCTGCAACTGCTCGACGACGGCCGCCTCACCGACAGCCAAGGGCGTACCGTGGACTTCAAGAACACGGTCGTGATCTTGACCAGCAACGTGGGTTCGGCGGAGCTGTCCGTGATTGAAGAGCAGTCCGGCACCGATGACGACAAGTCCGACAAGATGCGCAACGTCGCGATGACGGCGCTGCGCTCCGTGTTCCGACCCGAGTTCATCAACCGCTTGGACGAGATCGTCGTGTACCGACGTCTGGGCCGCGAGCAATTGCGGCGCATCGTCGATATCCAGCTCGGCTTGCTCGAGAAGCGACTCGGACGCCGAGATCTCGGGCTCGAGGTGAGCAACGCGGTCAAGGATCACCTAGGCGAGGTCGGCTATGATCCCCAGTTCGGCGCCCGGCCGCTCAAGCGCGCCGTGCAACGTTACCTGGAAGACCCGCTTGCACGGCGCGTGCTCTCGGGAGAGTTCCTGCCGGGGCAAACGGTGGTCATCGACTACGTCGACGACGAGCTGACGTTCTCGAGCAAGGTTGCACCTCCCGTGAGCTCGAGCCCCAAGACCGTGGAAGCTCGCTTGGTGTAAAGCCAGGACAGTAAGTCGATCGAAGATCAGGGCCCGACAGGGTCCTGATCTTCGGCGTCTTCCCGAGCTTCGTCGGCGCGTTCTTCGTTGCCCCGCAGCCCAAGTGCCTTCAGCTTCTTGTACAAGTGGCTGCGTTCCAGCCCGAGCGCCCGCGCCGTCGCCGCCATTTGGTGCTGATGGGCTTGCAGGGCCTCGGTGAGGATCGCGCGCTCGGCTTCTTCGACGAGCACTCGGTAGGGCACGCCGGGTCGATACAGGCCGGCGCTGATCTTCGTCTCTTGCAGGCCAAGCGCCGCGCGCGCGTCGGCGGCGGTGATGACGTCGTCGGGCGTCAAGATCACGAGGCGTTCGACGAGGTTGCGGAGCTCGCGGACGTTGCCGGGGAACGCGTGGTTGGCGAGCACCTGGAGCGCTTCGCGCTGAAACGCGATGTTCAAGCGCCCGTGGCTCTCGCGCGCGAGTTCCAAAAAGTGGGAGGCGAGCGGCACGATGTCGTCGCGGCGCGCGCGCAGCGGCGGCAACTCGAGCGGCACGACGTTCAAACGGTCGAGCAGGTCGGCGCGGAACTCGCCGTTCGAGGTCGCTTGGGTGAGGTTCTTGTTCGTTGCCGCCACGACGCGCACGTCGATGCGGATCACGTCGCCGCCGCCCACGCGTTCGATCTCTTGCTCCTGTAACACGCGCAGCAGCTTGGCCTGCAACGGCAGCGGCATGTCTCCGACCTCGTCGAGGAACAACGTCCCACCGTGAGCACGTTCGAACTTGCCGCGGCGGAGCTTCGTGGCGCCGGTAAACGCCCCCGGTTCGTGCCCGAACAGCTCGCTCTCGAAGAGATCCTTGGGCACCGCGGCGCAGTTGAGCTTCTCGAGCGGCGCGTCGCGCCTGGGCGACAAGCGATGGATGGCTTTGGCGACCAACTCCTTACCGGTGCCGCGTTCACCCGTTATCAACACCGCCGCGCGGGTGGGGGCGACGCGCGCGATGCGTTGGGTCAGCTCGCGCATGGGGCCACTGCTGCCGATCAGCTCGTCGAAGTAGCCGGCCTCTTGCCGGAGCGACTGTTTCTCCGCCAACGCGTGAGTGAGTCGCAGCGTGTTGTCGATCACGACGAGCAAGCGGTCGGTCGACAGTGGCTTCTCGAGGAAGTCCGTCGCGCCCAGCTGTAACGCTTTTACCGCTAGGTCGATCGTGGCGTGTCCGCTCATCATGACCACAGGTGTTGTAATGCCAGCAGAACGCCAGCGTGCGAGCAGCTCCACGCCGTCACCGTCCGGCAGCGCCACGTCGAGCAATACGAGGTCGTACACGCCGGTTTGCACGCGCGAGTCCGCCAGTTTTGCACCGCCCGCGACGTCCACCCGGTAGCCCTCGAGGGTGAGCGCCTTTTTCAAAGTGCCGAGGATCGACGGCTCGTCGTCCACCACCAACAAGTGACCTGACGCCATGGCGAACGAGCCTACGGGATGGCGCATCAAATTTCTGCGGAAACGGCAGCGATCTAGGCAAAAGTTCAGTTTCTCCCCGTCCCACTGCCTGGTCGCCTGGCTGTTTACGACCGTGCTTTTGCTCAATGACTACCGGTGCTAAGCGCGATACGCTATCGGGCCGTTCAGGAGTTCTGGGCCCCTTGCCGTCCCTTCGGGCTGTGTGTGCCTGCTGCTTCCTGTCTCCTCGATTCCCGTGACTGCTCCTACTCCCGCCGCTACCGGAACCCTCGGTGCTACACCGCTCAGCCAGCTTTTGGTGTACGCCCTGGAGCGTTCACTGACCGGCGCATTCGTATTTCAGAGCCCCGAAAATTCTGCGAACCGCAGCGCGCTGACTTTGGTCCGTGGGATTGTGGTGAAGGCGCGTGTACCTAGCACCACCACCGCACTCGGTCAGGTATGCGCGCAGCTCGGGTTCGTCGACGCAGCCGACATCGAGCAAACGGCGAAGCAGCCTCGGACACGGCTCTTTGGTGAGCATTTGTACGACCTCGGCTTGATCGAGCGCGAACAACTGAACGCGGCGCTCTACGAACAGCTCTACCGTCAACTCGAGTCGATCGCCAAGCTGCCGGGCGAGACGCAATACGGCTTTTACGACGGCCAGAACTTCCTCGAGAGTTACGGCGGGCCTGCGCTCGAGGTGGACCCGTTGTTGGCGATCGGGCGCGTGACGCGCGTCAAGCCGCTCAGCATCCAGGTCACCGCGCGCGTGATCGCCGGGTTGGGTGAAACGGTGCTCCAGCTTCACCCCCAGGCGCGGGTCGGACGCTTCGACTTCGACGCGTCCGAGCAGACGATCCTCGACGTGCTGCGCGCCAAGCCGCAGAGCTATTCGGACTTGATGGCCACGGACCTGCTCGAGCCGTCACGGTTGGCGCAGCTGATCTCGCTACTGGCGCTCACCAAACACTTGCACGTCCCCGGAGGGCTGCCTTTGGGCGTTGTGGCAAGCCAATCTGTTTCACCGGTCATCGTCCGCCGTGCGCTGCCGCGCATTCCGTCCAGCGTCACACCGCCGGATCGTGAGAGCATCACGTCCTCGCCGCCCGCTGCCAACGATCGACGTCAAGAGATCTTGGACAAGGTGCGGGCGCTCGAGAGCGCGGATTTTTACCAGGTGCTCGGTTTGGAGCCGGGGGCGGACGTCGCAAGGATCCAGAGCTCGTTTTTGCAGCTCGCCAAGGCGTGGCACCCCGACCGTTTACCGCCAGCCCTGAGCGACCTGAAGCCCGAGGTGACGAAGATCTTCGCGCGCATGACCGAGGCGCACCAAATCCTCTCGAACGTCAAGAACCGCGCCGAATACGACAAGCTGCGCGCGGGCGGCGGCAACTCGGAGGACGAACAGCGCAAGGTGCAAGAGGTCCTGCGCGCCGCGGCCGCGTTCCAGAAGGCCGAAGTCTTGGCCAAACGCGAAGACTGGACGCAGGCGCTCAAGTTCGCCGAACAAGCGTATCAGGGCGACCCGGAGCAGGCCGAATACGCGGCGCTCTACGCGTGGGTGGCGGCGCACACTCCCGAACGCAACGAGAGCAACAGCTACGAGGACCTGCTCGAGGTGTTGCACCGCGCCGTCAAACAACAGCGCAACAACGTCCGGGTCCGTCTCTATCGCGCCGCGGTTTACAAACTCGCGGGCCTCGGCGTCGAAGCGATGCGCGACTACCGCACCGTGAGCGAGCTCGACCCAACCAACGTCGAGGCGCAGCGCGAGATCCGCCTGCACCGGATGCGCAAAGACTCGAGCCCGCCTCCCGGTGTGCTCAAGCGCTTCTTCAACAAGAAGCCGTGAGACGGCTGCTGGCGCAGGGTGAGACGAGGACTGGAGGCCGCGAACCCCGGCGGGCCAGATCGCGACGCAGGCCGGGTCGATCACTGCAGCGGCGTGAGCCCACGACTTCGGCCACGTCGGTCAATCGCGTGTTAGGCAGTCGCTTCTCGGTCGAAGGCCAGATCTTCATCGGAGACGATACCGTTGAACTCGGGACTGTACTCGGTTGTTGTGCGCGCGACGAAGGTATCGAACTTATGCTCGTCTTCGAGTCTCCAAAGGCTGAGCGTCGCCTCATGGATCCACAGGATCGTTGGCGCCACGACGACGCGCGGCGCAGCTCGGCCAGTCCGTCGGAGGGACATTTCTTGAATGCTGGGGTAGCCTGAATCCAGAGACATCGTTTGGGAGTAGCAAGGCAGGGATCGTGTGGGCAGCGGCGGCGGAAACGCCGGTCGCCAAGGAACATCCGGGCGACTATTGACCTGCATCGTTGCACCAGACCCCTGGCTGCAATGCGTTCCATTCGCTGATCTTGTCTACGACTTCATGGATCTTTTGGCCCAAGTCGAGGTGAGAACGCAACGCAGCGGCGGTGAGCTTAGGGCAAACGCGCTCGGCGAAGGCCACCTTGCTCTTGCTGTACACTTCGGACAACGCCGGGTCTAGCGAGGAAAGCGTACCAGCGAATGGCTCAAAATGGTCGTACTGCAGCAGCCCGGGCGACGTGGTCATCGACCCCAGCACGCTGGGCGGGATGTAGTTTTCAATCTCTCGTCCTGCAGTGACCCAGGCAATACCTCCCGAGCGTGTAACTTCTTCGCACATCCGTCTTTTGGTGGCGTTAATCGGAACGTCGGGGGTACTTTTATCTCGGTCCATAATCAGAACAACATGGCGGTTGATGTCCAAGATTTCCACTAGCTCTTCCCTCAGCGCATCTTGTCCCGAGCCCAAGTGGGACAGCAGCTTCCCGCCATAGAATACGCAACGATAGTGGGTGCCTTCGCGTACCTGCCCTGCGGTGCATAGCTCTATCCAGCGATTGAAATAGCGCCGATCTGAAGGGCCTTCAACCCAGACAATGCAGTTCGACTGCAGGAGATCTGATGCGCGGACGTCCAAGTCGTCTAGAATTTGGTGGCGCCCCCTGCGTGTGACTACCTGGGTCGCTGTCGCATTCGTACCATCGTGTTGAACGTGAACGATCTGCGCAGCCTCGTCCCCTTCGAACGTATCAATTACGACGCTTGAGTGCGTAGTGAGGAAGAACGTCGCGCCTCCATTGACTGCGCGGTCGCGCACGAACGCTAATAGCTTTCGCTGGAGGGCCGGATGGAGGTTGTTCTCCAGCTCCTCAAGAGCGAATATACATCGATCCAAAGAACACCCCTGCAGGCGAGGCATCAAGTCGACGAGCGCAATTGTCGACAACAGCGTCTTGTAGCCGGCGCCCGAGGCTGACAGTGCGACACGGCCCTTGTTCTCTTCTTCGAGAAAGAGCTCCCATAGGCGGTCGGTAATTAGCTGCGGAACAAGTGCTTTGAACGGCGGTGGCGCGACGATCTTGTTGAATTCGTGCAGCAGCTCTTGACTTACGGCTTCCGTGGGAAGAGACGCCATATTGAAGAAGGCATTCACCAGGGCGGTGACTACCGATCCGTCGGGTTGCCATCCGCCACGTGAGCTCGGGTCATATAGCTCCTGAGGCGCGACATCTCGGGCAGCTGCCAGCTTGTAGAAGACCGCTCCGTCGAAAGGATTCCCCAGCTTGTCAGCAACAGCCTGCCAGCCGCTCGCGCCCTGGGTCGTTGGTGGCTCTTCCGCAGCGTATCGCACGTTGGTGCTGGCGGCGGTGGTCACCAATGTCGTTTTCCAGGTGAATGGCTTGCCAACAAACTGCTTCGCAAACTCCCAGTGATTGCCAGGAACTTCACCCCCACTTGTAGAAGGGGGAAACCCGGCCATCAAATCTGGCTCTTCCAGCGTGGTAGTGAACGTCAAAGCCTGGTGTCTCACTGAACTTTGCGATTGCCTCCAGCGCGCGGCCAGCTCAATCATCTCCATGAGGGTGGACTTGCCGACGTTGTTCCGGCCGATGACGATGTTTATGGGGAGCACGGTCTCAAAGCCCTGCGATGTCGCACCGAAGCACTTATAGCGCTCGACTTTCACCCCCAGGCGGGTTCTTGATTTCGCTGATGTCCACTGCATTTGAGTCTTGAGGTTTGTGTCCGTCCAACTCCCAATTCAGTCGCGAAGTGTGCCACCAGCCCCGCACGCTGGGAAGGGTGCAAACACCGCCCAGTGCGCGAGGTTACGCCGCGCACAGGCCCGATCTGCCGAAGGCTGCTGATTCGGGCTTATTGGACGCTGGAGCAGGTGGACAGCGAGCTAGCGCCACCCTTGCCACGCAAAGCGTACACCGCACGCAGTGTTGGCGTCAAATGCTGCCTACGTCGACTCCACGGCACGCCTATCTTGTTCACCGACGCAGACGAACTCGCGATCTAAGTCCGCCGACGAACGTCGCGTCGTCTGCCGCGAAAGCTCGAATGACGGACGCAGTCACGACGAGGCACACGGGCACGAACGAGCGCGGCGCGCAAGCATTCGTTCAACACGCGCACTAGCGCCGACTGGGCTCTCGCTCGCAGGGGCTCGTTCAAACTCATCATTGCCAAAACGCCACCTCGCTATGCTGCGCCCTCATCGTCGGAGTACTCAAGCATTAGTAGGCACGCTGTCAGCATTGCTGGCTGAAGCTGAATGTTAGAGATTCCGCGGAATTCAGCTAACGGGATTATCCAAGCGGCGATGAACGTTACAATGCCAAAGGCAGTGGTCGCGATGTTGCGACATCGCCACATCAGAACCACCGCCGCGCTTGAAGCTACGACGGCCAATGCAAGTTGACCCACCGCGAGTCCGGCTATGTCCGAATGCGTCGTACGCGCAAATGTCGAATGCCCGACGATGTAGCTAAAGCACCAACCTGATCCCCCAACTATCAGCACTCGAGCGAGCCGGCGCTCGACCAGTTCGCCAAACAGACCATCGCTCTCTTTGGAGGGCCTAGATATGGCTATCGCTGCGGCAAGCGCCGAGCAATACACCACACTGAGCACTGCCGCGGCCGCTGCAAGACCGAATTTGAATCCGAAGGCCGAGAATGTTGACTTGTCCCGCGCGATGGTCGTGGCGCAGAGTCTCATCGCACGCCAATCGTCGGCCAACGCCGCATCGCCCATCTTGCCGGGATCGGTTCGCGGAGGCTTCTGCTCTGCCATGCACGCCTCCAGTTCAAGTCGAGCCGTGCTCGGTAGCTGGCTGACAGTCCCGGCGCGGCGGTAGAAGTCGAACTCCTTCGTTTGGTAATGGTATGCGCCCGCGGCCAGCACAGAAGACACCAAGACCGTGATCGCTTGGGTTGTCCCGCGACTTCGCGGCGACTTCGCCAACAGCCACGCCCTCGTCGCCTTCCAGTGCCGAAACCGGTAGATGGTCGCACCGAGTGCGCCAAACATCGCTGCGGCGGTCAAGAGCCAGGTAAGATCCATGTGGGGTTCGACCCACAACGGCCGTCATGGCCCCCAGATAATGGTCTGGGTGAGGATCGCGTGCTGTTCAAAGCGCCGCCGTGGTGCAAGGCTACTGTGGCGTAGCGCCGGTAGGGGAGCACAGTGGCAAGCAGCACTGCGTGCACTAGGCCTAAACGCGGTATGTCGCCTGATGCAGATAGGCGACTTCGTTGGCTCCGCTGCCCGCCACCCTTCGCAAAAGAAGCCCGTTGAGCTCTTCGTCGATGAGCTGCTGGGCGTCATCCCAGATGACCCCCGCAGCCTTCGCGCGCTGCAGTTGATTCCACACTGTCCCCACCGACGCACGCACCGATGTCGCGTTGGCTGCAGCCACTGTGCGCTAGGCAATGCTTCACGGATCTTTCTCATGCTCAGGCGTTCCGACATCCCCCTGCCGTGGCACGCCACGTCCGAGGCCCGTGCTCGCTGGGGTGCTCTTCGCCCAAACTCTCGTCCGCGCTGCGCTACCGGTTCCGCCGGTGTTCAAGTGCTCCGAAATCACTGCTCAAGTGGCTCGGAACAGCCGCTCAAGTTCCTTCGGAATCGGTGTTCAATTTGCTCCGGAATCGCCGTTCAAGTCGCTCCGGAAAACGAGTTGGCCCGTGTCCATCGCCAAAAACGCGCCGCGGGTCCATGGAGTTTTAATTGCGTTGGCCGCCGTGCCGCTCCTGAGGGATTCTCACCTGCTTGTCCACCAGACCATTGGACTGCCGCCGCGAAACGGGACACTACTGCGGAGCATGCCAACGTCCACGCCCGCACCCAGGTGGATCGCCAATCCGACGTACGAGGACTACCAGCGCGCCGCAGTAGTTGCGTTCGAGGCTCGACAGGTCCAGCAGTGCGTCGAGCAATTGGCGGCAGCGTTGTCTTTGAACCCGCAAGGCATGCACGCGCACGCTTTGGCCGACCAGCTATACGACGCCTATCCAGACTTGGTTTCGCAATTACCTCGAAGTGGAGAAGCCTTCTTCGGATTGGTGGCGTTTCGCGCTCTAATGGTGTCGAGGCACGACGTTTTGGAAGTATCGCCGGCAGTGCGCCCAGCAACCCACGAGGGTTACCTTGCCGCGAGCATCTGGCAAAGCTCGTTCGAGGATGTCGTACACATTGCTGGCATCTGCCTGCAGAAAGCCACGAAACTGGCCAAACAACGCGCTTACCGTAGCGTGGTTGTGCTTGGGCACGTATCGAAACAAGATGGCCACTTCGTCGACCACCGCCGTAAAGAAGTGGCCCTTGTGACAGGACTGCCGCACGCCACTCTTGTTGGGCTCGGGCTGCACCATCGCGCCAGTGGCATCCGTCGAGATCACGCCCGCGTGTTCGATCGCGTCCTGCCACATCGCGTGGACGACTGTCGCACCAAAGGCGTTGCCTACCTCTTCGAGATAGCGACACATCAGGCTGCGGTCGAGCGCCATGTCCTGCGCCTTGTAGTCTGCTTCCTGACGATACAGCGGCGTGCCCAAGCCAAACTTGGTGTACATGATGTCCGCTACCGCGGACGTGTGCAGCAGCGAGCGCTCGATGAGCGCTTTGGGTTGCTCTGCGCTCAGCACGGAAGTGCCGTGCTCGCTGGTAACCTCGTACTTCACCGTTTGTTTGACGAGCACCACAAACTCAGCGCGCTGGCGGTAAACTTGATAACTCGTGTCGAAGCCCGCTCGTCGGTAGTTGCCCTCGTAGCGAGGGTCAGTGATTTCCACGTACCTGCGTGGCAACGAGCTCTCGCTCAAGTTGCGTCGACCGCCACCCTTGCGCTTCGCGTGTTCCGGCGGTGCGTCGCCGCCTTCCGCTGCCGCCTTCGTGGCCTCATCGAGTAACGAGTTGAGCTGCCGTTGCAGCGCGTGCTTGTCTTTGAGCAGGTCAGCAAACGCCAGCTGCGTCTCGTCCGTGTGCAGGCGCTCGGTTTTGTTGCCGTACAGTCGTCGCAAGAGCACCTGGTTCTCTTCTCGCAATGTGGCGAGCGTCTGGCGAAGCTCCGCGATGGTCGTCGCTGACTCCAAACGCAGCTGCGCGACCTCTGCCTGCAACGCCGCCACCACCGACGATACGTCACTAGACTCAGTCGTCGAGGCGTTGCGGGCATCGTTCACTCAGGGTTCATGACAAACGGTGAAACGAGTGCAACCGAAAAGCGACTCGTTAGTGCGTCCGCCGGCTTCTACGCTTCTTCTCGATGCCGGTGCCCTGATAGATGGCGGCAAACAGCGCGTCGCTCACGCTCACGTGCCGCTGCGTCGAGTCCGTTGCTCGAGGCAGCTCGAACGTTCCGACGTCCAAACGTTTGATCGTCGTCACCGTGCCCGTGCCGTCCCACGTGAGCATCTTCATCGTATGGCCGCGCTTGCCAACGAAGACGAACTGGGCTCGGCTCCGCGGCTCCATCGCCAAGTGTTCGCGCACCCATGCGCCGAGGCGTTCACTCCCAAAGCGCAGGTCCACGCGCTCTAGTGCGATGTAGATCGGTACTCCGTGTGCGATCATTGCTCCTCTCCCGAAAGCGCCGAGACCACCTGTCGCAACAGCTGCGCATCGAAACCCGCCTCCACTCGGATGGCGGCATCACCGACGACGACCTCCACGGATCGCCTCCCTGGCGTATGACTCACCGCGCTGCTAGGCTTCAGCTCGGCAAAACGGACCACCGCGGGCGGCTTCGCCGAACGGCGCGTCTTCGCCCAGTAGTAGCCCACACTGTGGTGCACGCCGACCTGCCGCGCGGCGGCGGACACCCCTACGCCTCCTGCCAGGAGCTTGAAGAATTCGGCCTTTGCCTCCGTTCGATCTGGTCTGCTCATGCGGCAAGCGTCGGCGGCCACGATCGACCACTCAAGCCATGGCTCGTGCAGCGGTTACGCCGAGGTTGCGGCCGCATATAATAGGCCCTTGGGCCTACCGTTGTGCCCCGCTAGGCCTAAGCGCTCAACTTGATGCCTCAAAGCGAGCTTGGAGGTTCGTGGCCTTTCCAGATCGCGTGAGCGCTCAACAGCATCTCTTCCCGCAGTCGCTTAAGCTCCTTTTCGTGATTCCCATCGAACGCGTTGAACAGTCTGAGCGAGTACTCCACGCATACGAGGGCAAACTCACAAGACGACTTCATCGCCATCGAACAGATGTCAGGAAAAGCGTCGGAAGCCTGCAACCTCCACGAGGCAAGTGGTGGGTGAACCACAATGGCGCATAGTAACTCTTTCGGAGGCTCAGTCGTTGCGAGCGGTGACTGGCTGGTGGTTTGTTCAGGGGACACGGTAATGTGGCTTTATGGTTACCTTGGAAGCCACGTCCGTCGGCAAATTCGTTGAGATAGTTACGGCACTCAAACCCCAGGCAAAGAACGCAGTTTTCTGGTTTCGAGGGGAAGCTTGCGAGCGCTGGGAACTCATGCCCTCCATGCTTCGTCCGCCATACGACAAGGCTACTCGGTCCAAGGAGAGCCTATTGATGAACATGTTTCGCGAGCATTCACCCGCGTACATCACCAACGTGCCGGAATACTGGATCGACTGGCAGGTTTTGATGCAGCATCACGGATGTCCCACAAGGCTACTGGACTGGACGGAAAGCGCTTTGACCGCCTTGTTCTTCGCCGTCAAAAGTCGTGACAAGAAACCCAGCGATGAGGCAGGAGCCGTTTACGTTCTTGAGCCAGGTAGCCTGGCCGCTCTCGATGAAATGAGCGGCCGGCGCACGATCTTAACGTCGCAAGCTATGCGAGTAGAGGAGGTGGAGGAACGGGGTATTGAAGGAAAATTCACGTACCCGTTGCCGATCCTACCTGCCTACAACACCCCTAGAGCTCACGCTCAAAAGAGCCGGTTCACGCTTTACCCCTATAAGCCATCCCCAATACCGCACCCAGTTCTTCAGAAGATCCGAATCCCATTCGACGCGAAAAAGACGATGTTCTGGGATCTGAAAACGAGCGGGGTAACCGCGACGACGATCTACCCCGATCTCGACGGCCTTGCTCGGGAGCTACGTGTGATCGCAAGTCACGGTGAAGATCCATCCTGTTAGCCCCACCGTCGCGACCTCAAAGCGTCGTTGGACACGGGACGTCCGGAGGTTCGCCAACGATGTCGTCACCCGTGTAAAACTGGAAACCGTGAACTCGTGCGTTCACGCTCGCCGAAGCCAGAAACCCCAGTTCAGAGATGAGCTGGACGTCGAACGGTCCTCCAGGTTCGCCAATGATCGCTGGGGGTACCGATGCAGTGAACTCTGACCAGGGCACCCGGGAGAGTCTCCATGCGGGCGTGAGGACTAACTGTTTCTGGTAGTACTTGCCGTCAGCGGTATAAGCACCAGCAGAAAACTGTTCACCAGCACCACAAACCCAAAACGCTACCCCCGACTGCTCATACGCGATTCGTTCCTGTTCATCATCCAGAAACCACATGAACCAAAGTACCTGGTCGACCTCAAGACTGGTCTGAACCAGGTAGGTGGAAGCGTGTAATGCATCCACGGTTTCGAACTTCGCGACGTCCACATTGCCCGTACCCCTGGTGAATCGCCCACTAGACGTTGCGTCCTTCACCTCGGGGCCGTTGTCCGTTGATTCGCCGCAGCCCATAACTGAGGCTCCCAGCACGGTCGCAAACCCAATGACATATCTCATAAGCGTTACCGATCTAGCCAAAGCTCTAGGCTTACGTCCACGGTACTGCGGTTGTGTAAGCCCCTGAACAGCTCGTGAAGAAATGACTATGTCCGGCCGGGCTACGGCCACTGCTGGGCCGTGCACTGGGCCTGAACGCAACCCTGGAAGCAGGTCGCTGAGTCAGCAAACCGCCGACTCGAACAAATGACTCGGCATTGACCCTCGCACGTGGCTCGTTGTGCCGCCGCCTCCTTGGCAGCTTCCGCTTTCTCGGCTCTCTCGGCCGCTGCATGGAGCTTGTCAGCCCGAGCCTTGGCTGCGTCCAGAAGCGTCACGACCTCATCAGCGTGTTTTCCGCTCGGGAACTGATCGCGATAGTTCCGGGCCGCCTCGCAAGCTTTGAGCTGATCCTGAGCAGTTTCAAAGTCCGTTCGGGTGCAGGCGCTCTTCTTGACCTCGTCCCATAGCTCGTCGTCAATCATTGCGTTGATCAAAGGCTCGCTCGCCCTGAGAACTCTGATGACTTCTCGAGCCTCCTTAGACTCCGGGCCCGAAAGGATTGAACGCGGGCCTAGGCCGATCGCCGCTTGGACTTTGATGCGGGCTCAGATTTGGTTCGAGCCTTCTCCTCACTCTTCTTCGACACTTTACGGAGAGGCTTAGGCGGTTCCAGCCGCAGGTTCAACTGCTCGACTTCCCCCTCGGGGACTACTGGCTTAGGCATCTCAGTCACGTTGACGCCGGGAGCCCGAATGGCTGGTCTGTCTTCAAACAGCTGCGACACGGTCACCAGTTGCAGTCGTGGAATAGGGCCGCTGGCGTCCGATACGTTCAAGTATCCAGCGTGGGTCGCTTCAAGTTTCATTTCCTTTGATGGCTCGTTCGCGGTCACCAACACGCCGATCGGAGCACGTTCTCGTTCGATAGTTCCGCGAAGTTCACGCACCATGGAAGGATTGAGCTTGCCCCCTTTGACCGAGATCAAAACATGGGTCAACTGATTACGCTCGTCGCGAAAGTATGCCTCTCCGTCGATGCCTCGATCATGTTTGCGTCGCCTCACAGCTCGAACTTTGCGTCTGACCCATTCTTCGAATTTAAGCCCTGACCGAGCTGCCAGAGCAAGGGCGGCGTCGACATCGGGCGGGTACCATTCGACGGTCGGAGCCTGAAGTTCAAGCTTCTTGAAGCGTGCTTCGGTGATTTCAACAGCCTTTCGGGCTATATCGATCCCGACCCAGCGCCTTCCAAGACGAGCACATGCTTCGATAGTAGTGCCGCAACCGCAAAACGGGTCGAGTACTAGGTCGCCAGCGTTCGATGATATCGTTACGATTCGTTCGAGGAGAGAAAGAGGTTTCTGGGTTGGATAACCTAGTCGTTCTGCAGCCTGAGAGTTAACGGGAGGGATATCGGTCCATACATCCCCGATCGGGCGTCCGCGTTGTTGGTCTAGAAAGCGTTTGTATCGTGGCACGCCTCCTGGCCTGTTCTGCACCACCAAACCCGCAGCATAGGCGGCTTCCATGCGTTCCCTGGTCCATCGCCAGACTCTCGTTACTCCCAGGAACTCGTAGGTAAGATTGGGCCGATTTGGATTGGGGTTTATCAGATTGTCCAATTGGTAGCGTCGACCGTGTTCGTCGATTTGAGAGTACTTGGTTCGAGTTTTCTCGTCCAAAGCGTCCGGATCGTACGCAACAAAAGTAGCGTCGGAGTTCCACGTCGCGTCTCGTGTCTTTTGATAGGACAACAGAACGTCGTGGTTGTTTGGTAAGCGCCTGGACTGGAGCGACTTCCCGGTGCTTCGTTGCCAAATCACTTCGTTGGTGAATCCCTCAACGCCGAACACCGCGTCAAGAATGACTTTTAGGTAGTGACTGGCAGTCGGGTCGCAGTGCAGGTACAAGGAACCCGTAGGTTTTAGGACATTGTACAAGGCGAACAGCCGCGGTGCCATCATCGCCAGATATGCAAGCAGGTCCGAATCATCATCGATGAGTAATTCTTTCAAACCGCGAAGCAACGTCTTCAGCTTCCCGGGCGTCGAGGCGTCTTCCAGCAGGCGCTTGTACTGCGGGGCGGCCTCCTCCCAGGACCAATGATCCTTGAACGCTTCGGCTTGCGCTCGTGAGTCCTTATAGACGACGTTGTATGTTCGTTGTGAGTTGAACGGTGGGTCTAGATAAATAAGGTCCACCGACTCGGCTGGTACTAGGTTAAGTGTGGTAAGGATTTCGAGATTGTCCCCGCAATAGAAGATCCCGGACATCGAACGGATAGATGCATCCCCGTTCATCTCCGGGCCAACAATTTCACACTGTTCAGTTGGCGCAGGAGGCAAGGGAATGGCGAACGTCGGTCCTTTGAGTCCGTGGTCTAGGTTACGCATGTCCACAGTTCGGGCACTCTCCGGTTCGGTTGCTTTACGGGCTCCGATATTTATGTTCCGATCTGGAACGTCACGTCAGTGCATCATGTTACGGGTCTGCTCTGTCGACCGTGCATGCCAAACCGCCCGCCAGGTTGGTTGAAGCCTGCACTCTCCACTCCCGGAAATCGTCGCCCTCAGTCTCGGGAAACTCACGGCTAAGGTACTCTTGGAGCGCAGTGGTCACGAGATCTGAAACCCGCTCGGCCCGTAAGGCTCCTAGGGCAACAAAGCCTCCGCCGAACAACGTCGGGAACAGCAACACTCAGCGGGCAGCGGACATCTTCATCTGGTTCCATATCTGCGTAGGAGAACAAACAAGTGGTTTATGCTGGACGTTATTCCGCTGGCTCACTTATTTATGTTGCGCCGCACCTGCTCCCACGGTCTAACCTCCGACCAACCAACACTTGGAAAGGAACGACCAATGCGTTCAGAAGCACAGCTGCGAGTCGAAACCCTCAACGCTCACGGCAAGTTCGTCGGTCTTTACCGGAGCCCTTTCGGACACAAGGCCCTCGTTACAGCGCCCGCCCAGACCGAAGCCGCGGCTCTCAACGCAGCGGAAAAATGCGTCCGGGCTGGAGAGGCCGAAGACGCTGCCAAAGGCCCCAAGAAGGTGTTCCGGTGGCAGTCGCATCCTCACCACGATGGTCTCTTCCTGGTGTTCAGCGAAGGCGCTCTGGGTGATCTTTCTCCCGTTCCCCTAGAACCTACCAACTGACAGCCGCAAGTCGTTCAACCCGGGGGGGGGCTCGGATCGTACGGACGCGGTGTGTAAGGTCATCGTGGACTCACCAATCTCTGAACGTGTCTACCTCGACAAGAATGCCCTCAGTAACCTGTGGCGGAGCCGAGATGTTCCTGACCGGACCAAGCTCAGGCTACGAAGACGACTCCATTCGCCACTGGCGGTGGGTGCCCCCACGATCGTGGTCGACCTCATCTTGCTCGATGAACTGTCTCGGTTGCACGAGAACGGACGCAAACGTGAGGTGGAGTTCATCTGCAACTTACCCCGCCGAGAAATCCTAAGGCCCTTAGGGGAACGGGCTCGCTTCGAGGTCTCGTCACTGCTCGGCGGAGACGACGAGAATGGGCTCTGTTTGACGAACGCGGAATCGCTTCAAGTCTTGCGTGATGCGATGTCCGACAAGCAGCTGGTTGGCGAAGCAGCCGCCGCACTTGAACGCGACTTGAAGATGTTCGAGGCCGCGGAGCTCAAGTCCAGACAGGGTATGCTGCGTACCCTTGGAGGCCAGGAGAAGCTGACGGAGGTGTTCTCCACACTCATCGCTGAAGGAAAACTCGAAGCACTGGTTGTTAGTCGGGCCCGTGAAGAGATGGGCGCGCTGCGAAAGGTTCTGGGCCTACCCGCAAAAAAACGCAACTGGCCGGACCCTGTGAAGGTACCGAGCTTATTCGCCAGAACATCCTACGAAACCACGAGGATCTGCCTCCTAAACATGAAGGAGGGCTGCAAGATCGACCGCAACGACTTCTCCGATGGCCTCCACTACGCCGCTGCTACCCATGCAGACATCCTGGTTACCGACGACAAGGCGTTTAGGGCGATTATCGAAGCCTGCCCCGGCAGACGGCCAAGGCTGATGAAATTCCACGAATGGGTGAAGCACGTCATTGCTCGCACACCCCACTTTTGACGCCGGCCCCCGACGCTGGTAGTTAACGTGTCGTGCAAAGCTTCGTCAACGCACTCAACCAACAGATTCTTGCCAAAGCACAGCTGACTCAGACGTTGACGAAGCACCCCGTGCTCATTGGGGCCAGCCGGGAAGATGCCATCAAAGAGCTGATTCAGCCGTTTATACCCGCGCGGTTCAAGGTCCTCTCAGGCTCGGTCGCGGCGGAAAAGTCCCAAGCTCAATTCGACATCATGGTTGCGGACACGGATTCCCTGCCTGTTCTGCTCCACAGTCAAGCGTACTCCATAGTCCTGCCCGCTGCCGTCAAGGTCATCATCGAAGTCAAAAGCAATCTTGCTAGGGCGACCCAGGTCGATCCCCCTCACAAGGAGAATGATGGCGAAACGATGCTCACGGTGCTTCGTCAAATCGGACGTAGGCGAATCACAACTGATCTTAAGTCAGAAGCCTTCTCTGCGCTCGTTTCCTTCGGGGCTCCCCAGCGAAACGCGAAGCTGCGTGAGTGGCTGGCTGACATTGTTCGCATCCGCACTGAAGCCGCCAACACCGTGGCGTCAAGCCTTCGTAACAGGTCCCCCGACGTCTTCGAAGCCCAATCACGGGTCCAGGAGCTCCAGAACAGCTGCCTCCCAGACCTCATCTTGTCGACGAAGGGTTCGATCGCGTTAAAGTCCGGCCCTCCACAAGCGATGAGTTACAAATTTCTGAAAACCAAACCTAATCACCCAGCCCTGACGGTCCTGGTTGAACAGGTCGTCAAGACTATCTCTGGTCAGATCTCGCGTAGCTCGGATAGACGGGCCGTGAGCGCCTACCAAGACATTTTAACTTCTATTGGCGACGCCACTGGTGATGACACGAGCGTCCAACCCCTCAACTTGTAGGTCCCCAATGTTTCAGTTCACTGTTAGTCGCGAGGAGTTCGAGGACGTCCTCAATTCCAATCCTTCGCGTCCCATCCGTGTCGTTAGAGCCGGAACTGCCAGGGCCGTCGTGGAGAACGATGTGGTCGTGATGCGACCCACCATCGTTCTCAGATACTCCATTAGCGTGCCAACCCCCCATGGAGGGGACGTGATCCACGACGAATACGTCCTGGAAGAGCTTTGGTTCGCCGATAACGAAGGTTTCATCGACCAATCACAATCCCTGCTTCAAGCACTCCAACGCAACGGTGAGCTCAACAGCCGTGTAACCCTCATCGAACGCTAGCTCAGCTGAAAGGCAAGCCGGCCCTAGTTTCCCGTCTCGATGGGCCCTAGGTGGTCAGCTTCAATACGCTTCGGATCAATGCGCAGCCACTTCGCGTTGTTCTCCCCCGTCGCCACGTAGACCGATGAGCCAGGGCTGTAGATCCCCGACCGCGTGTCGAGTCGGGCCGTTGCAACAACCACGTGATATGGATCGTGTTCAATGGCTTGAACCAAGAAGTCGCGGGTTACTTCCTTGCCCAGCATCCCGTCGCTGATAAGACTCAAATCCTCAGTGACCCTGAATGTCCCACGGGGCGTTTGGCGGTAGAGATACATCATTTGATCGGTCGCACCCTACTACGAAACGCGCTTCTCGTGTTCGGAAACCGCTGTCTGCTTCAAGTGCTCTGACCTGAGCTTCCCCAGCCACTCCTTGAGCTTCGGACGATCTGCAACTTCAATAGGGTAGCCTCTTGCGACCCTCGTCGTCTCGGCACCAGGCGATAGGCTCTGAGTCGTCACGATGAGCCCCGATCCAGCGTTCTCGTGTTGGACGTCAGCGTAGAGGGCCTTCACCACCATCTTGCCAACTTTGTCCTTCTGGCGTTTGCACTGGATCAGAATCGCGGCCGGTTTCGTGGTGTCGTCCCCATCCCACCAAACCCTGACGTCCACACCTTCGTCGTTGCTACCCGGCCCCAGCGCGACGTGAGCTCCCGCGCGTTTGAAGTACTCGGCGGTTAGACCTTCGAACTTTCGCCAGCTCATGTCGTCAACAGACTCGAAGTTTTGATGCAGGTAGTCGATGAACCTCTGGTCGAAGAACGTGCCATGAGCGGTTTCAAGCTTGTTGCTCTCAAACAGGCCCTTGAGCTCAATAGTGTCCTTCCAGTCAACGTGACGGTTGATGCGGTTCCTCGGACTTTCGTTGGCGACGCGTTCACACAGCTCGTAGATTTCTAAGGCGATGTTGAAGCCCTCAGGTCCGAATTGTTCCTTTGCGGCCTCCAACAGCGGACCAAGATCCCTTGGCTGACGAAAGTTGGTCCGCATTTGTTCGAACTGAATGGCGAGCCATAGATCCGTGACCTGATCGTACAACTCCTTCTGGGGCGTCCCAAAGTACTTCGCGTCCAAGTCCATGGGGTCCCTCGGAGCATTCGCGACCGCAGCCCCAAGGCTTACGAGAAACTCGTGGACCAGCCCGTCGTAGACCTCCGACCGTAGACGAACAGAGCTCGTGAGGTTTGTCGTGAGGCGAGTTGCGTGGTCTGGCAGCTGAGCGATCACTTGTTCGTGTGTGAGCAGCAGGCCCGCCTTGAACCCGGCAATGTCGATGAGCTCATCCAGAAGTACGCCCTGCTCGAAAACGATGCCACCCATCGCCCAAACTTATCCCAGCCGGACCAACTTGGCACCCCGCCCACCACCGAACCCGCTCGCCCAACGACTTTTGGGTCAGTTTCTGAGGGTTTTGGGTCACCAAAGGCTTTTGAGGCAAAGCCCCGGCGGCGCATTCAGGCGCCGTTGGGAACGCCACGCGTTAGAAAACTGGTCTTTGTCCCACCCCCTGCTACCCTGACGCGCGGCACAAATGATCAACAGCGAGAATTCGAACCAAAACGGCGCAGCCGCAGTGGTTACCGTGCCCGCGGAGTCGGCGCTGCTGGAGGAAGTTAGGCTGCTTTGGGGTCAACATCGAGCTCGACTCGGGTTGTTTCCCAAAGGTGCTTTTGCAGATTATGCAAAGCGACAGCTTATCCTAGGCGCAGTGAGCGAAGGCAAGGTCGTTGGCTACATCATCTACCGTGTCACTCAGTACGAGGCGACCATTGTTCACCTATGCGTCGAAACATCACTGCGCGGTCACGGGATTGGACGCCGCCTAGTTGGTGCGCTCCAAGACAGAACGAAGCATCTTCACGGGATTGGGCTTCGCTGTCGTGCTGACTATGGTCTTGACGAAATGTGGAAAGCTCTGGGCTTTCACGTCCTCGGCGAACTCACAGCTAAGTCCGCCGGCAAGCAGCTGCTGCGTTGGTGGAGAGGCAACGGACACCCGACGCTGTTCGATCCTGCGCGCATCGGACGCCAGTCGTCCCTTCGTGTAGCGATCGACCACATGGTGTTCCTTGATCTTGAGAGTGATGAGGATTCTGAGGCGGCAGTTCTCAAGGAAGATTGGCTACAGGAAGAGGTGGTGCTTCACATAACACCTGAGACGCTCAACGAGATTCAAGACGCAGAACCAACCCGACGTCAACGCCTTCGAGCATCGGCGGCAGGCTACGCTGTTCTTTCAGCCCCCCCGCATGTATTCGAAGAGAAGCTAGCAAAAGCTCATGGTGCCTACCCGCCTCCAAGAAATGCAAATGACAGAGCCGACTTGCGACATGTTGCCTACGCCGCCGCCGCGGACGTTGATGTATTCATTACTCGGGATGGGCGCCTGCTCCGACACAAAGCAGCGCTAGAGGAAGCGCTGCAGCTACGAATACTGCACCCAGCATTGCTGGTCTCGGAGCTCGATTCTGTGAAGCGCTCGGCGCTCTACTCGCCCGCTCGACTTGGTTCAAGCTCAATCGTTTTCGTACGAATGGCGGCCAAGACAGAACACGACGAGCTATGGCGGGAGTTCGGCCATGCACGGGAGAGTGCCAAAGCTTTCAGTGCCGCATTACTCAAATGCCTGGCCGACCCCGAGAAGGCCGAGATTCTGCTGTCCCGTACGCGTAGCGGAAAGGCGGTTGGACTAGTAGCTTGGCAGTGCGACGGTTCGGGAGCTGAGCTACGCCTTGTTCGGTGCGCCAAAGGCCGACGTGGTGCGACCTCGATACGGATACTCATCGAGCAAGCGTTGAAGCGTGCAGTTGACCGCGGCCTTTCGTGCTTGCGTGTAGTTGACCCATTTGTGGATCATCACTCTCAGTGTGCACTTGATGAATTGGGCTTTGTCAGTGGACAAAACGGCACCTGCAAATTCAATGTCTATGGCACGATCCTGCCGGAACAGTTGCCTGCGGCACTCGCTGAGCAACTGCCACTAGAAACGGCAACGCAACTGCTTGCCATACTCAAAGGCATGCCTAGCGAGACCATTGAACGCGTGCTGGCACCCCTGAGGCTTGCCGACGGAAGTCCGTGCTTCGTGATACCAATCCAAGCGAAGTGGGCGACGGACCTTTTCGACCACAAGCTCGCGGCCAACACTCTCTTCGGCGCACCTGAGCGACTTGCAATGTCTCTCGAACAGGTCTACTACCGTTCTGCCAAACAGCGGCACGTCACCGCACCGGGTCGTGTCATCTGGTACGTTAGTCAGGACAAGGCGCACCTGAACACGATGGCCCTACGGGCTGCATCCCGGCTCGTTGACGTCAAGATAGGCACAGCGACCAACCTGTACAGTGAATACCGTCGCCTTGGAGCGTATCACTGGCAGCACGTACTCGCGACGGCAAGGGGAGACGCCCATCAAGAGATAATGGCGTTGCGATTCACCGGGACGACGTGCTTCAAGAAACCCGTCTTGGCCGAGAAGTTCACGAAGCTATACCCTCAGGGGCCCCTTTCTTCCGCACCGCAGTCCCCCATGGAGATACCAGAGGGGGCGTTCTTTGACCTACTCAGTCTTGGCCTCGACCGGTAGGTGCGGTAGAGTGGCCCAGTGCACCGAACAGTGCTGTTCTCCATTCGGCCCCAATATGCGTCGGCCATCCTTCGGGGCGAGAAGACCGTTGAGCTACGTCGCGTACGTGTGGCCGCGAATCCTGGCGACTCTGTGTTGATATACGCTTCAGCGCCAACCATGGCGCTGGTCGGTATGGGTGAGGTGTCGACCACCGCGACGAAATCGCCTCCCCAGCTTTGGCGTGATGTGAACGCATTTGCCGGACTCACACTTCGCGAGTATGCGTCATACTTTCGCGGCGCGGGAATCGCGTGTGCAATCGGCATCTGCCGCGTGGTCCCCTTGAAGCAGCCGATTTCGCTTGAGGTGCTGCGCGAACGATGGCCCGGATTTCAACCGCCTCAGAGCTATCGTTTCCTTTCAGGCTACGAGAAGGAACAGTTGCTGCCGTTTGACCCGCCCTGCGTGAGAGATGTGGGGAGTTCGTTTTCGACGCAGTAGCGTCATCGGCGCGCTCCGGCGATCTATCTGCGAACTCTGTTGCCTACTTTCCGAGAGTAATACGCAGGAAACTGGCTTAGCGCGGTACGAACAGCGTCTTGGTTTGCCTGAAGAGAGGAGCGTTCTGTTGCCCCGTCCTTGCAAGCAGGGCCAAGTGCTGGGCCACGACGCGACCGGCAAACCCAACCTCCAGCACCTCGATTGCCGAGCCATCAGAAAATCAGAAAGCCCGTATCTGATTTGCTTCTGCAACACGCCCAACAGCTCAACTGACTGAGCGCCCGAATGGGGGCCCCCAACAGCGGACGCCGAGTCGCCACCAGCCAGCTTTCCAACTAAGGAGAAGGCGTCTAGGTACCGGCGGTCTGCGCTACGACACACACGAGCCAGACTAGCTCCATCAGCGCTGCCCCGACCACGACCCGCTGCAGAATCTCCCACCGCCCTTGTAAGGTGGCGACGAGCGAACCGACAACGCTTAGCGCCAATAGCCCTAGCCACCCACTCGAGAACCACTCTTTGGACCAAAGGTCGTGATCACCTCGTAGCGGCGCGAGCAAAATTGTCGGCAGAGACAACGTCGCGAACAACGCGTTGAGCGCCGACGCAGCTACGACGAGCCACTCGGACACGGACCACCGCGGCGCGCGACCATCGACTTTCGCTCCGGTAGCTACGTCGCCAGGCGGTTTGGCTCTCATCGGGGGCTCCTGAAACATCATCTTCTCGTAAGACCCCGACTTCAAGAGACGCCGCCGCTTCCGAGCCTCGCGCTGATGGTCTCTTGCGGTGAAACGCGCTGCGGCGCGTCAATTCTGCGAGCTTGCCGCTGGCTCTGGCACGCAGGGGCGAAGCAGGACCGACCAAAGCGCCGCCTCTGACCGGTTCCGTTTGCTCCGAACGGCGCGAAGTGTCGCGCGCAACTCCAAGCGGCCAAACCAGAGGGTCTCCCCATCTCGCTTGGCAAGGACGGTCATCTAGGACTTCTGGCGGCGGCACGGGAGACCCGCCGCGCCCTTCAACGATGCCGTCAACCCGCACCAGTTCACGCCTTTTACTGTACCGAACGCGCGGGTGCGTCGTGGCCGACACTCCTGTCATCCGGAAATGGCCAAAGAGTTCCCGGCAACGTGCGCGCCAGCCAGGCATGAACGCGGGGGTTGCTAGCCACGCCACTTTTCATTCGGGAATGCGAACGAAGTTGCCGGCAACTATTTCGGTATTCGCTTCATCGGACGAAGTTGCCGGCAACTCCTCTGTCATCGAAGAATGGACGCAAAGTTGCCGGCAACTTTCCGCGCCGTGAGTCATACGCGCGGTCGCAGGTTCGCCTCAAGTTCGGCCGAAGCTCCAGTCGGACGCCACCGGCTAGAGCCGCTTCGTCATCGTTTTCACG
Source organism: uncultured bacterium (assembly GCA_966249405.1). Lineage (GTDB taxonomy): Bacteria > Myxococcota_A > Polyangia > Polyangiales > Polyangiaceae > SZUA-265. The sequence continues at coordinate 8,807 of CBINDO010000030.1, read as the reverse complement.
GCCCCGTTAACCGCGCAGCCGAACCGCCGCGCCCGGATTCCCCGATTGGCATGAACGTTGCGCTGGTGCCCGCCCACACCACGCATCCCGACCGTCGGTTGCACGCGGGCGAGCCAAACGAACGTTGAGGCGGCGTGCATAGTCATTTGTTCGGCAGCCAGTTCAGCCGTAGCTGGAACCCGTTGCGCAAGTAAACACTCTCGCGACGCCGCTGCTTCCGCGAGATTACCCACCGCAATCAAAAAGTAACCCCGCGGTGGCAAATGGTGAAACGAAGCGAGTTTGACAGTTTAGCTCGTCTTCCGATGTCTCTCCGTTGGTCAGTTGGCGGTGGGACATTAAAATTCTTCTGGCATCCCGAACTTCGATTCGCATACTCCGCTTGACCACACAGGGGAATGAACGGCGCCGCTGGTGCGTATGGTTCACACGTACCCGCAATGCTCGAGGAGGAGAGTAGCCATGTCCAACAACAATCAAGCGACCGAAACCACCACCGAGGCGACCAACTCTCACGATGGATCGAAGGCTTTCGATGCCACGTTGCCGGCGCTGGAGAAACAGCCGCCAGCGCCCGTCATCAACGCGGACGTTGGTATAGTGACGCAGACTGCGCTGAGCATGCCCAAGCGCCTCGAGCCGGTCATGGACGAGTTGATCGTCGCGGTCCCCAACTACGATTTCAAGCGCAACCTCGCGGTCCTCACCGTGACGGCGCTGTCGCTCAACTTTCTGCAGGCCAAGTATCGCGTCTTGCGCCGCAGCACCAATACCATCTTGATCGATTGGTTGACGATACGCCGAGCGCGTTTTCAAGCGTTTGGGCAGGTCTTGGTTACCAACGAGGTTGTTGCCGAGGCCGACCTGGCCGCGCTGCGACACACCAACAATCACCACGCATTGGGATACGATGTGATGGGGTTGTCCGAGATGCTGCTCACTCACTTCGACTACGTCGCGTGCAAGCTGCTCACGCGGGAGATGTTGGTGGAAGCCCGCTCCAAGGCAAACGAGCTGTTCGTCGAGCTCGGCACGCGCGAATTTGGCCCCAACGCGGCCGAAGACGTGAAGCTGTTGCGCCGCAAGAACTTTGCGTTGTTGGTCCAGCAGTTCGGCGAGTTGGAGGACGCCGTTCGTTATGGGCGCAGCCGTCAGAAGGACGCCGACAAGTACATCCCGACGCTGTTTCCGAAGAGCTCCCGCCGCAAGGAGGAGGAAGACATCGACGAAGGCGAGATCGCCGCTCCCGACGCGGCTCCAGTGGCGAGCGGCGTAACGAACATTGCCGCTGTGAGCGATGGCGCGGATGTTGCCGCGATCAACCGCAACATAGCGCAGGCCGCCGCTACTGCGAACGGCATTGGCCTGCCCACGGGCGTGCCGTTCCGTACCACGGAAGACGACAGGTAACCGTCGCTACCACGCAGCGTGCCATGGGGTGCAATCCAGATGAGGGGGCAGGTCGTGAGCAAGTCACAGATGTACATCGGCAGTTCGTATCCGTTTGGTACCAGCGAGGCGCCAGGGCGTTACACGCTGCCGACCCACCACCTCACCACTCATGGGATCGTAGTTGGTGCAAGTGGTACGGGCAAGACGGGCGGGCTCATCGTCATGCTCGAGGAAGCGGTGCGCAGCAACGTCCCGCTGCTCGTCATCGACGTCAAAGGTGACATGACCAACCTCGGGCTCGTCTTCGACGACTTCGACCCCGAAAGCTTCGTGCCATGGGTGCAAAAGCCGCCGGGCGAAACCCGTAGCGTTTCCCAACTGGCCGACGCTCTAGCCGGCGAGCGCAAGAAGATGCTCGAAAGCTGGGGTCTCGGCTTGCGGGAAGTGGAGGAGTTCACCAGCAAGGTAGATATCCGCGTGATAACCCCGGGCCACACCTCCGGAGAGCCCCTGCACGTGCTGTCTGCTTTGGAGCAACCCAACGGCAGCTGGCACATAGACCGCGAGGGGACCCGTGCGTCGGTATCTGCCGCGATTTCTCTACTACTTCGGTTAGTGGGTCGCGATCCAGATGCGGCACGCAGCCGCGACCATGCGTTGCTCTCCGTATTGGTGGAGCGCCGCATGGATCGCGACATGCCGTGCGACATCGGCGCGCTGCTCCAAGATCTCGTGGAGCCGCCCATCCTCATCGTTGGCTCGTTGCCGCTCGACAGCTACATCACGCCCAAAGCGCGCGGCGATCTGGCCGCGGCGCTGAACACCTTGCTGGTGTCGCCCACCTTCGTCAACTGGCGTCAAGGCGCGGCGCTACGCATCGGCGAGTGGATGAAGCCCTCTTCTGAACGCGCCGACGGCAAAACGCCGCTCGTGATCGTGAGTGTGGCCCACCTCGATGACGACGACCGCGCGTTAGTGCTTGGCGTGCTCCTGGAGGAGTTCCTGAGCTGGGTGCGCAGCTTGCCCGGCACTCAAGAGCTACGCGCCATGCTCGTGTTCGACGAGGTCTACGGCTACCTGCCGCCTCACCCCGCCAAGCCGCCGACGAAGCAACCCTTGATGTTGCTGCTCAAACAAGCGCGCGCCTACGGGGTAGGCGTCGTACTCGCGACCCAGAACCCCATGGACCTCGAGTACCGGGCCCTCTCCAACGCCAGCCTTTGGTACGTCGGCAGGTTGCAAACCGACGCCGACCGCGCGCGCGTCGTCGAAGCGATGAGTCAGAGCGGCGGAGCCAAAAGCGCCGCCAACCTGGCCCAGTGGGTAAAGAAGCTAGAGAACCGCTGGTTCCTCGTCCGCAACTTGCGCGCCAAGCAAGACCTCGTGTTACTACAACCGCGCTGGGCGATGTCGTACTTGCGAGGTCCGCTCACGCCCGCGGAGATCCGCAGGGTGCGCCAGCGGTTGACGGAAGATGACGTGGACGCTGCGGCTGCGACGTCGAAAGCGGATGTTGGCGTGGCGGAGCCCCAGACGGACGAGACGAATGATGCGCGTTCGGTGAGCGGCGTATCGCCGCCAGCCGACGGTACTGCGACGAAAGTCGGGGCGGAGTAGCGGAGACGCGACACCTCATGCCAGCCACTTTTGAACTCGAACAATGGAGACCACAGTGACGAATCACCAAGCAGACTTCTTGATCCAGAACAGCGACGACGGGCAGATCTACTTCACGCTGCGCGCCACCAACCACGAGGTAGTGTTGACGAGCGAGACGTATACTTCACTAGCGGCAGCCAAGAACGGCATCGAAGCGGTGCGCACGGCCTCTCAATCTCGCAGCAACTTCAAGCCAGCGTGGTCGCGAAAGCAAGAGCCGTACTTTGTTTTGCAGAGCCCCAACAACGAGATTATCGGCACCAGCGAGATGTATTCGTCCGCCGCGGCCCGCGACGAGGGGATTGCGGCGTGTCAGCGGGCGGCGCGCGATGCGATGGTGACGGACGACCGGTAAGCGTCGGGTAACACTCGGGCGAGGTCCCGGGAGCTGGACCGTTGAAGCCGAGTGCTCAGCGAGCGGCGATTAACCTCGTGGTGCCAACCGAGACCGCCGCTTTGGTATGGTCGCGGCGCCATGTATGTGGTTGGCGCGCTTCAGCCGAAAATCGCACAAAACCGACAGACTACTAGTCGGTAACTTGGCGCGCGGGAAGCCGCCAAGACGACGTAAACTTGACTCACGGAGGCGCCCGACTCCGTGCAAGTGCAGCATAACTCCGACTTCGCTCGACCCGCAAGTTTGGCGTGTCTTGTGCGAGGATTCGACTGGTGGAAGCATTCCATGCTCCAATACGTCGGTACTTTGCCTTGGCGTGATACGGTGAAACGACAAGTTGCTTTCTGCGACCGCTACCGTGTCTGATCGGCGCTGCTTTTGTTTGGCATGGGTCCCCTCGCAGGGATTGTATCGACAGCGCTGCCGTGCGCACGGCTTCTCCGTTGGTGAGGACTTCAAGGCTGCGTGGTCGCGTTGGGAAGAGCCGTACTTGGTGCTGCAGAACGCCAACCACGAGATCATCGGCACCAGCGAGATGTATTTTTCGGTTGCTGCGCGCGACGAGGGGATCGCGGCGTGCCAGTGGGCTGCGCGTGAGGCGATGGGAGTAGATCTGTGGTAGGCTACGGGCACATGGACTGGGGGCGGCAGGTCTTTCGTGGCCGTCAGCGCAACCGGATGGACCGTTGAAGCGAAAGCTCGCCAGGGGCTAGCGCTACAGGGACGGCCAAAGCTGCCACTGTAGTTCGTCGTCGGATTGTGGCGTGCGTTCGGCATCATTGATGCGCAACCACGTGCGCCCTTCGTCGTCGCATTTCAGGTGGGTTCCAAAGGGCTTTTCCTCGTTAAAGTACTCGACACTGTACATGACTTCGTTGAGCATGCATTGAATTGTGCGTCCGTTTTCGTATATGACGTTGGCTATCCAACGACGTTGCTTCGTGCCCTGGGGATCAGCAGGTTTGGACTGCGCCACAGCATTGGTATATGCTCTGAAGGATTTGTTCAACTCGTCGACAACTCCAGAATCTTTCGCCAAGTCGTCGGCGATTGCGCATAGGTTCCGCAGGCGTTTACCTTGTACAGGGCGCACGTCTTGGCAGACATTCTTTCTGAAGCACCAAACCAACTCGGGAGCTTCCCGCGAGTACCGAAAAAAGTTCTCGCGAAAGTCCTTAATCAGGCCTTGGCAGTCACTTGACCGTGGTGCGTTGCAGGTCGACTCGACTTGTAGCAAGGCCCCGCGAAATCGATTCCCCGCGTCGAGCGCGGACTTCGCCGTCTCCAGGCGAGCATCGCGCTTCGCCTCATCGCGAGTGAACGCCCCCACACATATGGAACCAGCTGCCGCAACAACGGCGGAGATTGTTCCGGCACCAGCTTGAAGACCGTGCTTGTAGAGCCACCCCGCGAGGAGTGTTCGCTTACTCGAGCACGCGCGTAGAGCCTCCCAATTGAGAGCCTTACAGTGCTGACACTCAAGGCCCGACGGTCCTTCGGCCGTGCAGAACTGGCAGCTTACTGCTGAAAAGTCCAACGCTGATAGCCGACGCTCGGCCCAATACTGCCACGAGAAGCTCGCCATCACAAGCGAGAGAACGGCAACAAAGCACAACGCGACGGCGTCTTGAAACTCAAGCTGAGGCTTGAGCAGAACCACACCAACCGCGATTATCGCAAACAAGGATGTCGTCGCGGTTGCGACAATCCCCGAGCGCCCCGGACGTCGAGGAAAGCGCCAAGTTACTCTTGGCGCCTCCTGCGACGCCCGCAGATTGTCGCTCCCGCTTCCGTCCACTGACACCCCCATCACTGAATGCTATGGAACCTTGTACGCGGTGTAAACGAAGATCGCGTGTCAGCGGGCTGCGCGTGACGCGGTGATTCGCGATAGCCGGGCCTAGCTGTGCTTGCAGGTACCTGCTATCAGCCGGAAGCGCCCGGGCATGCATGTGGGCATCCCCAATCCGCGTCCGGCCCGCTAGTAACTCGGCGGCAGCAATCTCCCTGATCGAAGAGGGCATGCGGCGGATACTCCTTGCAAGAAAACTTTGGTCTGAAGGCAATCGGTCAAGGCGCTAGGTTTTTTCCGAACTAACCCGACGCCGACGACACAGGTGCAGGAAGATTCGTCCGCCGAGAGGGTGTGCCTCCGGTCGTTGGGGTCGATGCTTACCTTTTACCCGGAACCGACTTGGAACACACACGTAACCTTGGTACGGTATCTTGTGACGGTAACACCCGGTACAGTGTTGGCAAATAAGTATCGCGTGGAGAGGATACTGGGTCGTGGGGGTATGGGCCTCGTGGTGGAGGCGACGAATCTAAATTTGGGTCGCCGGGTGGCGCTAAAGTTCCTGCACAGCGAAGCGCTGGAGAACCCAGTTGCGGTCGAGCGGTTTTGGCGCGAAGCAAGGGCGGCGGCAAGGATCGATCATCCGCACGTGGCCCGCGTCATGGACGTGGAATCGCTGGAGACCGGTGGCCCCTGCATGGTGATGGAGTACCTCGAGGGGGTCGACCTCGAGGTTTGGTTGAGACAGAAGGGAAGACTTTCCATCGAGCAAGCTGCCACGTTCATGCTTCAGGTCTGTGACGCCATCGCCGAGGCACATCGAGTCGGCATAGTCCATCGCGACATCAAGCCTGCCAATCTGTTCGTTACGCACACGGGGGCAGGCCTTCCGTTCATCAAGGTGCTCGACTTCGGCATCTCCAAGGTGGCGAACGATGCAGTCGGAAGCGTGACCAAGACGACGGCGTTTCTGGGCTCGCCGCTCTACATGTCTCCCGAGCAGATGAAATCGTCGAAGGGCGTCGATGAGCGCTCGGACATCTGGTCGCTCGGGGCGGTGCTCTTCGAATTGCTGACGGGGGAGGTGCCCTTCCGGGCAGATACCATTCCAGAGTTGACGTTGAAGATCGCGCTGTCTCCTACACCTTTGCTAACGGCACTTAGAGCAGACGCAAGTGTTTTGTTGGAGGGCGTGGTCCATCGTTGTCTCGAGAAGGAACGCGAGGCGAGATATGGGTCAGTCAGCGAGTTGATGCGCGCCCTGCAGCCTTTCGCTGACCAAGTCAAACCCAGCGAGAGTGGCTATCCAGCACTGGCGACCGACTCAGGTGGCCGCGGAGACTTGCCGTCGAACGCCAATACACGGACGGCGGACCTGCCAGATCGGCCACACTCGGCTGAGCGTAAACCCAACGCAACAGAATCGAGCTGGTCGCGCCCCGACACCGCGAAGGCTGCACCCTCCCGACGTTGGCCGCTCTTGCTCGCGGCGCTGTTGACGTCAACCGCAGCTCTCGCGTGGTTTGTGGGTCATCAAGGTCAACCGCTAGTGGCAACGACCGTGTCTAGCGTTTCACCGACCGGCACGGACGTGGAGAAGGAACCACCCGAACGCGGAGCGACTGTCGAAACGTTCTTCAAGGGCAGCCCCAAAGCGCCCGTCTCTCCAGAAGCTGCAAGTGCGCCGGTCATCACTGGGCTCCCGCCAAGTACAACGGGAGCACCCACGGTGATCAATGTGCCAAGCGTCGGTATTGCCGTCAAGCGCCCCCCGCTGGCATTGCCCACACCAAAGCCGCCTCCCGCAGCAAGCAAGAGTAACCCTCAGCCTGAGCCGGCCTCAACGCCAGATGCCAACGACGACCGCCTCCCCGCTGCTGCATCCCGGAGCGCTAATCCTCTGGAAAACCTAAAGTTGAAGTGATGACCCTACTGCGCCCTGCATCAATCCTCGTGGCGTACTGCTTGCTCACCTCGGAGCCGGCTTTTGGTCAGCCGAGCGCTCTGGAGGAGACACTCACTGGAGAAGCCAAGGTCGCCTACGACTCAGCTCTCTCGCTCTTCAATACTGGTGATTATCACGGGGCCTTCTCCAAGTTTGGTCGCGCTCATGAGTTGTCTCACGATCCCCGTCTTCTCTGGAACATGGCCGTGTGTGAGAAACACCAGCATCACTATGCGAGCGCGGCGCGCTACATACAGCGGCATCTCGACGACGCAAAGGAGTTGCCGCCACAGGAGCGCCTCGACGCAGGACAGGTATTGGCAGCCCTCGAGGCGTTGTTCTCGTACGTGTGGATTACCAATGCACCGCACGGGGCCAACATCGTCGTGGACGAAGACGCGCCGCGCACGGCGCCCTTGGCGGAGCCTCTCAGGCTCGATCTCGGGGTTCACACCATCACAATAAGCAAACCCGGATTCGACTCACGTTCACAGCGGCTCGACATTGTCGGGGGTGGCCAAGTTGTGCTCGATGCAAGCTTGTCGGCGAGACCTGTCGCCAAGCCTCGGCCCAAGCATGCTGAGCTCAGAGTCACGACCGCCGGCGTAGAAGACGTTGTTAGCATCGACGGCAAAGTCGTCGGCTCCCACGCCTGGGTCGGCGCGTTGACTCCTGGCAAACACATCGTCCGCGTTACGGCTTCAGGGAAGGTTACTTATGAGCGGAGCGTTTACTTGGACTCGAGCTCCAGTCGCACCTTGCACGTTGTCTTGGAAGATGAGCGTTCTCACACCTGGTACTGGCTTGCGGGCGGCACGGTGCTGGCCGTCGCGGGAATTGGCGGATATCTTCTCCTTCGGCCAGAGGAGTCTGATGGGCCAACTGGAAGTTTGACCACGGTGTATCTGCCGTGACAGTTGCGAGCGTGAAGGGAGCTGCTGTGGTTGGTGGTCTTCGGAAGTGTTTCGTACGACCGTTCGAGCGGGCCCTTCAGACGCTTTCTGTCTCGGCGATCGCCTTGTGCTCGTGCGACGACAAGGGCGGCCTCATGTTGATTGTCCAGCGCGACGGCCCCCTGGCAGTTGGTGAACTAGAGATCAAGGTCGAGTCCAAAGACAAGACGCTGCTCTCCAACGTTTACCGAGTGCCTCAGGAGGCACAGATTCCCACAACAGTCGCAATCGTACCGAGGGGACAAGAGACGGGACAAGCCATCATCACAGTGGTTGGTTGGCAAGTGTCCGGCGGAAAGCGAACGGTGCCCCTCGATCGCAGAGACGCGATCGTCGTTCAGATTCCGGTTGACCGAGTTGTCTCGCTGCCCGTCGTTTTGTCCGCTCGTTGTACGGACAAAGTCGAACTCGTCGATGGTGAGGCGCTATCGACATGTCCGAAAGACAAAACCTGCGACCCAGTATCCGGCGACTGCAGCGCGTCCATCTACATCGATGCCAGCGGGCTGCCCGACTATCGGCCGGGCGACGAGGATAGGCCACTCACTACGATTCCGCCTACTAGCAAAGTGGACGCGGGCAGCGGGCATCCCTTGCTGACCATTGACGGCAGTGCGACCGACCAGTTCAGCACCGCATCCGTTGTTGATGCTGAGGTTGCGGAAA
>CBINDO010000029.1:0-44103 GCA_966249405.1 uncultured bacterium | reverse complement strand
ATGAGCCATCAGAAACCCTGCCTTCCCCATGATCCCCGCGCGCCCAGTTTCATCGCCGAGGGTTACCCGCTGGAAGTCGGCGCCACCCTGCGGCAGGCCATAATACTGAGCGAGCTGTTGATTGACGAACGTGGTGCGGCTCGTGAAGAACTCTCGGAAGTCCGACCCCGGCGCGAGCACGACTTCACTCAACCAGCGTTCGGTTTCCTCCACCATGGCGCTCCTCAACTCGTCATCAACGCCGGGGAAGAGTTCAGGGTTGCGCTCGACCTTGCGAGCGAGTTCGAGTTGGGTCAGTTCCGTGAAGAACTCCACCATGTGCTCCGACGCGTTGGGCAGCATCTGCATCGCGGCGTTGCGTACGCCTTCCGCGTCGTCGAGCTCGCCGGCGAGGGCCGCGTCGAGCAACTCGTCGCTAGGTGCAGAACCCGTGATGAGATAAGAAAGCCTCGAAGCCATCGACAGCCCGTCGAACCGAATGCGCCCAAGCTCGAGGTCAGGTGCCGCGTCTTCGACACGATAGAGGAAGTTCGGAGACTGCAGGATGCCCGCGGTGGATGCAGCCAACCCGAGTTCGGCGCTCGGCTCTTCGCCACTGGTTGCAGCTTGGCGCGCAAGGTTGACCCAAGTCGAGACCTCTTCATCCGTCAATACGCGGCGGAACGCCCTTCTGCCAAAACTCCTGACGTAGGAGTCGACGCACGAGTCACTCAAATCGGCTTGCGGTTGACAGCCCACGACCTGCTCCCAACGCGCTGCGTCACTGAAGGTCGAGATTGCGATGGCTTGACTGGCCTTCTCGTAACTCTCCGCAGCCACCTCGTTCACGGTGACAGCCTTTGCTCCCACCGTACCGAAGCCAGCGATGGGTGTGTCGTCGGGTAAAACGAGCTCTGACGGGTCGACTTGTAACAGATCGCTGACCGTATTCTTATACTCGCCGCGAGTGAGTAGTCGCATCTGCGTAACTGGTAGCGCTTCCAGGATCGGATCGGGCTCCATGGTTTCCGCTGTCGTGGTGCCGGTCACCGTCGACGCGGTCGTCGTCGCTGGCGCTGGCGACGTCGTCATTGTCGGTGAAGTCACCGTGGACGTCGGTGATATCGTTTCCAACATCGACGTTGGTGCCGTCGTGCTCGAGCTCGGAGACAATGGGCTCCACTCATCGGCCGAGTTTTCAGCGGAGCCGCATGCAGTAGCGAGCGCCGCGACCAAGCAGCATCCGGCGTATCTGGCACGAACACCACGCACGTCCGACTGACGAAGCTCGCGTCTCACCTCCCTTCGGAGATGAAGCCACTGCCGAGACGGTATCGACGCGTGTCGATGGAAAACAGGCGCGTGCGCCTGAACCAAGTCCACTTCGCACAAAGTATCGTCGCCAGCGCCTTCGCATGAAGCGCCATCGGAGCCCAATCGATTCATACTCACCATCATTGCCTCGGGTGTACAAGTCGCGTTCAGCGATACACACGTGCAACAATGCAAAGTCGACGCGCAGTCCGTCACTCCATGTGAACGATCTCGAAGTGACGCACGGCGTCAGGTTCACATGAGCCAACACGAACTCGGTCCACCGACCTTCGACCTACCCCACGTCCGGTCTCAGTGTTTGTTTACAGCGAGGCACTGGAATTCTGAGATCGGCAAGGCCAACTCGTCCGCCGTCGACGCATAGCCCTGAGAACGTGAACACGCGAGACGAGAGGGCTTGTTGGGTAACCCAACACTTCCCGGAGCGGATGAGCTTCCCTCCCGGGGCGATTGACCCTGCAGCTCACTGGTCGGTTGTCGTCGAGCGGTCGCAAGCTGCAACCACATCCCACTCTAGAAGCGCCTTATGAGAACGATTCCATTCGAGCCCAAGTTCATGAAAATGAGCGTCCTGACGGCGGCGCTCCAGGAACTAACGCCTCGAACGATACGCGACGAGGATCCCGATCGAGCCATCGAAGATTGGCTGGAGTTTGCTCGCGAACTGGACAGCCCGAACATCCAGCTGTCTACGGCGTTGCACCCGTCGGAGGCCGACGTGCCGCCAGAAGCCATGCTCGATCCAGTCGCCAATACGCTGGACCTCAGAAAACCGTTGGATAAGCAGCGCGCCAAGCGTATCCTCGGGGCCGTCGAGTCGAGTCGCGTGGGAATCACGGATATCGCCTTCTTTGACAACCTCTTGCACGACGATGCGGCGCTGCGCGCCAAAAAGCACGCGTTCGTCATCAAGATGATGGATGCAGCCGCGATGCTCGGCGTCGAGGCGATCTGTGGCTTCATCGGACGGAACCAGAAGCTTTCGATGGATCAGAACCTCGTCCTCTTCGAGGAAACGTTCGTTCCGTTGCTGAAGGCAGCTAAGAGCCGCGGCATAGAATACCGCGTGGAGCAGTGCCCCATGCCCGGCTGGACCGTGGGCGACAATTTCCACAACAATATCGGCTACACGCCGGCAATATGGATTGCGCTCCACAAGATCTGCGAGAAACACGGCGTGGGTGATCAGTTTCGCATCCACTACGACCCGTCGCATTCAATCCTGATGGGACAAGACACCCGGTCGATGTTTCAATACCTGAAGGACGAAGGGTACGCGTTCTTGATCTCGGGCTTTCACGTCAAAGGTCAGGTGATCGATGCCAAAGGCGTCTCCGCTTGGGGGTACGGCGGCCAAACCGTACAGCGTGGCGACTGGCATGGCGGCGCTCCATCCCCGGTGCCAGCGGATCAACTGAACGCCTGGAAGAAGCAGACGGTACTCTGTGAACACGAGCTGCCGGGGACGGCCAAGCACGATCCGCTGGCTTACCTTCAGAATCGCAGCGTCGACTGGCTCGATCATCAACTAGCGGCTCGAGAACTGCTGAGTCTCGACATCGCCAAAGCGCCGCTCGTCATCGAGCACGAATACCCACGGGCGCGCATCCAAGACAAGGAGCGCCTGAAACCGATTCTTAAAGGCTCAATCGCTTTTGCTCGCAGAATCGACGAAGCGGCGGCCTGCATGTACGCCCTTCATCACGACGTGTTGCCGGCCCAAGGCATCCCGGTCCAAGGGCGCGGCCGAATCCCTTACTGGACCTGACACGCCAAAGCTGACGAGAGAGAAGAGCAATGACTCAGCGTAAAGTCAACGTAGCCATGATTGGCTACGACTTCATGGGCAGGACACACTCCAACGCCTGGCGCCAGGTAGGCCGGTTCTTTGCGGACTTGCCGATTACCCCCGTGCTGAAGGTGGTAGTGGGACGAACACCACAGAAGGTTCACGACGCAAAGGAGCGCCTGGGGTTCGAAGAAGCGGCGACATCCTGGGAAGAGGTAATCCGGCGCAAGGACATCGACATCGTCGACATCTGCACGCCCGGTGACTCCCACGCTTCAATCGCAATCGCTGCGGCGGAGGCAGGCAAGGCCGTGTTGTGCGAGAAGCCCCTGGCCAACGACGTTGCAGACGCCGAACGGATGTACAACGCGGCCAAACGTGCAGGCATTGTGCACATGTTATGCCACAATTACCGTCGGTGCCCGGCCGTAGCCCTGGCGAAACGGCTCATCGATGAGGGAAGAATCGGGAAGATCCACCACTATCGTGGTGTTTACCTCCAAGACTGGATTGTCGACCCAGAGTTTCCCCGAGTTTGGCGCCTAGAGCGCGCAAAAGCGGGTTCGGGCTCGCTGGGGGACATCCTCTCGCACACCATGGACTTGTCTCGCTACCTGGTCGGCGAACCCGCCGCGGTATCCGGGCTCTTGAAGACCTTCGTCGACGAACGTCCATTGCCGGACGGAAGCGGACGCGGCAGAGTCGACGTCGACGACTCGGCGCAAGCTCTAGTAAAGTTTGCGAACGGTGCGGTTGGATACTACGAGGGTTCACGTTTCGCACCTGGACGCAAGAACTACAACAGGTTCGAGATAAACGGCTCCAAAGGCAGCATCGTTTGGGACTTGGAGCGGATGAACGAGCTAGAAGTCTACACTGAATCCGGACCGCTCAGCGGCTTCTCGACGATCTCGGTGACCGATGCTCAGCATCCGTATGTCAGCGCTTGGTGGCCCCCAGGACACATCATCGGTTATGAACACTCGTTCACTCATACGGTGTACGATTTCCTGATGGCGATTGCCAAAGGCGAGCTCCCCAGCCCCAATTTCGAAGACGGATTGAAGAATCAACGTGTACTCGACGCAATCGAGCGCTCTTCTGCGCTCGGAAAGTGGATCGAGCTTCCCTAGCCTCTGCAGTTCAATCTGCCGCAGGTGAGCATCATACAGATACTGAATACTCAGTCACAACAGACACCTAGCGTCCGGCGTGCCATCTGCATTCCTAGTTTCAACACATTCATCGGACAGAGATCTTCGTAGGATAACGAGCCAGGCTCCACAGACAAGGATGGATGGTGTCGACCGCCGTCGACACCGAAAGGTCGAGCAAAATGCGTTTCACATCACCACACACCTGCCTCTCGTGCGTCGCTGCGCTGGCGCTTGCAAGCTGCGGAGCCGATGCGCTGTCCGCTGACGAGCTGAACGCTGCTCTCGGGAGCATGACTTCGACGCCGACCAGCGACTCCGTGGCGTCCGTCACCCCGCCGGCAACGACCCCAATCCCCAACGTCGAACCAACGGCTCCTCCTACACCTACCACGACCGAAGAAACCAGCACGTCGACGGCCGCGCCCACGGCAACGCCAACTGCTACCACGACGTCGCCCGATACGGGCGCCCCTCCTCCTGCGCCAACCACTTCCGCTACGACTCCCGAAACCACGACGTCGGTCGAAACTACGACCACCACGGCCCCGGTCGATACCACCACCGAGACGACGACAGAACCGGAGACGATGGAGCCGATACCCGAGGGGCCATATGCTCCGCGCACTGGTTCGTTCAAGATGCTCGTCTACTCCAAGACGGCTGGCTTCCGACACGCCGAGTCGATCACGACAGGCAGGGAGATGCTCACGTCCATCGCTTCCCAACAGGGCTTCGAGGTCAAGTTCACCGAGACCAACGAAGAAATCACGGTTGACGGTTTGTCTCAGTACGAGATTGTCTTCTTTCTCAATTCGACGGGTGACATCTTCTCACAACAAGAGCAGGCCGCCTACGAAGAGTGGATGACGACTCACGACGGTGCGTTCGCTGGCGTGCATTCGGCAACCGACACGGAGAACGGCTGGGGCTTTTACTCCGAGGTCACCGGGCAGTACTACAACGGGCATACTGCTTCGCCCGACACTCAGGGCGAGATCCAATGGGAGGCAGCTCAAGCCAATCACATCGCGGTCAAGGGTTTACCCAACCCGTGGTCTCGCCAAGAAGAATGGTACAAGTTCAACCAGAGCAATCAATGGTCGACCAAGCCCGGTTTCGTCATCTTGAGCCGGATTACGTTGAACGACGACGGTGGGACGCGACCGGTGAGCTACGTGCGTGAGTGGAACAACTTCCGATCGTTCTATACGTCGATTGGCCACGCCGGTCGCGCCTTCCAAGACGCGGACGTCAAAAAGCACGTCACTGCGGGGATCATGTGGGCAGTACGCCGCGAAGCCCTGATCAAGTGATCACGAGTAGATAGTCGAGTATGCGCGGCAGAGAATCTGTCCGCCGATTTGTGATGGTCGAGCGACGAAGGTCACGACGCTCGGCCAATGAAAGGTTTGTGCATGTCTTGGTCCAGCAAGGTGCAAGCTACCGCGTTGCTTGCATTGACATTCGGTTTGTGGAGTTCGTCGTCGAAAGCTGAAATTGAGTTGGCGAAAGCCGACAAGTGGGTCGTAACGACCGATGGACGCATCAACGCGTTCGTTTCGCACATATGGGGTGACGATCGACCGGATGGGTTGGAGAGCCTCAACTGGGTCGGCTTCAACGAGAGCAGCAGCGGTGGACAGGCCGACGCTGATGGTAAGCTACGACGCACGCGCATCCGCGGCGGCTACGTCCCCTCGACTCTCGCATTCAACGTCAGAAAGAAGAGCGACCTCGGCCTGCAGTTCGCGGGGCGTGCAGAAATCGGCTTCCAGATCACAAACATCGATCCCACTGCGATAGCCAACCCAACGTGGATGGACCCACGCGCCGTTTACCTCGACATAGCTGGCCCGGCTGGTAGCCTGAGAGCTGGGCGCGACTTCAGCCTCTTCTCTCGCGGCAACCTGTTCATGAACTACGAGCTGGGTCACGCCTATGGCGTGGGGTTCCCCTGCGCGTACGAAAAGGTCTTCGGTGGCGCCTGCGGTCACGTAGGTTTCGGCACGTTGTGGCCCGATTTCCGCGCGCAGCTCACCTACTCCACGCCCAAGCTCTTCGACGCGGTCCAAGTGAGCGTCGGCGTCTTCGACCCACGCTCTGCACTCAACAACTGGGTGCAAATGAAGACGCCCCGTTATGAGGGTGAGGCTGTTGCAGACTATCGATTTGCCGAGGGGTGGGGCTTCAAGGCTTTCGTGAACGGCATGTTCCAAACGATCGGCATCGGTGCCGATGTCGTCGACCCCACGACGTTTGCCGTGATCGGCCGCAAGGATTACTCTCAGGACGCCTTTGGAGTTGGCTACGGTCTGCTCGGTTATCTCGGCGCTTTCAAGGTCGGCGTATCCGGGTTCAACGGCAAGGGTATGGACGCGTTCGACCTGATGCCCTTCAATCCCATTTACTTCGGTCAAGACTCCATTCCCAACGAAGAGCGAAGGTTTCGCCCCGTGAGCGGCATCCTCGCGGAAGCTTCGTTCACGATGTTCGACGTAACCCTGATGGGTGGCTACGGCAAAACGTCCCTCGACCGCATCGCCACGGACATCCCGATAGACACGGTTGACGGCTTTCCGTTGATCCGGTCCCAGCAGGGCATCTCGGCAGGCGTTTTCTACCGCGTGGAGAACGTGGTCTTCGGACTCGATTACTTCAACGCCCACTATGGGTTCGATCCGAGGCTGGCAAGCCAAGCCGACGGCTCGGCGCCCCGGTACGAACAAGCCAAACAGGTCGTGAACATCGTGAACGCAGGCGTCACGTTGGAGTGGTAGACTATCGCCGCCGTATGGGACGTTGGTCCGCCTTGCTCGGTTTCGCGCTTGCTGCCTGCCACGATGACGACGCGCGTCCAGCGATTGACCGCCAAGCCACGGCCTCTCTCGTGGCGTCGCAGCCTCCTACCCCCGACGGGCATTCGGAGCACGACTGTGCGTCTCACGCCGCACCAAAGCCGCATCCAGGCGCATCGGCGACCAGCCTGCAATCCCACGACGCGTTGCGCGCGGATAAGATCCGAGTTTCTGCTCACCAGGGAGGTGCTCTCCTACGCAAGCAGGGAGGCGCATGGAATCTGGTCGGCAAACGGGGCTGTCGCGTCGCAGACGAAACCGTGTCACGCGCGTTAGCGAACCTGTCGCAACTCACGGTAGGCAAACAGCTGCCGAGCTGGCCCGCCGCGGCGCCGTTTGAACTACAACTCGACGTGACGTCCGGCGATGAAACGCTCCTACACTTGGAGCTCTCCCCACGTCGAGACGATGTCGACATGGTGCAGCTGCTCAGCGGTGACGTGTTCGAACTTCGTGGTCTCGACCGTAACCTGTGGTCCAGCGAGGCCGCCACCTGGTGTGGATCGGCAAACATGGCGCGGAGCAACTGAAGACGAGGTTTCGAATTCGCGAATCTGCTGCAAGTTAGAGCGGGTCTTGCTCTTAGCCGCCAGTCAGCTCGTCCAACGACCGGAGAGCGGATGCCAATGTTCTAGATCCGGGAGTTGTTCTTGAATCACGCGAACGTCGGGTTTGAAGCACACATCCGGCAACAAGCGTGGCTGCGCGATGCGGTCCATCCGAAACATCCTGGGCTGGCCCTTGTCGACGTCGCGACCAAGGATGTACCACACCGGCGTCTCCACCAGCAAGCCATGCGGCTCTACACGTCTCACCGTTGCTTTGCCGCTCCTGTCCCGGTAGTGAAAACCGAGACCAATCCCAGAGGTAAACGCCTCCTCGAATAGTGCAACCAGTTCCTTGGGAGGCGTCGCTGCAAGGGCCCGGATGTTTGCACTGGCAGGGCGCCCGACGATGACGCGGCGACACAACGCCGCAAGTGCACGCGCCTTGGCGAGCGGCAAGCTGCTCGCGAGTTTGGCCATCGCCGAAGCGGCGGCGCCTCCCCAAGGCAAGTCACTCGCAGCTTGGGACAAGCGGGCCCCGAGCCAAAGGGTGACGATCTCGTTCAACGATAGGTGCACGGCGCGGAGCCCGCGGTCGCCCTCCAGGCGAACACCCCCGCCGGGACCACTCTCGCCTGAAATCGGCAAACCTCGCTCGCGCAGCGAGGCTAGATCTCGAAGCAACGTACGACGACTGACGCCCAACTCCAACGCTAGGCTCGCCACACTCGTGGCCTCTCGCCCGCGTAGCAACTCGGCCAATTCCAACAAACGTTCGGCGCGCGGCATTTGGTGTCAATTTCTGACACCAATAGGGCCTATGTCAACGACACGCCCGAATCGTCGGGTGAAGCGCACACAACGGACCCCCATGAAGAACGTCAATTACATTCAGCTCGCCCCGATTCGGCTCAAAGCAGGAGTGGACGAAGCTCAACTGCTCAGAACTTCGGACGCGTTTCAGGAGAACTTCGTGAGCAAGCAACCCGGTATCCTCGAGCGGATCCTCGTCAGGGTCAAACACGGTGGTTACGCAGATCTCGTGTTTTTCGAGAGCGAGGACGCGGCGGCTCGCGTAGCCCAAGCCGAATTGGACTCTGCGCAATGCCAGTCGTACTTCGAGCTCCTCGAGCCACCAGACCCTCATGCTCCCGACATGGGCGTCATGAGCTTCGAACCGATGAAACGCTACGAATAGTGTAGACCCATGCCGAACCCGCCCGACGCCCACGTTCGCGCGTTCCTTCGGAAGATCGCCGATGACCCGACACGCCGCCTGTGCGAGGCAACGCGGGAAACCGTATTGAGGGCGGTTCCACATGCGGTGGAACGCCTGCGCCCAGGTTGGCAGCTGATCGGCTACGACGCGCCGAAGTACTTCGCGTTCATCGCCGTGACCCGCGGCCAAGTGAGGCTCGGCTTCGAGTGGGGAGTCATGTTGACAGACCCGACGCGGCTACTGCAAGGCGCCGGAAGTCAGGTGCGGCACGTGGTGCTTGGCTCGGTCGCAGACGCGACCGCCGATGAGCTGGTTGCCTTGGTTCGTCGCGCAGCGGAGATTGTCCCACCAGGTCGCCTGCCTAACAGCGCACCAGCACCCCGTGGGTCGACGTGACGTAGCCCCTGCCCTCGAGGCTACAGCGGCGTCTTTGGCACGCCCCGTGCTTTCAGCCAAAGCCTACGTCAAACGATTCAACACGGGCCGGGGTGCTCTGGATGTCGAGAACGAAAACCGCAAAGCTGGCGATCGGCGCCGAACCGACCGTTGGACAGGTAAACGCAGCGCTGAAGAGTGCGAACCTGCCGCTAACGGTCGATCACGAGTGGCAGGATCCGGACCACGAAGGCTACGTCGCGTGCACGCTCGATGGCGAAGACGCCGGTTTCGAACGGAAACGCAGCAGTACGTCCGATGGTCGGCTCCTGCTGACGCTACGATGGGGCGGCGACCAACGCGAACACGCAGCACAATTGGGCGTCTTGTTCGTCCTGGCCAGCGAGTGCGACGCGGTGATCTTGGATCCCGAGACGGGTACCAGCTACGGCGCCTCGGAACTCGTCCGCGCGGCACGCGACTTGATGAGCTCCTTGAAGGAAATCGAGGGTTGAACGTTGGCCAACTTGGCTTTCTACATGACTCCAGGCTCGTGCAGCACCGGCATCCACGTGTTGCTGGAGGAGCTCGACCTGTTCTTCGAAGCTCACGTCGTGGATTTGATGGCAGGTGATAATCGAAGGCCCGAGTTTCTGGCGCTCAATCCGCGGGGAAGCGTGCCGGTCCTGGTACGTTCGAACGGCGCGGTGCTGGCAGACTTCATCGCCATCGCGGTTTGGCTCGCCGAGAGTCATCCCAAACATGCTCTGCTGCCCAGCTCCGCGGATGCGAGAGCCCACGCACTGCAAGTCATGGAGTACGTACTTGGAGTAGTCCATGGAGAAGGCTTCACGCGCGTGTTCATGGCGGACAGATATGCGTCGGACGCCGAAGACCGGAAAGCGACGGAGGGCGCGGGACACCAGATCGTGCGCCAAGGTTTTCAGCGGCTCGAAACGATGTTCCTGGGTTCTCCTTACGTAGCAGGCGCATTTTCCGTCGCCGACGCCGCGTTGTTCTACGTGGAATTCTGGGCTGAGCGAATCGGGCTCGCGTTACCGACTCGATGCGAGACCCACTACCGCGCGATGTTGAAGCGGCCCGCGGTGCGACGCGTTCTGGGTGAAGAAGGTTACCAGTGTTTTTTGCTCAAGTATCCTGCGTGTCGTTCGATGTCGATAGCCAGGAGCGTGCGCACGCTCGGCAGACTTCTTGCTCCGTAACCACGGAGCCGACTTCATCCCGAGGTAGGTTCAGCCCGAGCTGAACTCGGGCAACGAGACCGCGGCAACCGCAAGAGGCACACGATGAAGGTCTTCGAATACGGAAGTTCGCCTTCGCAGCTCGGTTCAATCGAACCGAACCCTGGCAATGAAACAGTCCAATCGACTGAAGCTGACGCCGTGCCGAGCGGCTTGGATCCCCTCACCGAAAAGAGGCGGCTCGGGCCGCGGTCAAGTCGACACAGCCGAACTAAGGGGTTGGTTTCGGTCGGGTTCACTCCGCTCGCGGGTGGCGGCGAGACCACCAGCCGGTGCACGTTCCAAACCGTAGAATGCCGACCTTCGATTGTCGGGATTGTCAGCATCGTTACAGAACGGCGTACGCCGAGTCGTCCGCTCGTCGCCAACGGCGCCGCACACTGGCGGAGTGTTCGAACGCTGGGCCAACGTGACGGACACGCGATCGTTTTCACGCCGTCCGACCTAGGGAGCAAACCATGAGCAGCGTCGACGTGTTCGTAGCGAACCGCGTGATCCTCACGCACTTCGACAGCTACAGCACCGCGTTGGTGTTCGCGCGCTTCGGTAACACCCTGCTGACGCCGAGCGCGCTCCCAGATGGGGCGACACTGTTGGACCAATCGCCGGCCTTGGAGCTCGCTCCGTACGCTGGGCCCGCCGTTACGGCCGCGGTCTTCGACCGCTTCGACTTCAAGCCCGATGACCTATATCGCGACGATCGCTACGACGCTTGGGCGCGAGCCGGCGATTCGGTGTTTCGCATTCACCTATTCCGCGCTCGGACGTTTTCACCCCCGCTGGCGCAGATCGAGAATCACGGTGGGACATTTCATCCCATCAGCGAGCTCAGGACCGCGCCAAAAGTCGAACTTGGGCTGATCCGTGGCGTCTTCAATCTCATCATGGGTGGGGAGCAGCGACATGGGTAAAACAGTTCTCGAATTTGGTCGCGAGAGCAAAAGCCCGCGCGCAGCCAGGATGACGTGGACGCTTTTCCCGGCCCTTGGCACCCAGGTATCATGACCACTGGAGATAACATGGAACCAGCAACAAAGATTCGAACACGCTTGGTTGAACTCGCCAATCACTTGGTGGAAGAAGTGGCGAGGGCAACCGCAGACTACGCGATAGAAGTGCACTCGGACGCGGAACTGGAGGGCTTACCACCAGAAGCCGTGGCGCGGGCTCAGGTGCTCGCCGCGTCTCGAGGCAAGCCCGGATATGCAATTAGCTTGGAGCGCCCTAGCTACGAGCGAGCCATGGCTAACCTCCAGGCCCGAGGCCTGCGCAAGACGTTATACGAGGCGTACTTTACCCGCGCATCCGATCACGGCCCGCAGGCACGCCGTCACGACGCCGCGCCGATCGTAGAGGAGATCCTGGAGCTGCGCGCTTCCCTGGCAAACGAAGCCGGATTTCCCAACTACGCCGCATACGCGCTACGCGATGGTCTCATCTCCTCACCAGACGAGGCGGAGCAATATCTGCTTGCAACGCGTCGTGACACGCGGTCACGGGCTGAAGCGGAACTCAATCGACTGTGGGAGTTTGCCAAGGAGAAGGGTGTCCCACGCGGGTTCTCGCATTGGGATCTCGCCTTCTACTCGACCTGGCTCCAGAAAGAAGCATTCGGCTACGATGGGTCTACGAGCACCAGGCTCTCCCTTTCGCGCGTCACCGCGGTGCTAGCGACGTGGTGTGAACGTCTACTCGGCGTCCAGCTCGCCCCCACCGAGGAAATCGACACGACCACCGCCGCTTCGCGCCTCACGTTTACGCTGCATCCGGTCGGGGCCGCTGCCGTCGCCAGTTGTCTCGGAAAGAAAGAGCTCACGTTGCAGTGGTTCTCCCCCGAACCTCACGTACGGCAGATTACCGCCGACAGCACCGGTAATGGCACTCGACTAGTGCTCGGTTGTGGGTTCGAGGTACCCTCGCAGGGCTCCGCCGTGTGGCTCACCGCACCGGAGGCCGCCAAGCTCTTCGGCCAAGTGGCGACCGGCGTATGCGAACTCGTCTCACTCAGCCACGAAAGCCAGGATCCCGCCTTGGCCCCACCACCCCTCGGAGCGCGTCTCGCTGGGCTCTACTTCGAGCGTTTGGGGCTCGAACGGGCGGTGTTGAGCGAGTGTGGCGCGTCGTACACCGACGCCGAGTGGCGGAGCGCGAGCCAAGCGTTTGCCCTCAACGGCTACCTCTATCGTTCGATGGAACTCGAGATGCAGCTGTTCGATCTGCGGATTCACCGCGACTACATTCCACGAGCACGAGCCTCACAGTTTCGGGGCCAGATCGAAGACACCTTCATCCACGTGCGGCGCAAGTTCAGCGTCTTGCCTGCGCCGTATTGGACTCGAGTGGCCAACACGCAGACGCAAATCTTCGCCGCGGGCTGGGGTGCACACCTTTGGGAGCAAGTGTGGTTGGAGGAGGCGGCTGTCAGTCTGTTTCACCGCATGGACGGCGCGGGCTGCAAACCAGACGCCTGCACGCTGCTTGCGCCCACGTTCTTCAGCCCCCATGCGACGTCCCTGACCACCGCATTGCAGGGTCTCGTGCCACTCCCAGGCATGACCCCGGCGGCCGCTGAGTGAGAACACGTACCTGCGCTCTACGGACGGACCGGCGACGAGTGCCGCTCGTCTGTCTCACAAGGTGCGCGGCTTCGCGGGCCGCGTTTCACACCCGAACAACGCTTTTACCGTCGTGATGCCGTTGGCGGTGAGCACGTCACAGGTCGCCGGGCACGCGACGATCTTCGTGGGCTGAGTCGGGTCGTCGAAGTACCACGCTAGATCAGCGGTCGCACAGTCGCCCGCGGCCGGCACCTGTCCCATGAGGACGCCGAACCCAGTGCTCGTCGTGTAGCGAACGTTGACGCTCTCCAAGTCGAGTAGCTCTTGCCGGTTGTCCGGTGAAGGTAACGGCCACTCGCAAGCGACGCCTCCGGCAGCGCCTTCCGCCCCCAAAACGGCTTCGGCAGTCGCCGCGCAGCCCTCCACGACCTCGCAGCCAAACGCAACGTCTATGCCGCCGCCGACCTCGGAACCCTGAATGGCCTCACACGTGTCCGGGCAAGCGACGATGCTCGTCGGGTCGTAGTTGTCGTCGAAGTGCCATGCGCCAGCCACGCAGTCTGCCGGTCCGAGCACGCGACTGAGCGCCTGTGTCTCACTTCCCTGAGCGTTCGCGCGTCGCGTGACCTCGACGAGATCCGTAGAGAACGTTTGCCCTTCGGGGACCGCGGGGACGTCCCATTGGCACACGATCTCAGCGCCTGCATTGTCCACGATTTGGGTCGCGAGCTGGTCGAAGACGGGTTGAAAGTCTTGCTCACACAGGTCGCCTTCCACGCCCGCAGTCTGGGCAACGAGGTCGCGATAGACGCCACCAATCGCCGCAGCCAACTCGCCGCACTGCGTGAACGAGTACACTGCGTTGAAGTTCCAGCGTTGAAACATCGCCCCGTCCAGCGCCTGCACGTTTTGGGTGAATGCTTCCGCGGAGGCATTGGGTGCGTCGGTAGCGTCGTCGTCGGATACGATCAAGAACGCCTTGAGCGACTCGGGGCGCAAGTGCTCTCTCCACTGCGCGTAAGTGTCGATGAACAGGTTGAGGGCGTCGTTACTGCCGACGTTCTGGTTCAGGTGGAAGTACGAGGGCAGATTCGAATCGTCAGGGCAGTTACCGGACCCGAGCGGCGGCGCGATGCAAATCGTCGCTGCAGGCCCACGGCCTCCCAGCGGGTTGCCCATGGGGACGCCAGCGTCAGCGACCTCGCCAGCGCCAGCGGCCGCGAGCAAAATCACCCGCGCGTCGACGCCGCTGTCGATGATCTGCTGCGAGAACCGATTGAGCTCTTCTTGCACGAAGGCCGCCTCCGCCGTCATGCTCGACGACGTATCCACCGCTATGATGATGTCGGCCGGTACCAATACGGTCGTGTCGGTCGCCGTAACGGTGGCGCTCGCGCAGTCGGCGTTCACCATGGTTTGCACTTGTTCGGGTTCCTCCGTTTCCGGGGTAGCGCTCGGCGCCTCGGGCAACACGACGATCTCTTCCGGGGCAATCGCGGTTGGCGTTGGCGTCGCAACGGGTTCGGCGCCCGACGCGGAGGGTTGCGCGACGCTCGGGTGGTCTGTGACCGACGCCGCTGGTACCGTTAGCTCACCGCCCGTACCCTGGGTGGGCATCTCCGCCCCACAAGAACAAACTGAAATCGGGCAGAGGGCGAAACGGATTAAGGGGTGTCTCCACATGGCAAAGGGTTGTGGACGACAGCGCCAAGATCTGTGGCGCGTTCTGAAGAATCTTCCGCAACCCTGCGACCGGAACGGATCTATCGAGCTTTGGTGCAGGCCATCAGCGGGCCGCGTCAAAAAACGCTGAGGTCGAGCCTGCTCTGACGGAGGCATGCCTGACGCTCGTAGCCCAACGGGTAAACCCGTTGCTGCGGGCTGCAGCGTCTCAACCTGTTCGGAGCTCTGCACGAGGACGCGGAAACTCGAGCACCGCGCGCGACCCCTGGGGCGTCTCGACACGTCGAAAGTGTCCCCCCAGGCGCTCTGCTCGAGCCTCGAGGTTGTGGTGACCGCGCCCCGACGTGCCTTGCGGGGTAGATGACTTGGAGCCCCCGTCGTCCGCGACGACGAGTTCGATCCAATCGGGCCGTTGTGAGACGTCCGTGACCGTGACCGTCACGCGCTTTGGTTGCGCATGCCGCAATGCGTTGGAGACGAGCTCCTGCGAGGACCGCAACACATGCAGCACCGCACTTGCCGGCCACGACTCTCGACGTCTCAAACCAACGCTCCACACCAGCTCGACCCCGAGAGCCTCACACCGACGTTGGAGTGGACCCCTCAAGTCGGCCAACGCTACGTCGATGGGACGACTCTCGTAGTCCAACGAGTCGACGATCAAGCGTAGGTCATCCAAACACGCAGTAAGGTCGGACGCGAGCTCGTCGTGAGCGAGCCGGCCCTTTCCGGCCAAAGCAATGAGTACACCGAGCTGGCTGCCAATACCATCGTGTAGATCTGCAACCAGGCGCTCACGCTCCAGTTGCCGATTGGCCTGGTCCCGTTCATTCGCCGCGGTTTGTCGGACGTTGTCTACGACCATGACCAAGATCACGAGCGCAGCGAAGAATCCCAAATAGCCGGAGATCCGAAGCACGGAGAGGACATCGGCGCTGAAGTCATTGGGGAACCGGATCCCCCAGGCATCCACCAGGTAAAAGCCGCTCAGTTGAATCACCGCGAGCACCGACCAGAGCAACGCGGAGCGTCGCCCGGAAACGGGGTAGGCCGACAGCGGCAACAGAAACGTCCAGACCTGCGCGGGTGAAGACAGACCACCCGAACGAGCCGCGACGATCAGCGTCGCGACGAACGTCGTCGCCATCATCGCGTTGCCGATCCGCGACAATGAATACCCGCGACGAATCGCGAACAATGCCGCGAATAATCCCACCGGGATGCCAGAGACGGCCAAGCCGGCAATCGGCGACCCCGCCCACGCGTACAGTGCCGCAGATATGCTGGAGAAGAACACGCCGATCGCTGTGAGTGAGACAGCAGCGCGATAGCGCTCAATCGCTTCGGTAGACGTCGCCGACGAGGGCACGAACGAGTCGACGAGGTCGAGATACTTGGTTGCCACGTCGTCCTCGTCAGCGCAGACGTAACAGGCCCGATGACACTGCGGCAAACACCGCTTCACCACGAGAGTTGACCCCCAGCTTCTTGTAGATGCCCTTTACGTGTTCGGCCACGGTGTGCGAGGAGACGCCGTGACGGTGGGCGACCTCCTTGTAGGAGAGCCCCTGGGCGAGGCTATCCAACGTCTCGAGTTCGCGCGGAGTCAGCGCCACACCACCGCGTTTCGCACTCGCTCGCGGCAAACGAACGCGATCGAGAATGTGTCGGGCGATCACCGGGCTGATCGGCGATCCTCCACGCAACACGGTTCGGACTGCTTCGAGGACCTGGCCAGGCTCTTCGACGGACTTCAGGATGTACCCGTCGGCCCCGGCCTCGATGGCACGCATCACGGCTGGCACTCGAGTGAACACACTGACGACGAGACAACGACACTTCAAGCCGCTTGCTTGGACTGCCGTTATCAGCTCGACACCGTCCCCATCTGGGAGGCCGAGATCGACGAGCAGTACGTCGGGCGCTTCGTCCAACAAGCGTTTGCCCTGCGCAATCGTCGCGGCCGTGCCGCAGAGCGTAAACTCTGCGCCGCAAGAGAACAGCTCGCTCAGCTGCTCTCGCAACGTCGGATCGTCCTCTACGATGGCTACTCGGGCAGGGCGGATGGTGCGCTCGGGCGTGGTCGCCAAATGAGCGTCACGGTGGTCGGTATTACGCAAGTCGAACGCCACGACGGCACCATGCCTGGGCAATCGTCTTGCAGCAATGAGAAGCTGACCACCGCGGACTACTTGGTGAGCGCGCTGCGAGAGAAAACTCCCAGCCCCCATATTCATGGGGGTGTTCACCTGCGGTTATTGACGAGTGGCAGCCCCCGCGGCGCACGGCAGTGCCTCCGTGTTTTCGTGTCTGTGGACGATGGCCCGGTCTAGGGTCGGAAGAGGACGTGGTCGGAACGACCCTCGGGTCCGCCATCGCCGGGAGCTTCCAGAATCTTCACGCGCGTCGTAACCTTTCGAGCGCTCGCGACTCTCATGGGGTGCCGCTGAACGAAGCGGCCGAAACCAGGAGAATGGAAGATGGGCGAGTTTTTTCGAACGGCGATCTACACGAAGAACATTCCGACGGCCGAACGCGGGCTTCGGCTCTTGGGCGCGGCGGGATTTGGGGCGGCTGCAGTGCTACTGAACCTCGAGCCCTGGTGGCGCTGGGGATTGGGAGCAACGGGCGCGATGTTGGTGCTTACCGGCGTGGTGGGCTTCTGCCCCGCCTGCTACTTTGCGGGCCGAAAGTTGAAAGACCACGCGGCTACATGAGGCAAACGCCTTCTCTCACCGAAAGAGCCAAGCAGGGCGACGCCAGCGCGCTCACCCTGCTGCTTCGAGATTCGGAACCGGATCTGCGGCGGTTCGCGGCGCGCGTGTGCCGATCCTCGGCCGATGCCGACGACGCAGTCTCGCACGCCATGACGGCAATCGCGTTCAAACTCGACGGCTTCTCGGGTCTTGCGCGCTTGTCGACGTGGCTGTTCACCATCGTTCGCAACGAATGCGCCAAATACGAGCGACTAGCGAGGCGTTGGGTGTTTGGCGCGACGGACTCGCTGACGGATCCGTTCACGAGCCCCGAGCAAGCCTCGAGCCAGTCGCAGCTGCTCGAACGCGTGGTGGGCGCGGTGCGCGAGCTGCAGCCCGAACTCCGTGAGGTGTTCGTCGCGCGGGAGCTCGAGCAACAGAGCGTGCAGGAGTGTGCGAGTGCGCTGGGGCTCAGCGAAGCCAACGTCAAGGTGCGCCTGCATCGAGCTCGCGCTCAACTGCGAGCTGCGCTCGGCACGATCCGTTGACTCGAGAGTGAAGTCCAGCAGTAGCCACCCAGCCCCGTCTCACCATGTCACCCAGTTCGGTCATCCTGAGTCTCTGCCAGTTCCTGTACATGGCGGTAATCGCCATCAACTTGGCGTTCAACTCCCTCGTTGCCCAGCGTCTCGCACCAGACCGAAGCCTGGCGACGGTGCCGTACTTGTTCCTGATGGGCACGACCGCTGCGTTGGTGCTGTTTCTGCCCAAGCTGTTCGACAAGTACGGCTACCGGCGACTGTTCATCGTCGGGGCCGTGTCGGGAGCGGCCGGTGGTGCGCTAGCCTCGGCGGCCCTGCAGGCTCAAAGCTTCGTGTTGTTCTGTTTCTCGGGGACGTTCATCGGCCTTTTTCAAGCAACAGCGATGTACTACCGATATGCCGCAGCGGATTCGGTCGAGGCGGCCAACAAGAGCACGGCCATTGCATGGGTGCTCAACGGTGGGGTGTTGTCGGCCCTCTTCAGCAAGTACATTGCGAACGGCAGCCTGCACTTGTTTGCGCTGGATTACCTCGGCTCGTACGTGGTGTTGTCGGGGCTCGCCCTCGTATCGTTACCGATCCTCGCGCTCGCCCCACTCACGGAGCGTTCTTCCAATAGCCGCCCAGCGAGGGAGCACATGTCCACGGCCCCTACCAACACACCGCCCGCTACGGCGACGTGGTTGGGCTCGCTCTCGCGCTTGGACGCCGACGCGCTGAGCGCGGTCGTGCTTTGCACGATGAGCTACTTCGTCATGGCGATGGTGATGCTGGCGAGCCCCTTGGCAATGAGTGGATGCGGCTTTCACGCGTCGCACTCCGCGTCGGTCATCCAGTGGCATCTGCTCGGGATGTTCGCCCCATCCCTCGTCACGGGTAAGTTGATCGTACATTTCGGCGCGCTCCGAATCGCGATGTTCGGCTTGGTGATACTGGGTCTGAGCTGCGTGCTCGCGATGCGCGACCAAACCTTGTTCGGCTTTCATGTCTCACTGGCGTTCGTGGGCGTCGGTTGGAACTTGATGTATCTGGGAGGGAGCACGTTGCTCACTCTCATCCACCCACCCGAGTTGCGTAGCCGCGTGCAGTCGTTCAGCGAGTTCTCCACGTTCGCGGTCACGACGCTGATCGCGGGAGCGACGGGGTGGCTGTACGAGGTGGCCAACTGGTTTGGAGTGCTGACGTTTGGTCTAGCGTGCTTGTTCGCCGTGGCTGCCATGGTTGCCGCGACGCGGCTCCGCGCGGCGCGCTGACGGCTTGACTTTGCTCGCGTGGCAAAGCGCTCCCGCCGAGGTGCGTCGCTTACCACAGGCTGCCAGGCGCGACCGAAAAGGCACGCGCGAGAGCAGGCCCCACGGCTTTGCCCATTCGAGGAGCGCAGCAACGACGCCGTAGCTTTGCAACGGCTCCGTGGGAGCCAACACCCTCTTCCAATTGGGCGCGCTCGCGTTGTGAGTCCGCGGTTTGGGCTTCAGATGCGGCGGGAAATTCCGGTGTAGCATGACGGAGCCCAACCCAGCTCGACCAGCGCCGTACCCCCGCCGACAGATGGGCAGAGTTTCATGGAAGCCGCATGATAGGTTGTTGCTTCGGCGCTGCTAGGCGAGGTCTCATGTTGCATTTCTTCGAATCGAATCGTGGGTTGGCCATTTCTGGGGCGCGAGCTCCGAGCGCGCGTGCGACCATCGGTCGAGCCGTCGTGGCCGCGGCGTTTTGCGCGAGTGGACCCTTCACACCTGGCGTCGCAAGTGCACACATCGAGCTCACGGAGCCGATCGCGCGCTACGAGGTTCAGGGCGAGACCGGGATAAAGGGGTGTCCGTGCGGGATCGCCACCGGCGGTGGCAACAGCAACCGCACCTGCAACGTCGAGATGGACGGCTCGGACGGCAACCGCGACGAAGCGCGCGCCTTTACGGCGGTGGCCGGCTCGAGCGTGGTGCTCAAGTTCAAGGAGACGGTGGGACATACCGGCAAGTACCGCGTCGCCTTCGATCCGGAAGGGGCCGACTTCAACGACTTCAACGCCAACGTGCTCGTCGAAGAGGATGACCCCAACGGCTCGATGGGAAACGTGGAAAACGGCAACAACTGGGAAATCGCCGTGACACTGCCCGACACGCCGTGCACCAATTGCACGCTGCAATTGATCCAGGTGATGGACCCGAGCACCCTCGGTGGCACGGTCGACGGCAGCAAACTCGCGAACATGTCGACGTACTATACTTGCGTGGACTTGGTCCTCACGGGTGACGAGGGTTCCACGGCGAGTGGCGGCGCAGAATCGGCGGAGAGCACCGCAGACGTTGGGTCGCTGGGGTCCACCGAGGTCGTCTCGAGTGGCGACGTCGCTACGAGTACGGATCCGATGCCGAACACGGGTCCGGTACCTACCGGTACCGCCACGCCTACCACGAGCGCTCCGATAACGCCGACTCCCCCCACGGTGACCCCGCCATCGACGCCAATCACGCCAACCCCCGTCCCCGACGTTACTCCGTCGGCGAGCGCGACTTCGACGTCGACCTCGACACCTACCGCCACCACGACGGAACCGGCAGTCCCCCCAACGGACGAGGGCGGTGACGACGCCAGCTGCGCGGTGAACCCCTCGCGCAGCGGCAGCTGGTTGGGCTTGTTCACGTTGCTCGGAACGGTGGCGCTACTCCAGCGCCGTCGCGCTCGCCTACACGGCTGAACGGTGAAGCTGCGCCGAGGCGCACGGCTCGCACGCAGCCCCAGGCGCAACCGACATCGATGCGGTCACGAACCACGGGCTGCCCCGAGGCTAGAGCCACCACGTGTGTCTCACTGCTGGCAGCAGAAGACGTGGCGTCCCGTCGGTTCGAGCCGCCCCGACTCCTCTGCCACAGGTGAACACACCGGCTCGGTGGGGACCCCGACGAGGAACGCGGGCGGGGAGTACGGGTCGGTTTCGCAATCCTTTTGCCAAGCGTAGGTGACGGGGTTCTCCACTTCACACGACCAGTCGCTCCCCAGCTGGATCCCAACGCCCGAGCAATCGCCGGCGCCGTCACAACGGCACTCACCACACGTGCGGGTGTCTTCGTAACTCTCGAACAGCTTCTCGGACTCGAGTTCGGCGGGACAGTCGCCAGAGCTCGACTCGTAACAGGCGCGTCCATCCGTCTGTTTGGGGACGCAGACGTGTCCGAATTGGCAGCCGACGCCGACGGAGTCGGCTGAGCAATACTTGAAGGAGTGCTCCCACGTAACCGTGCCAGGGGTGGCCGCTCCAGCCGCGGTGCAGGTGCCGGTGCCGGTGAGGAGATGGATCTCGCCGACGCGGTAGCCGTACGTGCTGCCTGAGAGGACCGGTTCACTCGGGCACTCGTACGTGATCGGCTGGACCAACGAACCGCCCGAGAGGGACACGTCATCCAAACACTGTTCGAACGTGTCGTAGAAGTAGAGGTCGCCCGAGACGCACTGGGTGCTGGTCGGAGTGCACGTACACCCTTGACACTCACCACCGGCCAACCCCTCGAACACCTCCAGCGATCTCTCGGTATAGCCCGTGGGACACTCCTGGTCCGCAGCGACCAACACGCCTTCGTTGCCGCCGCTCGGTTCACAGGACGCGCCGGCCGAACACGCCGCGTCCGCGCAATCGGTCGCGCCGTTGCAGTCGTCGTCCACGCCGTTGAAACACCGTTCTTCCCCGTCCGGCACGCAGGGCTCGGGGGGCACGGACGTGCCGCTCGAGCCCGGAGACGTGCTGCCATCGGGGTCACCACTCGCCGTCGACCCAGAACCGGCGGGTGACGTCTCGGAACTCGGCGCACCGCTTGCTCCCGGTTCGGAACCAGGCGCCGCGGCAGCGTCACCCGAGGCTGCGGGCGAGCCGGGCGCCGCGTCGGCGGTGTGACCGCCACCGTCCGTGTGCTCCCCTCTGCTCGTGTTACCGCCACCGTCCTCGTGCTCACCGCGCGTCGGTTTCTCTCCCGCGGTTGTCGGTTCCCCCGCATCCCGCAGATCCCCAAAGACTCGTTCAGGAGACGAACAGCCCGTTAAAACGACGACGAGCAGCCACCCACGTGTTCCGGAAGTCACGGTTTCGAGCCTAGCATCACTGGCGAGCGGTTTTCAAAATGGTGAACGGAAAAGACTGTTCCCTGCCGCCCTACACGTGGCGACTCGGCCGTCCGTCCCCGAGGTCTGCATGGTGAGTCGGCTGCTCCCAATCGGCGCTCGCCGCGACGGGTGACCAGAGCTGCCATGGGTTAACAATGAGAACCGCGGAGCGGGCATGCAAGCGACGACGACTCCACGACGAACACACGGCGGAGGCGCTCTCAGCAACGGCGAGCGTAAGCGGCCGCAGGCCGGTAGCGAGCCGCCGGAGCGTAGGGCGATAGCCCAAGCGGAGGCTCCCCGCTCTCGGCAACACCTACGAGCTCACTGGACGGCGTGCTCATCGCCGCCGCGGGGCGAGCTGCGCGGGCCCGAAAACGTTGAATCTGGTCGGGTTTCAGACGTCCGGTCGGCGCGCGAGGAGCGCCGTACCGCGTCGTTTGGCGATTGCGCTGGGACTCGAACCGGGCCCGCGGGTTGCAAGGCCCGGGCGCTCATGGAATAACGCGCGACCCATTCCATGGCTCACGCAACCATCCAGGCTCGGACCCTCAAAGGTTTCCGCGACATCACCCCCCCGGCCATGCGCCGCCGCAACGCAATCGTGGCGCTCGCGCAGAAGACCTTGGAGCTGCACGCGTTTCAGCCCATCGCTACGCCAGTGCTCGAATACACAGAGATCTTGCTCGGCAAGGGAGCTGGTGAGACAGAGAAGCAAGTGTATCGCTTCCAAGACGCCGGGGAACGCGACGTCGCGATGCGTTACGATCTGACGGTCCCGCTCGCGCGCTACGCCTCGCAACACCGCGGCGAGATGGCGTTCCCGTTCAAGGCCTACCAAATCGGGCTCGTGTGGCGCGGCGAGAACGCGCAACGTGGTCGTTACCGCGAGTTCATGCAATGCGACTTCGACATCTTGGGCACGGATTCGCCAGTCGCAGACGCGGAGATCTTGGCGGTAGCCGCGAAGCTGGTGCGCTCGTTCTTCGGCGAAGAGTTCGCGCTTCACGTAAACAGCCGCGGCTTGTTGCGACGGTTCCTGGTACAGGTCGCGCCCGAGGCCGATTTGGTCGTCGTGCTGCGCAGCTTGGACAAGCTCCGCAAGATCGGTGAAGAGAAGGTGATCGCCGAGATGCGCGAATTCACAACCGTCACCGAGGAACAAGCCAAGGCGCTGCTCGCGATGGCGGCGCTCCAAGGTTCCCCCGACACGGTTCGCGCAGGGCTCGAACAACTAGTCAGTGGCGCCGGTGAATGGGACGAGTTCAAACGTCTGCAAAGCACGGTGAACATGGCTTACGCGTCTGGCGTGGCTGCGCACCAGATCCACATGGATCTCTCGATTGCGCGGGGCCTCGACTACTACACGGGGCTCGTCTTCGAAACGTTCGCCACCAAAACTCCGGAAGTTGGCAGCATCTGCTCTGGTGGTCGCTACAACAACTTGACCGGCCTGTACGGCGAAGAGACGCCCGGCGTCGGCGGGTCCGTCGGCGTCGACCGCCTGATGAGCCTGCTCGAGCCCGAAGTCGTTCCGCCCGCGCAGGTCGTGCTCTTGAACCTCGGCGCGCCGGAACACTTGTTCCGCATTGCTTCGGCGCTGCGCGAACGCGGGGTGTCGTGCGAGGTCTTCCCCGAGGAACGCAAACTCAAGCAGCAGC
Source organism: uncultured bacterium (assembly GCA_966249405.1). GTDB lineage: Bacteria > Myxococcota_A > Polyangia > Polyangiales > Polyangiaceae > SZUA-265. Next base: position 20,352 of record CBINDO010000029.1, on the reverse strand, counting down.
TCAAGTTCGCAGACCAAGTCGGCGCCAAGTTCGCGGTGATCGCTGGCTCGAGCGAAATCGAACGCGGCGTCTGCCAAGTGAAGAACCTCGCCAGCGGCGAAGGCCAAGACGTGGCGCTCGCGGACGTGGCAGCGCACATCGCTGGCCTCTTGGGCTGAATCATGGCAACGCACCCGGTCGTCGCCGCCATCGAACACACGCGCCTCAAGGCCGATACCACGCCGTCGCACATCGCGGAGTTGTGCAGCGAGGCGCTGACTCACGGTTTTGCGGGAGTATGCGTCAACCCAGTGTACGTCCCGCAGGTGAGCAGCCTACTACGCGGCAGCCACGTCGCCACGGTGACCGTCGTCGGGTTCCCGCTCGGCAGCAGCTCGATCGCCGCCGACGTCGCCGAAGCCGAGTGGACCGTAAACCAAGGGGCGCAAGAGGTCGACATGGTGATCCCGATCGGTCTCGCGCTCTCGGGCGATTTGGCCGCCGTGACGCGCCACGTCGCGGCGGTGCGTCGCGCCACCTCGGGTGCGATCCTCAAAGTGATCTTCGAGTGCGGTTTCTTCACGCCCGAGCAACTGCGCTCGGTGTGTCTCGCCGCCGCGGAAGCTGGACCCGATTATCTCAAGACCGCCACCGGCTTCGGGCCCCGCGGCGCAACGGAAGAGGACGTCCGCTTACTCGCGGAGATCGCGGCGCAAAGTGTCCCACAGCTCGGACCAAGCAGCGAGCCACGCAAGATGGCCGTCAAGGCCTCGGGCGGGATCCGCAACTTGACGGACGCACGACGCATGTTAGCTGCCGGCGCGTCACGGCTCGGCACGTCGAGTGGCGTCGCCATCGCGCGTGAAGTGAACGAACCTGCGCCGTGAGCGCGCGCAGCCGCGCATCCCCAGACGCGCTCCGCGTCACGTCCTCCGCGCGTGGGAAGGAGCGGGCCCCACGTGAGAGGTGCCTGGCCCGCATTCGTGCGTGTCCGTCACCGCAGCGCTGCGAGTCATCGTCGACCCTCGCATCGAAATGGACGCCACGCCGCCGTGAGACACGACGACGTGGCGACCGACCCTATCGAGAGACGACCCTCGGCTTTTACGGCTGACCCGGTCCGCCCCAAGGCGCACCCGCGTCACCGCCGAAATCCGGACGTTCACCGCTAAAGTCGGGGCCTCCGCCCACGTCGGGACGTTCGCCGCTGAAGTCCGGACCACCGCTGAAGTCCGGCCCGCCCACGTCGGGGCCTTCGCCGCTGAAGTCGGGGCCTTCGCCGCTGAAGTCGGGGCCTTCGCCACTGAAGTCCGGGCCTTCGCCACTGAAGTCGGGACCACCTGGTCCGGGGTTGTGACCGGGACCGGCGTCGGCGCCCCAATCCCCGTGTCCGTGAGGCGCTCCACCATCGCCACGTCCGCCACGACGGAAGGGGCCAAACTGGTGCTCATCGCGCTCGCAGCGACCGTTACCGTCGAAGTCCTCGTCGCCATCACCCCTGCCGTCGTTATCGCTGTCACCACGATGCGGATCACTTCCGAAGAAGTGTTCACGACCATCGTAAACGCCGTCGTCATCGGTGTCGACGTCCCGCGGATTGGTGCGGAGTTCGGACTCGAGGGTATCGCTCAATCCGTCTTGGTCGGAGTCGACTTCGGCAGTGCTCGAGTTGCTGCCGCAGGCAACAAACAACGAGCACGCAAACGCCGCGATAAACACTGTAGATTTACGCATCTTCATGGGCTTTCCTTTCAGTGAGACATTGTTCGTCTCGTACGCGCCCCGAAGGCCCAATGGGCGGCGTGCGGGGCTGCAACCTGACAGTGGCCGCACGAAACGGGATTGTGAGTGAGCTCGCCGATTTTCGGATGATCCGGATTTTTCCGTGCAGACCCCTCCGGCCGAGGCCGTTCTGCGCGAGAAAAGATGAACCGCGCCAAGTCGCCGCGGGTACTTTCGGCCGCGACCACGCGAAAACCGGCCGCGTTGGGGAAAACCACTCCGCGGACACTGCCAGACGGGCATATTCCCCGCCGCGTACCGTCGGAGAGCGGAGGAGGCCGACGACGTCACCCGCGTCGCCAGCGACGCGCCCCGACTCAGACTGTTATCTCGGAGGATACAACTTCGGAAACCGTAGCCTCGTCCTTACGTTCGGGCACTGGCAAGCTAGTACGACTCGGTGAGACAGATGCGCCGTCCTTCTCGAGTTCGAACAGGTCCGAGACGAGCGCTACGCTCGTCTCCAGCTCGTACGAACGCTCGTCATCGATCGCGAGCTGGCGCAGGCGCCGCGTCGGCGCGTGGAGCAATTTGTTGACGGCCGCTTCGACCATGCGGTTCAACGCTTCTCGGTCGCTCTCGTTCAGATGTTTGAGCCGGGTGCGCAACGTGCGCTCCAGCTCGGCTTGGAGCGTAGTCTCGACCCGGCGCCTGAGCGCGACCACGACCGGCGTGACCTGCAGAGCGCTCAACCCTCGTTCGAACGTGCGCGCTTCTTCTTCGACGATCTGCTCGGCGCGCGATGCTTCCTTTTGGCGCGACGACAACGTCTGGGCCACGATCTGCGCCAAGTCGTCGACGTTGTAGAGAAAGACGCCGTCCAGGCCGTCCACGCGCGGGTCGACGTCACGCGGCACGGCGAGATCGATCAGAAACAGCGAACGGCCGCGACGCTTCTTCTTGGCGGCCTTTATCGCGTCGTAAGTGACCACGTAGTGAGCAGCGCTCGTCGTCGTGACCACGACGTCCACGTCGGCGAGCACATCGGGCAACTTGTCGAAGGGCACCCCGGTGGCACCGAGCTGAGCGGCGAGTTCCGAGACGCGACTCTGGTTGCGCCCCACCACCTGTAGCGCGGCGCCTTCACCGACCAGCAGCTTCGCGGCGGCTTCACCCATCTGCCCAGACCCGAGGAGCGCGGCCTTGTGGCCACGCAACTCGCCGAAGATTTGCCGAGCCAAGTCCACCGAGACACTCGGCACGCTGACCTGCCCTGCGCCGACTGTAGTCTCCGAACGGACGCGTTTGGCGGCGCGCAACGCGTGGGTCATGGCGCGGTGCAAGTGCGCGCCGATCGTGCCTTGCTTGCGAGCGACGTCGAACGCGGATTTGACCTGACCCAAGATCTGCGGCTCGCCGAGGACGAGCGAGTCGAGGGACGAGGCGACCCGGAACAAGTGCCTCACGGCGTCCGCGCCGGTGCGGCGATACAGGTGATCACGCACGACGGGCGCGCGCTGGACCAAGGCCGCTTCCACGGTCCGCACGGCGTGCTCGAGCAGCGCTGGGTTGTCCGTCGACTCCCGCGGCGCGGCCACGATCTCGACGCGGTTGCACGTCGATACGATGAACGCCTCACCCACTTCACTCTGCTCTCGCAGGTGACACAAGATCTCCGCCACCGCGTCGTTGCTGAGCGCGGCCCGTTCGCGCACCTCGATCGGCGCAGTATGGTGGGACAATCCGACCACGACCATCATAGACCGGGCGCCCCTCCGGCGGCTCGCACCACGTAACCGGCCAATACGGCAAGCACACACCCCAACCCTAGCAAGGTGCCGTATGCCAGCCGGCGACCACGCCACCCCGCTGCGGCGCGCATGACGAGCACCCACGCCATCAGCGACCAGCTGACGAACGCGAGCGCCATTCGCAACAGATTGTCGACGCTGCCCTGCTCGAAGCCGCGCAGAAACACCACTCCGGTGACGACGCCGAAAGTGAGCAGCGGGAACCCTGCCAGGAGCAGGCGGTGCTCGGTGAGATCGAGCACGTCGAGGGCCGGCAATTTGCCTCCGGCGACGACGTGGCGTTTGGCCTTCAGTCGACGCTCTTGGAAGAGATACAAGGCGCCCGCCGCGCCGGCGAGCGCGAACAGGGCAAAACCCAGCAAGTTCGCGGCGACGTGGGTCGCGATCAACATCACCGGTAACTCCGGTGAGACGTAACCGGTACCCACGAAACGCGACCCTACCAGCAACATCAACGCCAAGGGAGCGACGATGACGCCGAGCGCACCGAGCCCACGTTTGCGGCGCAACAACAAGAAAGCGACGCCGATCACTAGCGCACCCAAACTCAAGGCAAACGGAAGCGACGTGACCGGGCAAATGTGCAGCACGAAGCTGGCGACCACGATTTGGATCGCGTGCAGGGCAACCCCGACCGAAAGGATACGGGACGCCCACATCGCGGCGGTTCCGCCGCCATCGGTGCGCGCCAAGTCGACGAAGTACAGCGTCGCGGCCACCGAGTAGGCGACCACGCCGGCCAAAAACGCGACCGTGCCGAGACTTTCCATGCCGCCTAGATACTCCGCCGCCCTCGAAGTCGCCACACAACGAGCCGCGTTTTTGCCGGCCGAGCCCCAAATCGCGGCATGCAACCTCTGGTGGCCAGCCGGGGAGGCGCTCCCGGGCCACGCAGCCCAATCCGCAACCGTTCGACATCACTCCGGTTTCTCACGCACCCGTCGCGCGGGACCGCCCGCGACGAGCGCGATGCCAGAGCTACTGGGCCCGGGTCGGCGCGTGTATGCAAGATCGCTCCGGAACGGACATTGGGTGCGCATCGACGCGGCGCCGACGGACTCGCGCGTCGAACTGCGGTTCGCGACGAGGCGACGCCCAACGTCTCGAATCAACTCGAGCTCCGTCGCGCGAGCTCGGCGTTCACTTATACCCACTGTCGAAGTGTGCCGTGAGAAGCCTGCAACACCTGCGAGCTACCGTCTCGACGCCAAGTTTGCGGCTGAGCGTGGCGACGATGGCGGAGCCGTTCTCGGGCTACCTCGCGCGGAGTCTCCCGTGTAGGCTACGCGTCATGTTCACGACCCGCCTCTCTGCCCAGCGTGTGTACTCACTTCGCGTCGTCTACTCGGTGTGCAGCGGTGGTCTACTACTCGTGGCCGCATGCGGCGACGATAGGTCGGACACTGGTCGGGTCCGTGATAACCCAGAACCAACGCCTCAGCTCGACTCCGGCATCGACACCAAGGAAGATGCGGGCAACCGCGACGCCGGAAGCGGCGCCAACCGCGGCTCCGACGCTGTCAGCGTCACGACAGACACGACCACCGGCGTTGGCTCGGATAGTGGCGCGTCTCCCGGTGGCGGGACGACGTCTCCTTTGATGAGTGAGTCGACATCGACTCCACCCAACGTCACGTCCGACACGACTTCAACGACGACCACGCCGGAACAAAGCCCGCTGTTGCCCGGCTGGGACCGGATCGAATCGCCTTTCCCTGGCCTCGATGACTGTCAGGATTTGATGCTCGGCGGTGAGCTCACTTGCGTCTATGCCCTCAAGTGCGGGACACGGACTTATAACGCTCGGTGCACGGATCTAGGCGCGGGGCAGTGGGATTGTTCGTGCGACGAGCCGCTCTCCTTCACTCGCGAAGAATACACCCTCGACGGGGCGTCCGCGGAGGCGGCGTGCCGTGTGGGTCTCGGGTTCTGCGTCTACGGCCACGGGCCCGAGCTCTCGGACCAAGAGTGTGTCCACGAGGCCCGAGAAACTTCTTCGACCCAATGTCAGGGCTTCGAGGTTTGCACCTATGCCGCGCAACTGGAGGGGGGAGTTCGAGCCCGTCTGCGCCGCTCGAACGAGACCAACCATTGCGACCACGCAGACGGCTACGCGCGGTGCGAGTGTTCGGCGAACTACGACGTCCACGAGGTGTACGGCACCGAGGGCACGGAGTCGTGTCGGTTGATGAGCGACGTTTGCGTCGGAACGACGACGCTCGGCAGCGAAATAGCCTGCAGTAGTGAACGACTCGCCTCGACGTCGACTAGCTGTTCGTTCAGCCAGTCGTGCGGCGCCCGTACCGACCTCGGTGAGGGCGTGCATCTGTTGTCGGACCCGACTCCACTGGGGTCATTCTGCGATACCTACGAGGCCGGTGTCGTCGGGTGTGAATGCGTGGATGGTCAGCAGTCCATCAGCGCCGAGGTGGACGCGCCTTCGGTGCAGGACGCCTGCTTGACGAGCGCAAGCTTGTGCAAAAACAAGCCGACCCTCGACGGCGCCGGGCCCCCTCTTTGCTCCGAAACGACGACCGGCGTTAGTGAAACGACGTGCACGACGAACACGACTTGCTCGTGGGTATCGTCTTTCGAACAGGCCACGATTACCGAGGAGGCACCCCTCGCCGTCGATTGCGAGAATGCCGCTGGCGAGTGGTCCTGCATTTGCGCAAGTGGTGATGGTCGAAGCGAGCTCCAGCCCTTGTCCGGCTCGAACGGCCACGAAGTATGCGAACAGGCCATCGGCGCCTGTGCAGCGCGCATAACTGCGTTGGAGTACCGGCAACAGACGGGCGCACAGTTCATTTTCGGAGATGCTCCCGTCTCCAACGGCGACGCGGGCGCCCGGTGAGCGGTTCCGAGTGGCACGGCCTTTGCTGCCTGGTTTCCGGCGGGCAGCAAAGGTGACGGTGCTCGACAAGCGGTGACAGTCGTGCGACACAGCCAACGCTATGGACATCGAAGGTCGTCGGCGTTCCAACAACTTTGAGGATCGAGGGCGCGGCGGTGGAGGTGGTGGCGGCGGCGGCGTACCAGCGCAGCTGCTCACGTCGCTGGTTCGGATGTTGGGCGTCAAGGGCACGTTGTTCGCCGGTGTCGCCTTTGCCGCGGCGTATTTCATCCTGCCCGACGGATTGAAGCAGCAGCTCCTGGGCGCGATCGCGGGTGGCAACGCGTTGCCCGCAAACGGAGCTAGCCAGGGTGCCGGTAGCGTCTGCCAAGCGTCGGCCGAAAACGGGAAGGCCTGTGACTTCTCACGGGTCGTGCTGGCGTCGACCGAGGACGTCTGGAAACCCATCTTTCAAGCGAAGGCCTTGCCAACCTATTCGAGTGGCGGTGGAGCGTATCGAGAACCCACGTTGGTCGTGTTCGCGGACGGCGTGACCACGGGCGGTTGCGGCAGCGCGACGTCCGACGTTGGTCCTTTCTATTGCCCCGCGGACCGCAAGTTGTACATCGACCCCGGTTTCTACGACGTGATGTCCAAACGATTGAAGTCGCCAGGAGACTTCGCTCAAGCCTACGTCATCGCGCACGAGGTCGGCCACCACGTGCAGAACTTGATCGGCGCCAATCAAGTGCGTGTTTCGGGTGAAACCAAGAATCAAGTTTCGGTCCGCCTCGAGCTGCAAGCCGACTGTTTCGCCGGGGTGTGGGGCCACAGCGCGCGGTCGTCGTTGGCGATCAACGATCAAGACCTCGAGGAGGCGACGACCGCAGCGCACAACATCGGCGACGACGCGCTCGGCCACGCGAGCGAAAAAGACTACACGCACGGCAGCAGCGCGCAACGCAAGCGTTGGTTCCACCGCGGCTTCGACAGCGGCGACGCCCGCCAGTGCGACACGTTCAGCGTGAAGCAGTATTCGGAACTGTAACCCCGAAACCTTCACGAGGGTTTCGCCTGGAGCCGCGCTGCGTCGCGGTCTGGCCTCGCGGCGTTCGCTGACTCCAACAAGTGTCTCACACGAACCAGACGACGGCGTATCAAGGAGCGAACGTCAGATCACAGATACCCCTACTCCACGCGATGTCGCCATGAACTACGACACCACCACTCTCCCGGAGACCTACGACACGGCCCGCGCGCTGTCAGAAACGCGGGTCGAGTTTTGGATGGACGTCGTTGCCCGTTGCGTGGACGCGACCCGATTGTCGGTAGTGGTCGACCTCGGCTGCGGCACGGGGCGATTCAGCGGCGGGCTCGCACGCCGTTTCTCGGCACAGGTGATCGGCGTTGACCCATCCCGCAAGATGTTGGAGCGGGCCGAGAGCAAGCCGATCACTGGCGTCACCTACCTTCGCGGAGCGGCGGAAGCGCTCCCGTTGGAGGGGCAGTCCGTCGACTTGGTGTTCGCGTCGATGGTCTACCACCACTTCGATGACCCAGGACGCGCCCTGAGTGAATGCTACCGCGTGCTTCGGGTCGGCGGCGTGTGTTTCTTTCGGAACTGCACTTCGGAACTCGCGGGCGCGTGCCCCTACGCGCCCCACTTCCCGGGAGTGTCCCACCTGTTGCGAACTCGCCTGCCTGCGAGGAAAGATATCAGGGCAACGGCCGAGCGAGCGGGTTTTCGCATCGCGGTGTGTACGGTAACCACGCAAACGACGGCAGACACCTACGCCGAGTACGCCGACAAGTTAGCAGCGGGCGGCGACTCCGTTTTGGCCACCCTGCCGCGTCGCGACTTCGATGCGGGTATTCAAGCGTTGCGGGTGCACGCCAGAATTGTCGATCCCTGTCCAGTCCAGGAGTCCATCGACGTATTCGTACTGTCGAAGTAGCGATAACCGCTGCGGTTGCTCCGAAAGCAAACTTTGCCGAGCCTCGAAGACCTCACGCACAATCTGCAGCACGCGGCCAACGTGCCCGCAGGTGACTGGACCTAACGCGGCCCCGCGCTGAGCAGCTCGGCAAACGCGCGGCACACGTCCACGGTCGTCAGCAGCCCGACTACTTGTTTACCTTGGACGACGACGGCCGACCCCAACTTCTTCCGCGCCATCGTGGAAACTACCTCGTCCACGGGTGCCTCGGGGTTTACGGTGTAGAGCTCTTCTGCCATCGCGCCAAACACCGAAACCTTGTCCGGATCGACGATGTCGAACGAGCGCGCGAACGTGATGTCGCGTTCGGTGATGATCCCGAGCAGCCGTTCGCCGTCCACCACCGGTAAGTGCCGGATCCCGTGTTCGGCCATCAAGGCGCCTGCCTTGGCCAGTGTCGTACTCCGGGCAACGGTGATGGGGGTTGCGGTCATGTACTTGGAAACCGGGGGAATGACTTTGCTCATGGTGGCCACCTGAGCAAGAACCGATCCGCTCCAAACGGCTCCTTCGCCTCCGGTTTCCGGCAGAACTTGCGCGACGGACGTTGCGCGCGCAACGTGGCAGCTGGTTGACGATAGGCCTGCAGACGCGGAGCTTCACTTCTTGCGTCCATGCCGTACGAAGTCGACGAAGGCTCTGAACGCCGGAGGCATGTGACGGCGGCTGGGGTAATACAAGAACGGTCCTGGAAAGCGCCGCCACCAGCGCTCCAGAACTGGTTTCAAGGCCCCGGTTTCGAAGTGCGGCTGCAACCAGTCTTCGAACGTGTAGATGATGCCGCTGCCGGCAACGGCCGCGGCAACCAGCAGCTCGAGGGCGTTGCCGAGGTTTGCAACGAGTGGGCCACTCGGATCCACCGTCACGACTTCACCGTCGCGCTCGAACTCCCAGGGAACCAAAGCGCCCCCCGCGTAGCGCAGGCGCAAACACGCGTGGTCGAGCAAGTCGCGAGGGTGACGCGGGCGACCGTGTGCTTCGAGGTAGTCGGGGGCAGCGGCTAGGGCGAAGTACTGCTCACGAGGACCGATCGGAACCGCGATCATGTCCTTCTCCAGCGTCTCCTCGTAGCGGATCCCTGCGTCACAACCCGCTGCGAGAATGTCCACGAGCTTGTCCTCCGCCGTCACGTCGATTCGAACTTCGGGGTGAACGGCGAGGAATGCAGGGACGATGTTTGGCAACACGAGCCGCGCCGCCACCGTGGGCACGTTCAGTCGTATAGTGCCGGCGGGTTTACCGCTGGAGCTCTTCACGACGTCCAAGGCCGCGTCGATCTCTGCCAGCGCGGGCGTCAGGCGTTCGAGCAACTGGGTCCCGGCCTCCGTCGGCACCACGCGTCGTGTGGTGCGCGCAAGGAGCCGCACGCCGAGTGCGGCCTCCAACCGCCGGACTGCTTCGCTCGCGCCAGAGGCGCTGACGCCGCTCACCCGGCTTGCCTCTCGAAAGCCGCCAGCGCGAGCTACAGCCGCGAAAGTGCGGACGTCGTCGAGGTTCGGCATTGTTCGAGAATCCGCACAGCCCGTTCAGATTGGCACCACTAATCGTACACCCAGTCCGCGTGTATCTTCAACCCCATGAATACAATCGCGAAGGTAGGAACGTTCAAGCTCGGCTCTCGCGCCGTTCATCGTGTAGGTTACGGAGCCATGCAGCTCGCCGGCCCCGGAGTATTCGGGCCGCCCAAGGACCGTAGCGCCGCAATTGCGGTCCTCCGCGAAGCGGTGGCGCGCGGGGTCGACCACATCGATACCAGCGACGCCTACGGCCCCCACATCACCAATCAGCTGCTGCGCGAAGCGCTTCACCCTTATCCGGATAACCTCGTGATCGCGACCAAGGTGGGCGCGGTGCGTGGACCGACGGGTACGTGGGACCCCGCTTTCTCCGCGGCCGACATCGAGCATCAAGTGGACGACAACCTGCGTAACCTCGGCGTCGACAGACTCGAGGTGGTCAACCTGCGCGTCATGTTCGACCCGATGCGCCCCGTGGAGGGGTCGATCGAAGCGCCGCTCACCGCACTCATGAACCTGAAGCACGCAGGCAAAGTCGAGCACATCGGGCTGAGCAACGTCACCGCCAGACAAGTGATGGAAGGTTGCCGACTCACGGACATCGTGTGCGTGCAGAACATGTACAACTTGGCGCATCGTCGAGACGACTCGCTGATCGACGACTTGGCCTCCAAAGGCATCGCCTACGTGCCGTTTTTTCCGCTGGGCGGCTTCTCGCCGCTGCAATCGCGCGTGTTGTCGGAGATTGCCCAACGGCTGCGCGTAACCCCCATGCAAGTTGCGGCAGCATGGCTGCTCCGTCGCTCGCCCAACATCCTCCTCATTGCTGGAACATCGAGCGTCGCGCACCTGCGTGAGAACTTGGCCGTCGAGGAGCTAGAATTAACCGCCGAATCAATGGCAGCGCTCGAGTCCGTCCGGGACGGGGGTTGAGTCGTCCTTCCAAGCTACCATCGCCACGGGTGCCGCCGCGTCGGACTCGACGTGCGTCCCCGGCAAGCTCAGGGTGCCGGCACCTCTCGCTGACGCGCGCGCTCGGAGAGACCGGCACGAAATAGCTCGTACGTGATGATTTGTACCGCCTGAGCCAAGTTCAGCGACGGTTGATCGGCCGCCAACGGGATGCGAACGAGCAAGTTGCACTGTTCGAGTTGCTCACTCGTCAAGCCGCTCTTTTCGTTGCCGAAGACCACCGTGATGCGTTTACCTTCGTCAGCTACAGGCACCAGTTCGTCAGCGAGTCGATGTGGCGGTAGCACCCGAGATACGCCCCGTCGGGCGGTCGTTCCCACCACGACGTCGCTGCCTCCGATCGCTGCCTCGAAGCTATCGAAGAGCTTCGCCCCGTCCAGGACGTCCAAGCTCTTGACGGCCATCTTCTGCGCCATGGGATGGCTCGGCGCGGCCAACTCCGCTGGCGTAACGAGTCCGAGCCGAAGGAAACCCATGGCCTTGAGCGCGCGGCAGGCCGCGCCCACGTTCTCGGGATAATGGGGGCTCACGAGCACGAACCGCACCGCGCGGTGAATCGGCAGTTCGAGCATGTGTTCACCGCTGACGAGCGCTCAGAAGCCGGCGCGCGCGACCGCCCTGTCGCCCGGCTCGAGCTCGACCTTCGAGGCAATGACGGCCACCAGCGAGCTGTATCGGTGCGCTTTCACGACGCGGAGCTCACCAACGATCTCTTCGGGGAATGCCTGCTCGTCGCCATGGAGCGGAGTGCGATTGATGTCTACGCGCTCTTCCGACTGAATGTTGATCGAGCTGGACGCTTCGTCACTCGTGGTCGACAACGTGCGACGCCAGGTGTCGCCGCGCCGGATGACGAACAAGCGGTTACCTTCGGCGAGGCCGTCCTCGGTTCCGCGATCGATGAACAGGACGTCGTGTTGGCCCATGAACTCGTTCGGATACATGCTCGTGAGCACACGCGCGGAGACGTTCTTGGTGGCGGGGTTGGGGGCAATCACCATGTGCTCGCGCCCGACTTGACCCACCTTCGCGCCACGTTCGATCACGTCCACCGCTTCGATCACGCGCGCGCGAGCGAGGCGCGTCTTTGGATTCCAGTAGTCGACACGAACCGTGCCCAATATGGAGACGAGCTGCCCCGGGGGGCGCCTTGCTCCACGTACCTTGGGCGGGTTGCGGACGGCGTTGAACAACGTGAGCTCTTGGCCTTCGTGCAGCTTCGAGTCTGACCGCAGCTCGATGTACACGTTCTGCTCCTGGGAGATCATCTGCACACCTTCGCGCGCGCCAACGACCTCACCCATCACGCCTTCGCGCGGGTCGTCGATGTAGCCGAGCCGCCGCAAGAAGATCGTCTGGTGGTGAACGAGCTTGGGCCGTCCCACGGGAGCGCCGGTGCCCAACACCCGCGACTGTTGCACCGGGTTGGTGTTGGCGTTGGCCGACAACATCACCTGGTCCCCGGGGTAGATCCAGTGCGGGTTTTGGATCTGCGGATTGAGGCTCCACAACTTCGGCCACATCAGGCGCTGCCCGAAGGCCTGCTCCGAGATCTTCGACAACGTGTCACCGGCTTTGACCGTGTACGTGCCCGAGGCGCCCGACGAACTGTGAAACACCCCTGCCGCGTCGGCATTGCCGCGAACGGTCTGGATCCGTCCGGGATCCCTGCCCAAGTCGAACGTGTCGCCTTGATTGATGTCGGTCTTGGATTGAGAACTCGAACCGAGGTGCGCGTCGGGGTTGAACCCGGCCTGCGGCAGTCCCCAATTAACGACGTTCTGAGTACTGGTGGTCACGGACGATTGTTGCGACGTCTCTTCGACGGCTTCTGCGGCCGGCGTGGCGTTGACGTCACCGCCGCCCTCGTCCTGCGCGAAAGCCGACGGGGCGATCGTGACCAGCGCGAACACGAGACGGGAACTGCAAACACGGGACGCCAGGCGCTTCATGGGTTGGTGACTCCTTCGGACGAAGCGCGCACGCCGGAGGTGCCGCCTTCACCATACAGTACGACCTTGGGCTCGTCGGCGTTGACGCCGCCATTGTCCACGGCCTTGCTCGGCGCAGCGACACCATCGGTCGGGGCGCTACCTTCCGGCGCGTTGGCGTTCGACTCCGTTTCGGCATTTGGTGCGGGCTCCAAGCGTACGACCTTGAGTGGCGGTCGCCCTGCGAAGTTCGTTCCGACGTCGGTCTCGTCCGCTTCGCCCGACGGTTTGGAAACCCGCGCTTCGAGGGCGTCGACGCGCTCCACCAGACGGTCGCGGTCGTTCTGCAAGATTAGAAGGCGCTCGTTGAGCGTCTCCAATTGACGCTTCGTCTCGCTGCTCTGGCTGCTGCAGCCGAGCGCCAGCCCCCACAGGCTCACGCAGCCCAGCCAGCTCAGTGCCCTTCGCGCTTTGGTGGTCATCGCCGATGCAGGGTAGCCCTGGGCGCGCCCGAAGGGCCAATTTGTGGCTCAAGCGGTCGGCGGTGCCGCGGGCTAGCGGTCGTGGACCGGGAGTTCGCCCGCTGCAAACGCGGTGACCGCCTTGGGACGTGCACTGCCAAGACCTGGACGACGGACCACAGGACCGCTAACGTACGGCCGTGGCCAACAGCCGAAAGACCCGCCGTCCCCGCCGGATCCGCCAAGTAGACCTGCGCAAAACCCTGTTCGTGTTGCCCAACCTGGTGACGTTGGCGAGCATTTATTGCGGTTTCAACGCCATGCAGGTGGTCGCCACCGACAACCCCACGGCCCACGACTTCTATGTGGCCGCGATCCTCTTGACGTTCGCGATGCTCTTCGACCTACTGGACGGCCGAATTGCCCGCATGACGCGCACCCAAAGCGCCTTCGGACTCCAGCTCGACTCTCTCGCCGACATCGTCAGTTTCGGCGCCGCGCCTTCCCTCCTGATGTACAAGTGGATGTTGTGGCGCCTGCCGGGCGGCGCCTTCATCGCGTTCCTGTTCACGGCCTGCGGCGCGATCCGCCTCGCCCGTTTCAACGTGATGAGCTCGAGTGCGAGCGGCACGCCGGTAAAGCCAAGCAAATACACGGTGGGCCTCCCTATCCCGCCAGCTTCCGGCATCCTGATCTCGCTGCTGCTCGCCAACCACGCCGTGGGCGGCGCGTTGGGTGACGAGCGCTACACCGTCGCGGTGGCGATCGTCACGATCGTGACCAGCGGCTTCATGGTCTCGAACTTCAAGTTCCGCTCCTTCAAAGACTTGCGGATGAATTTCGGCACGTTGGCGCTGGTGTTGTTCGCCGTCGGGTCGAGCATCATCATCTGGCGTTACCTCAAGCCCCAGTTCGTGCTGTTGTGGTTGCTCGCGATCTACATCGTGATTGGCCTCTTCGAGACGATGCGCGCCCTGCTGCTGCGACTCAAGAACGGGCCCGAAGAGATCACCGAACCGCCGCGCCCCAGTTTGCCCAGCTCATGATCACGTCACATTCGCGCACGCCCGTGCGCACGCTGCTCGTCGCGCTCGGTATCGTCTCGCTTGCCTGTTCCAAGAGCCCAACGGCGAGCGACGAAACCGCACCGTCGGAACGTCCAGAAGGAGCGGCAGCGGCCCCGAGCCCCGCCTCGTTCGAGCTCAAAGACGACACCGCAGATCTCCTACTCACGTGGATCGACGACCAAGGAGACTTCCACGTCGTGCAGACGATCGCCGAGGTTCCCGAGGCTGGACGCGCCCAAGTGCGCGTCGTCGTGACCACCAAGGAAGAAGGCACCGGTCAAACCGTGCTCGTGGCGGATCTGCGAACCAAAGACGCCCAAGGCCGTTACCCCGTCGTCAGCATGGATCGCGCCAAATGGAACGAACTCGGCGCCGAGAAGCGCAAAGTCCGGATGGAAGCGCTCGCCCCGAAAGCGCCATCCAGCGCCGAACCAGCGGCGACTGGCGCCGAAGCACTCGCCGCCAACGGCAAGGTGCGCGCCGTGATTTACGGTGCCTCGTGGTGCAAGCCGTGCCACGACGCTGAAGCCCTGCTCAAGAAGTTGGGCGTCGACGTCGTGAAGAAGGACATCGAAGAGAGCCGCGCCGCTCAGGCCGAAATGCAGGAGAAGCTGGCCAAAGCGGGACGCGGCGGGGCTTCGATCCCAGTCATCGACGTCGCTGGCCAGCTATTCGTCGGCTACGAACCGCGGACGCTGACCGCCGCTGTGGAACAAGCGCGCAAGGGCGCCGTGCACTGAGCGTCATTAGCCGAGCCGAAACTCGGGTTGGATCGCGGCCCGCTCACACCCTGGCCCAGAATACACGCCACAGATGAACGCCACAAATAAACACTACGGGCGCCCTCTCCTTGGGGTTGGGCCCAGCCCCTAGAGGCCAGTGCCGGCTCCCGCCCACCGCTTTGCGTCGGGCCCCTCGGCGTAACCTTGGACGCGAATCTCCCCTCGGCGCCCGAAACCGAGTATCCTGCGCGAACAGACCCTTCGAGGAGGCGCAGCACCATGGCAGACGAGGTTAACTTCGACGGGCTAGTCGGGCCAACCCACAACTACGCCGGATTGGCGCGCGGGAATCTAGCGAGCGCCAAACACCAGGGGCTCACGTCCAACCCACGCGCGGCGGCGTTGGAGGGCTTGGCGAAGATGCGCACGTTGTTCGGGCTCGGTGTCAAACAAGCCATCCTACCGCCCCAGCAGAGGCCCAATCTACCGCTGCTACACCGCCTCGGCTTCACGGGACCGCTCGATACGGTGATCACACGAGCGGCGCGCGAAGCGCCCCGGGTGCTCGCGGCAAGTTACAGCGCGTCGGCGATGTGGACTGCGAACGCAGCCACGGTTTGCCCCGCCTCCGACGCCTTGGACAATCGCGTTCACTTCACACCAGCAAATCTGGTCAGCCTGCTCCACCGTCACCAGGAGGCCAGCGAAACGGCAGCCACCCTCCAAACCATCTTCGCGGATCCGCAACACTTCGTCGTGCACGATCCGCTACCCGCCGTAAGTTACTTCAGCGACGAAGGAGCGGCCAACCACACGCGCCTGGTGGGGCTAAGCGGCGAGGCAGTGCACTTGTTCGCCTGGGGAAAGACCAGCGACGCGGCGAGCAGTGCGGATGTCCCCAAGGTTCATCCAGCCCGGCAAGCACTCGAAGCCAGCCAGGCGATCGCTCGCCTCCATCAGCTCCGGTCGCCTGCGGTTTTTTGGCAGCAGGCACCGGCGGGCATCGACGCAGGCGCGTTTCATACCGATGTTCTCGCAGTCGGCAACGGCAACGTCTTGTTGCTCCACGAACACGCGTTCGTCAACCACCGCGCGCTGCTCTCCGATCTCGGGCAACGATTGACTGGCTTTCGCGCGTGTGTCGCCACCGAGGCCGAGCTCCCCACGGAGGATGCGGTCAAAGGTTATCCCTTCAACTCCCAGCTGGTGTCGCTTCCCAACGGCAAGATGCGGATCATCGCACCGCAAGAGGCGCACGATAGCCCGACGTGCCGAGCGTATCTGGAACGCGTCGTGCAGGAGGTGGAGGTCGTCGAGGGCGTCACCTACCTCCCCGTCCGTCAATCCATGGCCAACGGCGGAGGCCCCGCTTGTCTCCGCTTGAGGGTGAGGCTCACCGGAGCCCAGGTCTCAGCCATGCGGGGGCGCGTCGTCGTCACCGAACCGCTGCTCTCCGAACTCGAAGCGTTCGTGAGCGCCCGCTATCGAGACGCGCTCACGCCAGGAGACCTCGCCGATCCAACGCTTGCGCTCGAGAGCCTGCAAAGCCACGCGGAGTTGTGTCGTATCTTGCGCTTGGGATGAACTCCGTGAGAGCCGGTATCAAACCCACGGTTCGGCTGTTCTGGGTTAGGCCGGCGAGGTGCTGCCGTTAGGAGGCGGTCGCTCGCGTCACGCGACACCACGCCCATTCACGGCGTAGTCAGCGCCGCGTGCTCCGAACTCGGCACGACGGCTTTCGGCTCACGTCCCGTGACGGGCGTCGGCTGAGCGTCGAGCGCTGGTGGATTTGCGGCTGGCTCTGGGGCCGTTACGTCGAAGCCGGCGCGCGCGAGCTCTGTGCCTTCGGAATCGAGCAAGACTGCCGTCCAGTGGCCGACCTGGGTGACACCTCGGGTTTGGCCCCAGGTGCGCCAGCGGGACTTGTCGCCGGGGACGCCGAGCTCGATGTGACCCACCTTACGCCCGCCCTCGTGCTCGAAGACGATCTCCACCTCCGCGTCGGTGCCGGCGCCGGCGCTGAGCTCGGCGAACGCGAAAACCGGTTGGCCGAGCTCAATCGTCTCACCATTTGCAACTGGCTCTCGGTTCGAGACGCCCGTCGTCACGATGAATCGCTTCACGGTTACCGTCGCCGGTTTGACCGGAACTTGCGGAGCAGCGACGGCCGCGCTCGGGGGTTCGAGCGCGGCGGGTAGCTTCGGTGAGACCACCGGCGCCGACGGCTGTGGTGAAACGAGGTTCGCGGGCATCACGCTCGGGGTCGCGGCGGAGGTGACCACGGCGGGCTCGTAGCTGCGCGGCGTCGCGTCTCCTGCCTCCTTGCCCCGGCAGCCCACTGCCGTCACGGCGAGGCCGCCCATCAGGGCCAACAGATAACCGAGGTTTGGAGTCCAAGCTATTGCGCCACGCACACGGAAGTCGGGAGCGTTGCGTAAGCCGAGGTCGACGTTGGTTTTCGTCACGTAGTTTGTCTTCATGCCCCGCTCGTGGTGCAAGACCGAGTCCAACCCTCCGTGCTCGCACGGTCGAGCCGAATCGACGCGCATTCGCGAACTCATCCTCGGACGAACCGCACTTTCGACCGCTCGCCTGTGTCTTGCCAACCTCGCGCCGCGGGTCAAACCCCACACGGCGGGGCGCGGCTTGGGTGAGCTCAGCCCGCGCTTGGGAGTGAACGGCGACGACGGGTGAGCGGACCGTCGGTAGCAAGGCCGTGTGGCGTGAGGGCGAGTCAACCGCCCCAGCCGGGGACGTACTTTTCGCCGTCGAAGCGCGGCGCGCGACGCCCCTTCGCGAGTTTGATCGCCGTGTCGAGGTCCGCCGAACGCTCCCGAATGCACGGGTAGCAGTCTTTCTTCTTGCTCACGCCGCAGCCCGTCGTGACGCGCAATTTCTCGAGCTCGGGCACGGCCCGTTCGTCCGCTTGTTTGAGCGCGTCGGTCAGCGCCTTGCCAACCTCTTCGCACTCGTCCACCTTGGCGAACTGCAACGCCAACGCGACGCGCAGAGCGGGCGAGGCACCACGCAGACGGAAGATGCCTAGATTCTTGAGCGCGTTCGCTGCAATCGCCGCTTTGGCGTCATCTTGTCGCGTGCCCTGCCACAAATCGTACATGAGGTCCATGCCGGGTTCACCCAGCAGGTTGAGCGCGATGTTGGATACGGCTTCGTAAACCTCGTGCATCTCCGCCAACTTGCGCAGCCTTTGTACCAGTTGATGGTCGTTCTTCAGGCTGGGTTCGAGCTGCAGGGCGTTACGATATGCCGAGACGCTCTGCTTCCACTCTTCGTATTGAGCGTGACCGGCGGCGATCGTGAGCCACTGTTGCTTGTCGCGCTTGAAGACGGGGATCGCGAGCAAGTCGTCCAAATCCTCGCGCGAGATGCTGCTCGGGATCGGCGGGGATTGCTTGACGACGGGTTTGTCTGCCGCGGGGACGTCGGTCTTCACTTCTGGCGGCGCAGCCGGCTCCTCGCCGCCGCGTAGGGACAGCGCTAGCGACAAAACCGCAACCAGCCCCAAAGCGGTCAACGTGGCGCCCCCCGTCGTGACCGATCGACCGGCTATCGCCAAGCGCTTGTCGAAGACGGCGAGGACCGGCACGTGAGCCTTGACCTTACGCCACAACGGCGACCAGGCCGCACGCCACCGGTCGCCCAACGGTTGAAACTTCGCCTGCAGCGTGCGGCTCATCGCCTCGAGCCCCTGTTTGGACCCGGAGCTTTCCTCGTCGACTCGAATCGCGCGCAACAGCTCGAGCACTGCGGCCGCCGACTCGGGCCGCCCTTCGGCCTCGCGGGCCAGCAACGCGCGACACACCTTCGACAACTCCCGGGGTACGTGCGGCGGCAAAGGTGGCGGGTCCGAAATCAACTGCTGGGACAACACCGCGTTGAGACCACTCGCGACGAACGGCGCTTGGCCCGACAGCATCTCGAACAAGATGACGCCGAGGGCGTAAAGGTCCGTGCGGTGGTCGACTGCCCCGCCCGCAGCCTGTTCAGGCGACATGTACCGCGGCGTCCCCATCACGACCCCATAACGGGTCTGATGCTCACCTGCTTCGGCGGGGGCGTCGGTCACCTTGGCGATGCCGAAATCGAGGACCTTGACGAGGTCGCGTCCGTTGTCGTCGATCAGCATGATGTTGTCCGGCTTCAGATCCCGGTGGATCACACCTTGCTGATGCGCCGCGACCAAGGCTTCACAGGTTTGCTGCGCAACCGAGACCGCGCGCCGCACACTGAAAGGACCCCGCTTGATCTCGCGGCGCAGGTTCTTGCCATCTACGTATTCGAGGACGAGGTAGAACGGACCGTTGTCGTCGATGCGTCCGAAGTCCGTCGCGGCGGCCACGTTGGGATGCGATATCCGCCCCGCAGCCACGGCCTCGCGCTCGAACCGCGCGAGCACGCCGCGCACCTGGGTCATCTCGGGACGCAGCACCTTGAGCGCCACGGTCTTGTGCATGTGTATGTGCACGGCTCTGTAAACTCGCCCCATGCCCCCTTGTCCGATCAACGCATCGACGCGGTAACGGTTGGCAACGACGTGTCCAATCAACGGATCCGTGCCTGGGGGCGGAAAACTCGAACCCTCGCGCAGCAAGGTCGCATCGGCGGATAACGACGGGCGCTCGCCTTCCGCAGGTAGCGGCGGCGGGTCGTTCGTCGGGCGTGATTCGCTCATCGTGGTCAGCCTAGTGGATCCAACGCTCGGGGGCAAAACCGACAGCGCCCACGGTTTGGTCGAGTGTCGCCACGGCGCGCCAGCGCAAGCCGCGCGGAGCCGTCATCGAGCCCGCGGGCCCGTCGCCGTGGCCGCTTCGAACGCGCTGGCGCTCGGGCTGGAGGTCGCGATATGCCGCATCCGGCATCGGAGGGTCTCATCGAGTCGTTGAAAAAGTACGTGACGTCGGTATTGGGCCTGCTCTTGGCGAGCCTACTCGTCGCTGCACCCGCAGCTGCGCAGCCCGCCATCACTGGTGCGGCCACGATCGAGGAACTGCGTGCGCGGCTCCAGACGATTGTCAGCGAAACGGGAACGCCGGGACTCGGCGTGGCGATCGTGTGGAAGGACGGCACCGAGTCGACCTTCGGCCTCGGGCTCGCCGACGTTGCCTCGAAAGAACCCGCCACTGAACGGACGCTGTTTCGAGTGGGGTCGATCTCCAAGGGGGTCGTCGCGCTCGCGGTTTTGCAGCTCGTTAATCAGGGCAAGCTATCGCTCGACGACTCCGTGCGCAAACTCGCGCCAGAGGTCGCCTTCGAGAACCCTTGGGAAGCGACGGATCCCGTCGTGGTCGCGGACTTGCTGAAGCACACTACCGGTTGGGA
>CBINDO010000028.1:0-44165 GCA_966249405.1 uncultured bacterium | reverse complement strand
TGGGGCATGACCTACGATCTCTCTGAAGCGTGCCCGGCGTGCGGAACAGGAGCGTCGGCTCCGATGCGTCCGCGCTCTCACCTAGAACGCCGTAGATCCAGTTGATGTCGTGGCTGCCCCCGTGCTCACCATGTTCGGCGCCGTGCTCTTCAGCGCCGTGTTCACCGGCCGCGGCATGACCATCGTGTCCGCCGTGTTCATCGGCCGCCCATGCCGTAGCCGACGCCGCCAACGTGAGGGAGAAGAGCGTACCCGCCAACCAGCGCGCTGCTTCGATTCTACGCGTGTTCATCAGTGCACCTCCCGACCCAGAGCGCGGGCAGCAACTTGATGTGCGAGGCGCTCGGACTCACGTCCCAGGTCGAAGCGAATCTTCTCGACTTGCTGCGCGATGTCGCGACGACCGTCCGCCAAGATCTTTGCGGTTGCGTTGCGCGCCTCGTTGATGATCTCGTTTTCGAGCCGGGTGGTCTCGCTCCGCATCTTCTCGCGCTCTTCGGCAGCAGCACGGCCCACACGGGACAACTCGCTCTCGTAGCGTTCGAGCAGCTCACCCGCACGCTTCTGCATCTCGCGTGCTTCGTCGCGGGCCCCATCCGTACGCTTCTCACGCTCTTCGAAGATGCGCAGAACGGGATCGAACAACAGCGGCTTGAGAGCCACGATGAGCACTGCAAACAGCAACATCTGCAGCGTGAAGGTGAGGTCGAGGTCGAGATTTACTCCGCCACCGCCTCCCGCGAGGGACGCCAGGCTGAGGGGCGCTGAAGTACTCGAAGCGATAAGTGCATTCGTCGTCATGGGTGACCTGTCTTTTCGAGCCCCAAACGCCGCTTTTCGGATTCTTGAAGCGACAACGGAGAGCTCGCGAGACGGGCGGCTCGTAGCACCCAGAACGGCCCATGTCTAGGCTCATAGCCGTCTGCGTGCACACTCGAATTTCCAGCCGGACCACATTCAAAGTCGAGAATCCAATGGGGTGCAGTTCGTCTGCGACATTACGTCGCGCAAGCCCATTCATCGCCAGCTACGACGCGCAAACGATCGGGTCCGAGCTGGTCCAAGATTCGCCGATAACTGTCACCCGTTCTGGGTTCGCGCGCCATCGGTACCAGCTCCAACAAGGGTCGCAACGCGAATGGCCGAAACCGCAAACCCGGATGAGGAACCAGCGCTCGTGGCAGGTCACTGACGTGGTCACTTGCGAGCAACAAGTCCAAGTCGAGCACGCGTGGTCCCCACCGTTCGGTGCGAACCCGTCCGAGCTGGTGTTCGACGACGAGCAGGTGCTCGACGAACTCCGGGACGCTCGCCCGAACCCGACGCAACAGCAGCGCGCCGTTCAAGTAGTCGGCTTGCGGCTCACTGCCCGGAAGCCGCATGGCCGGCCCAGAGTACAATCTCGAGCCGCGCTCGACTTCGAACGTCTGACGCAGCGCGCGGACGGCTGCTCGAAACGTTGCCGCCGGGTCGCCGAGGTTACCTCCGAGGCCGACGACGACCCAGTCGAGGACTACCGGCGGCGCACCATTCATGGGCGGGCTTGGTAGTTCGCCCCCCGCCCCCTGGTCAAGCCGCACCCCCCAGCTGGGGCAACCTTCTCGTCAGGCCGTCCCTGTGGTAGGTCGCGACTGTGTTTGGACTGAAGTTCGGCGAGGTGTTTCTCATCCTCTTTATCTTCTTCGCGGTCGTGCTCGCGCCGTACAGCTCGAGGCTCGGCGCCAAGCTGGCCGTGCTGCTGCGCTCCAAGAGCTAACACGCTTCAGTCCTTCGCATGGCCGACTCCGCGACCGCTTCCAGATTGGTGCTGATGAGCGTCTCCGTGCTCCTCGGCAACCTACTTCGAGGTGCGCTCACTTCTCTCGGCAACATCCGCGTCGTCTCCGAGCCAAACCCGCTGAACTACGAAGGCGACCCTCCGCAGATCGTTCTGCTCGAGGTCACCGCGGAGTCCGAGACGTGGGTCAACCGACTGCTCGAGCGCGGCGGCACCGCGCCGGTCGTGTTGATTGGGCCCCTGAGTAGCCCGAGTGAACGACCGAAGGGCGCGCGCGAGTCGTTGCCACCGCGCGAAGTGCGGGAGCTGAGCGCGGACGTCAGCGTGGCCGAGATCGTGCGGGTATGTGGTGAATACCTGGGCAATGTCCCCAAGCCACCGCCGCGGTCCATCCACTCGTTACCCTCGAGCCCGTACGAGTTCGAGGTCGTACCGCGCGAATCCGCGGCTGGCCTGCCGTCGATCCAGGCACCGTTGTTCCCGATCTCGGCGCCGCCGAGCTCACACCCGTCCAAACGACCATCCTCGGGCGCGCCAGCGGCGGGCACCGTCGGTGACGACTCCGATTCCGCCGCTTTCGAGCTCGATCCGGAGCTGAGCACGCTCTTGGCGCAAACCGAAGCGCGCGTCGCTTCGGAGTTGAGTCCACGCCTCACATCCCCGCCCGACCCGGTGGAGGAAGGCGCGCGAAGTGAACGGTTCTTCCTGTCGCCGGAAGTACGCTCCGCTCTGGAAGAACCAGTCGAGCGCTACCACGACAAGAACCCCCGCGAGCCGTCGCACCACTCGGGAACTCCCAACTCGCATTGGGCGACGCGCACCGGCATCAGCAGCCACACCTCGCGTCACAACGACGCAGCGGTCTCGTCCTCGGCGACGGGCGACCTCGGGCCACCAGCACCGACGTCGGTTGGAGGCCACACCGGCACGGCGCGAGCGGCCACCGCTGCCGACGTCGACGAACGCGAGCCCGTATCTCTGGAACCGCACGCCGGCTCTCGCGAGGGCGAAGCCAGCATATCGACGCGTCCCCCGCCCGCGGCGCTTTCGCGCAAGGCCTTGCTAGCGCCCGCCGTGCCCCCGCCACCAGCCTTACCTCACGACCCGTGGCACGACTTCGACCGCAACACCCCGGCCGACTCCGAGAAGACGATCGCGCCGCCGTTCGCCGTTAATTTGGGGGGTGAACTCACCCCCGAACCCACCAACGTCGGGATGCCCCGGGATTCGCGGCCCACCCAGCAACCACGCGCGCGGGCGTCCGCCAAGCGACCAGAACCGCCGGCGTTTCCAGGTCCCACCGCACCGGCCGCCGTTCACGACACGTCACAGCCCTCTTCCCCCGACTTCGAATCGCCGGGCTTCGAGCCGCCAGCCTTCGAAGAGGTGGTTGGGTTCGCGGAAAGCCCGGTGGCCAAGCGCGTGTCCGAACTCCCGCCGTTGGGCGACGGCGACATGGTCGGGCTCCTGGCGCGCGCCATTCGCACGCGGTACACGGGCGCGATCGTGATCGAAGCCGATGGGGGCGTGCGCCGGCTGGTCATGCGCGACGGCGATTTCGTGACGGCCGCGTCGGGGTTGGCCAGCGAGTCACTGCTCGCGTTTTTGGTTTCGCAAGGAACCCTGGGCCCCCAAGTCGCGCATCGGTTGGAGCATCGGCTCCCAAACTTCGGCCGTCATGCAGGTGCGGCGTTGATCGCCGCAGGGCACCTCACCCAGGAGCAGCTGTGGCCCTGTCTACGCGCTCACGCTGAAGCCATCATTGCCGCGACGTTGAAACTCCAGACGGGCATCGCCGGGTTCGAAGATCAGGTCGCCGAACGTCTCGCCAACGAGCCAGCGGTGTTCGGCGGAGCTACTGGCGCAGAGGTCTTCGTCGAGTTGGTGCGTCGCGTGGTGCCGACCGAAACGGCGCTCGAGCGATTGGGTGGCCCGAATGCGCGTCTCACCGAGGGACCGGCCGCCTCGCTGATCGAGGAGTGCGCGCTGTCACGCGAAGAATCGGAGGCGATTACTCGCAACATTCAGGGCACCACCACGACCGTCGCGGAGCTCGTGCGGGCCACCCGAGTCGCGGGGTTCCCGGCCGCGATCTACGCCTTGGGCCAGCTGCGCGTCCTCAACACGGAGCCCGGCCGCAAACCGACGGAGGCCCAACGTCACGAGGACTCACTCGACGAGCGAGCGATTCGCGAGCTCGTCGCCAACCGCAAAGCGCTGGTGGAGGAGGGCGATTATTTCCAGCTGCTCGGCTTGACGCCTCACGCCACTGCCTACGACATTCGGCGCGCGTACCTCGACCTGAAGCGGACGTTCCAACCGGGCAAGCTGTTGGCGCCCGGGGTCTCCGACCTGCGGGAAGACCTCGACCTGATCAGCAGCGTACTCGACGAGGCCTACGACATCCTGCACGACCACACGCGGCGTGAGCGTTACCGACGAGCGCTGCTGTCCTCGCCGCAGTGACCTGGACCCCGCGGGGAACCGCCCGACTACGCCTGGCCTACCCAACACGCAGCCAGTTGACCTGCCTGGCTCCCGAGCTGCGTGCAACAATTCCTCGATAGCCGTAGACTGCACTAAGCCAAGCCAGGAGCCCCATGGCACACGACGACACGCTCTCATCTTCTGCACGACGCCCGCGACGCGCCAATCGGGTCGGAGCTTTGCTTGCCGGCACCCTCGTGACCACCGCGTTGTGGTCCGGTCCCGCCGAGGCCTCGACGGCCTACGCTTACATCCTGGCCAGCGCCTTCGATTTCGGTGGAGGGTGCCCGGCTTGCCACACGAGCCCAACGGGCGGCATCGGCACGGCCAAGCAGCCCTTCGGGCAAACGCTGATGGGGCTCGGATTAAAAGCCAACGACACGGATAGCCTGTACGTCGCCATCACGGAACTTTCCTCCTCCGACATCGATAGCGACGGCGACACGATCGCTGACTTCGACGAGCTGGCACCCGATGGGGATCCGAACGACCCGAACGTTTTCCCCGAAGATGCTACCCCTGTCCCGCCTGCGCCGCCCCCAGCAACTGCGCCGCCCCCGGCAACTGCACCGCCCCCAGCCACCGCGACACCGCCAAGCCCTGGGAACCAGCCGCCCACAGCCACGCCGCCTTCACCGAGCCCCGCGCCCGCTTCGGGCAAAGACGACGGTGGCTGTTCGTCCTCCGGTTCGGGCGGGTCTAGATTACCGGTGGCGTTCCTCGCCCTATTCGGACTCGCGTACCTGGTACGCCGCCGGTAAACGCGGTCAGCTCGCGCTGCGTTCGGCTTCGACTTCGGCCACCTCGCCTGGCGTCAGGATGACGGCGCCCTCGACGGCGACGATGTCGAGGGCGGCGGGCGTAGCCGACCCGAGCAAGCACTCGGCCAAAGGTCCCTCGACGAGACGCGCGATGGCACGTTTCATGGGACGCGCGCCGAGTTGAGCGTCGTACCCGCCTTGCTCGAGCAGCAAGTCGACGACGCTGGCGTCGACGCGCAGCTCGATATTGCGCTGGGCCATCACGCTGTCGACCAGCTTCTGCAAACAGCGACGGGCGATCTCGGTCACGCGCTCCCGAGACAGCGGCTCGAACACCAAGACCTCGTCCAAGCGATTGAAGAACTCGGGGGCGAGAGCGCGTTTGGCCGCGTCAATCACCAACTCGTCTGCCGTGGCGAGAGATTCCCCACTCGAGAACCCAACTCGACGGCGGCTGGTGCCGACGGCTTCCGCAGCGCCGATGTTGGAAGTGAGCACGACGACCGTGTTGCAGAAGTCGACGGTGCGGCCGCGGCCGTCGGTGAGACGTCCTTCATCGAGCAACGGCAAGAACGTCTCGAGTACCTCGGGATGCGCCTTCTCGACTTCGTCGAACAACAACACCTGATACGGGCGCCGGCGTACGGCTTCGGTCAGCTGACCACCTGCCTCGTGACCCACGTAACCGGGAGGAGAGCCAATCAGACGCGCGACGGCGTGAGGTTCGCTGTACTCCGAGAGATCGAGGCGCGTCAGGGCCGTCTCCGACCCGAACAGCGCGTGGGCGATGGCTTTTGCGGTCTCCGTTTTTCCGACGCCGGTCGGTCCCAACAAGAGGAACGTGCCGATCGGTCGGTTGCCGCCCAAGCCAGCGCCGTTGCGACGAATGATGCGGCTCATCTTGGCGATGGCAGCCTCGTGTCCCACCACTCGCTCGGCGAGCGCGTGCTCGAGGTTGAGCAGTCGCTGGCCGTCGTTCTCGAGCAAGCGGTCCATGGGGACCGACGTGCGTTCGCTCACGACGCGAGCCACTTGTTCGCGGTCCACTTGGGTGCCGCCACGTCGACGCACGCGCGCGGCCGCCAAATCCACGATGGCGATCGCCTTGTCCGGCAACGCCCGCTCGCTCACGTAACGTTTGGACCAGACGACGGCTTGGCGCAGAGCTTCGGGTTCGAAGCTCACGTGGTGGTGTTTGGCGAGACGTTCGCTGGCTCGTTCGAGGATCTCTGCGCACAAGTCCTCGTCCGGCTCCTCGACGTCGACGCGCGTGAAGCAGCGTGACAGCGCCGCGTCCGACTCGATCCACCGGGCGAACGACTCGGGCGTCGAAACTCCGACGCACGGCAATGCACCATCGGTGAGCGCGCGTCGCAATACGGCGCCGCACTCGTCGGCGACGTCCGGCGCGAACAAGAGGTGCAAGTCCTCGAACACCAGCACCACACGCCCTTCGGCCTGTCCGAGTTCGCGACGCAGCCCGTCGATGCGCTCAGCCAGGGCGCCACGCACGCCGGTGCCCGCGATCAGATCGGCGATCCGAATCTCGATCAAGATGCGGTCGTCGAGCCCGTTCGCCGCCCCCTCCACGATGCGACTAGCGAGCGCCCGCACGAGCGCGCTCTTGCCCACGCCGCTCGGACCAACGAGACAAGGGTTGTTGGCGTCCTTCTTCGCCAACACGTCGAGCAGGAACTCGACTTCGGCGGGTCGCTCGACGACATCTACCTCACCGAGTTCGGCTTTCAGGCACCAGTTGATGCCCACCTCCGTGAGGTACTTGAAACGCTTGGGGTCGAGCGTGAAGCGACCCTCGGCAGGGCGCTTCTTCTTGTTACGTGCCGCGCGCTTGGCGTCGGCAATGGTCAGCTTTGGGACTGCGCCGGGCCCACGTTCACTCGGAGCATTGATGGGCACGACCGGCGCGAGCGTCCGAGGCGCAGTCGGGGCAGGCGCTTTGACTTGTGGCGATTGGGCCGTCGGCGCAGGCGCGGCGGAGCGTGGACGAATCGCTGACGGCCTCGGCGTCAGCGGTACCGTGACCGCGCGGCGAGCGCTCAGGGCGCGTTCGGGGGCACGCCGCTGCAGACGCCCCAGCCCGATGTTCATGGCGCGGAGTCGCAGGTGAACGACGTCGATGCCGAATTGGTCGAGCACGCGGTATGCAGCACAGCTCTTGACGCTGAGCAGCGCCACCAACAAGTGGAGCGCGCTCGGCTCCGGCCCTCGCATACGCGTCGCAAGTTCACGAGCCCGCTGTTCCGCGCGCGCGAGCGCGTCCTCTTCGTCGTCGGAGGCGCTCCGTGCTGCGCGCAGCAGTTGCTCTGCAGATAGACGACGTTCCAGGAGCAGCTCCGACGCCAACGACGCTTCACTGGCAATCGCCGCCAACAAGTGAGCGCTCGTGACCCGCTCCCGCCGCGCGGTCGCCAAATTTTCGGCAACTCGACGGAGGGCAACCAACTCGGGTTCAGTGCGGAGGTCGGGGAGCGTCATGACCGATCGAACCTGCTTCATGAAGCGCCGCTGGGCCAACTTTCACGAAGCCGGGCGCGACTCCTCCGCGCGATGCCGGAATTAGCGCTCGATCAGCGTCTGGCTCGTGCTGTAGTCGACGACCCGCAGTTCGTGTGGGCCGCCAATGATCACCCACGGTCTGCCCGGAGCCAAACACACGCCGCGGCGCGCTGCCTTCTCGACGCTGGCAGCATCGTCGAAGGAGACGCCGATGACGGCGCGAGTGCGATTTTGCTCGATTACCTGCACGCTCCACGTGCGTCGGCCGTCGACGACCCGTTGCCCGAGCACCGCTGTTCGGCGCCCCTCGCTCGCGGCCGCCCATGGCCGAGCCGAAAGCTCGACGGCACCGCGAGGTGCCAAGCGTTCGAGGGGGGTAACCTCGAAATCCAGAGCCCGCTCGGCAGAGAGCAGTAAGACATGTGTCCCGAACCCCGACGACGCTGCTTGACTCGACTCGGGGACGCTGCCGAGCCATGCCGTGCGGTCCCCGAATTGGATGCGTAGTTCCGAACGGCTCACCGCTTCGCCATGCGCCGAGAACAACCAGGGCCCCGCGGTGAGCCGCGTGAGCAACGCGCCGTCGTAGTTGGGCAGTCGAATCGTGCCTAGGAGCTCCGCCATGCGCTCTGGGTTTCGAGCCAGAGCGAGGTGAACGACGGCGTCGTCCTTGGCGTAATGCACCCACACGCGCGCGTGGTCTTGCGGATCTGCCCACAAGGAAAACGGGCCTAGCGCCGGCACGTGCGCGAGCGCGGTCAGGCGCGGACTTGCTTGATAATACGACAGGCTCGGACCGGCGCCGACGAGCAAGTAGGTGAAACCAGGCTGCTCGATCACGTGACTGAACTCGCCGTCCCGGTAACGAGCGATGCGCGTCTGCGCCTCGTAACTGTACACCTCGAACCCTGGTTCGGTGAGACGCACGAACCCGAGCGCCCCGCACGCGACGACTTGCGCCACGGGTTTGGCGTACCCCAATTGCTCGAAGACGGGAACGCTGCGCGGGTCTCCTCGATCGTCCGCGTCCGCACGCTCTGCGGTAGGGCCGAGCGCGCGAGCCGGCGCGATGACCTCGGTCGGCGATGGTGCTCGTTCTGCGTCTTGGTGGGTGCGGCGTCGTCCTCGCGCCTTGGCGTGCTCTAACGTGCCGTCGGACGACCCGACGCCGAGCGCGGGCGCTGAGTGCTGCTCTGCGCCTCGGGGCTCGCAGCCGAGGTTTGGCCCCAGCCCAAAGAGTGCGGTCCCCAAAAGCGCCATGCAAGCTCCGCTGCGAGTCGACGAGCACTTCTGCACCTGACTTGGGTACTCGAAAGTCGGCGCGCAGTCATCGTTTGGTCATCGCGGCAGATCTGGCTCTGTTGCCGCCGCTCCGGGAACCGGCTATGGCACGAGCGTGATCTCTGGTACCCGTCTTCTGGCTGTCCCCTCGCTCGAGCCTCGAGTCGTGCAACAAGTTCGGCGCTCGATCGCAGCCTGCGCCTGGCTCGTCTCGGCGTTGACACTGTCGAGCTGTCAGTCTTTCAAGGGGGTGTCGCAGTGTAACAGCCTGCTTGGCATGGTGAACAGCAGCTTGGAGCAGGCCCGAGAACTGCACGGAAAGCCGCCCAGCGCCGAGAACTACAAAGCGCTGTCGGAGCTTCTCGGAAGGCTCGAGGCCGAGCTCGTCGAGCGCTCGAAGTCGGACGGAGAACTCGAACGCAACGCCAAGAGTTACGCCAAGCAGATGCGCCGTTTGAGCCGCGAAACTCGCAACTACGGTCAGGCGCTGGAACGCCTCGACAAGGCACGCGTTGCTGCCGATGCGGAACAGGAAAAACAAGCGCGCGACGAACTCGGACGCATCCGCGAACGCGCTGGGCGCTTGTCGGAAGCGAGCACCAATGAAGCCAAGAAGCTCCGCGAAGCTTGCCGCCCGAAGGGTTGAGCGCCGCGCGAGCAGGACTTCAATCGCCCTTGTCGCGAACCGTGCGCTGCAGCTCACCTACCGAGATCTTGCCCCACGCGAAGTCGACGGGGATCTTGTAGTGAGACATGAGATCACCTCCGAACACCCAGATCCGCAGCGGGTCGAACTTGACTTGCAACGACGGGACGAGGCGGCCCGCTGGCACCCAGCCGAGGACGTCTAGCTGGCCCAACGTCCTCCGGACAAACAACGCTCCGCAACGGCGTTGATTCGGTCCACCAGCGCATCCGACTGCGATCACCAGATCTTCGTTGGCGACGGGTTTCCACTCCCAGAGCTGGGCCATACGAAACAGGCCGCGCTTCTTCATTTCTGCGGCTACTTCGCCGGGGATTTTGGAGTCGAGTGAGCGCATCAACTGGACGGACTTGGGATCCATCAAGCGTCGCAACACGCTCCCCTCGTCGACCTCGATCGTCACCTGGGCGGTGTTCACCGGTCCCGAACAGCAGCGGAACCCGACGTCGCCCTCGCGCGTGTTGGGCGCACGTGCGCGGGCGTTGGCGCAGCGGCCAACGACCTCGCCATCGTCTCCGTTGCCGCCACGCTGCGTTACCCAGCCGCGATCAGTGCCGCGACCCCACTCGCTCTGCGTCCACTCCCACAGAGCACCGTGCAAGTCGTGAACACCGAACTCGCTGCGACAACCGAAACGGTACCCGGACGGCAACGGCCGGCTCGGCCCACCCGTGCCACAGATCCCCGGCTGGTACCTCTCGCCGTATTCGTACATGAGGTTGCTCGGGCCCTTACAAGCGCGCTCCCATTCGAGCTCGGTGCACAACCGCTTGCCGCGCTCTTCGCAGGCCTGGGCGGCCTCACTTTGGGTCACTCCGGTAGTCGGGATCGCGCCTTGTTCGTTCGGGAACGCATACTCGTCGATGTAGAAGCCCTCGAGCACCACCTGCTCACCGCTCATCTCGCGATCGGCTTTTCGAGGCACGACGTTGGGCGGCGTTCCTGCAACCAGTGAACCTGGAGCAATCCACAACATGCCCTTCGAGGGCGGGGCCACGCGAGCCGTCGTGCCCCACGGAGGCGGCACCTGCGTCGTCGGATCTTCCGTCGACCCCGAGTTGACTTCATTCGTGCTCAGCCCATCTTCGGTGGTCTCACGGCGACACCCCAAACTCGCCGACACTGCCAGAACGAGCGAAACACGCGCCGACCACGACGCCAAGTCGAATTGGGCTCTCACACTCGCCCCGGGAACTCGGCTCCGCTCAGTCGCGTTCACGCAATCCCAGTTCCTTCATCTTCAATTGGAGGCCCTTGCGGGAGATCTTGAGCAGCCGCGCGGCATGGGTGACGTTGCCGTTCGTCTCGAGCAGAGCGCGGTTGATGAGATCGCGCTCGAGCTTGGACGTCGCTTCACGGACTTGCTCCTTGAGGCCGTGTTTTGCGACGTCGGACAGGCCCACTGCATGAGCCCCCGCGGAAGGCGGCTCACCATCGCCGGAATCCGTGCCGAGTGCCGGCAAGAATTGGGCACTCAGGATCGGCCCGTCACAGAACAGCACCGCTCGCTCAATCACGTTTTCGAGCTCCCGCAGGTTACCCGGCCAGGAGTGGCGTTCGAGCACCTCGAAGACGTCGCTCGACACGTCATCGATGGCTTTACTCAAACGCTCTGAATAGCGAGCCATGAAATAGCGACACAAAGCCGGGATGTCTTCCCGACGTTCGCGCAACGGGGGCACGCGCAGCACCGTGACGAATTCGCCGCGCAAGGCGGGCACCAGCGGGGTTTCGCCGGCTTGCCCACGTAAGGAGGCCATGATGCGCACGGACGCCGGTTGCTGGAAGCTGTCGCCTTCCCGAGTGAACGTCGCGGTCCTCATCACCTCCGCCAAACGCTCCTGAACGCCGTAAGGGGCGGACGAGACCTCCTCGACGAACAACGTGCCGCCCTCAGCCAGCTCCAGTTTACCGGGCCGCGCCATTCCAGATAGAGGCGCCTCGAGCCCGAACAAGTCGGCGCCGAGTTCGCTTGCGGCAGTCTCGCAGTGCAGCTTTACGAACGGAGCAGCCTGTCGAGGCGAAACGCGATGTAGAGCCCGCGCGAGGAGCTCCTTGCCCGTACCTCTTTCACCGATGAACAACACGTGTGACTCACGTCGCGCAGCTTCTTCGAGGGAATGCATCAGACCCATCGCGGCCGCGCTCGTGCCGACCACCGTGGACCCTTCCCAGACGCTGACGATGGACGGCCGATGTGCCTCGCGCTCGGCGATGCGCCGCGTCTGCAGCGCGCGTCTCACCACGTCCTTGACCTCGCTCTGTTCGAACGGCTTGGTCAGGTAGTCGAAAGCGCCGCTCTTGAGCGCGAGCACGGCGTTGTCGACCGTGCTGTGCGCCGTGATCATCACCACCGGAATGTCCGCATCGACGCGTTGAACCTCACGCAGCAGAGCCATGCCGTCCATCTCGGGCATGCGCACGTCCGTGACCACGACGTCGACGTGGTGATTGGCAAGTACACCCAGCGCCTCGCGTCCATCCGCGGCCACGAAGACGTCGTAACCTTCACGTTCCAGCACGGCCCCCAACACGCGTCGGAGATTGGCTTCGTCATCGACCACCAAGATCTGAGCTCGAGATTCGGGCAACATCGAGGCCCGACCTCCTAGCGTGACTACGGCCGATCCAAAAGGGCTTTCACGCCTGGTCGCAGCCGTCGCTCACGATCCGCCGCAAATCTTCGGTCGAAGCTCGGGCCGGGTCAGGGAAAAACACGACGCCAGCAACACGGCACCGCGACCCGGAGCACCAACTACCAGCGCGTCTACGTTCTTGCCTTGCACCACCCCTAGAGCGGAACCGAAACGCGAGCCAACGGGCATCGACTCATCGACGACGGTCTCCGTCAACGCGTTCGGATCGTCGCCTTCGGCATCGTAAACCAAGACCGCGCCCGCCTGTTCGTTGGCAACCCTCATGCCGGGCGCACCGATCACGAGTTCACCGTCGGCATCGCCGTCGAGATCCGCCACGGCAATACTCGCGCCGAAGTCGGCGTCTTCACAGCCGCTCGTTAGGCCACCCGATGCACACGACACCGACGCCAAGATCGCCCCGTCCGGCAACGACCCGAGAGAGCAGGCAGGCACCTCTTGCTCCGTCAACACGGCCGCGAGCGCGGCGCCAGAGAAGGCGGTGACCGACTCACTGTCTGCTACCAACAGGTCGGTGAGACCATCCCCGTCGAGATCCCCCGCGGCGAGACGGCGTCCAAAATCTTCCCTGTCGCCCAGGCAGCCAATGCGAAGTGGTGCGTCGATCGACGGGAAGCCGGCGCGCAGCAACCAAACCTGACCGGCGCCGGGCGCGCCGACGGCGATGATGCGCGAGTGGAATCGATCTGCCCCGAGGCGCATCACTGCGACGTCTGCGCCAAAGCCCTCGGGGATCGTCTCCGTAGCGGGAGTAACCTCGACCGGAACCGTGAGCGTGGGAGCGTAGTACCAGACTTTCCGGGCCTTGGGCGAGGCCACCGCCAGCAACGGTGAGACACCCGGGTCGGCAGCGAAACGCCACTCCGAAGGGTCTACGTCCGTGCCCACCGATTCCGGCAGCGGCAGGAGCCGTTCTCGCCCCGCGCAATCGAGCCGGACCGCGGCGTCGCCTTCGACCCCGAGGCTGAAACAGTGCGCGTCCTCGTCCTCTGCGTCTAGCAAATGAACAGCTCGCTCGACCGACTTCGAACAGTCACCGTCGGAGCAATACCGTTCACAGTCGGCGGCTGGGTTGGACGAATCGAGATTCACGTCGCAGCGCTGCCCGCTGCGGCCGTCAGCGGCCGGCGCGAAGACCGTCGCCGTCCCGACTTTGCCGCCAGCAGCAAACACTGCGCCGAACCCCTCGCTTCCTTGTGCCAGTAACAGCGTTGCACTCTGCTCCGGGGTGTCCGTGCTCGCTTCGCCACAGGCGACCGGCGCCGAACCGACCAGCAAAGCCATACAAACACGCCCACTCCGTACCGACACCAAGGACAATTGTGGCTTCACCGAAATATCGCCTCCGCTTCAACCTGAGACCTAAGTCTGGCGCATCAGAGCCGCCTGGTCACCACCTACCGTGAGGAAATAATTGTGGCCCGGTCAGCGATTGGCTTGCGCAAACTCTCGGCAACCTATGCTAGTTGCAGCGCTAGCGTGTTGCGAACAAACCTTCGAAGATTCCAGATCGACCGGTTGGGGCCATGCGCCGCCGCAGCTTTGATCACATGGATGGGCGCGGAGTCCGAAGGATGGGCATCTCCTCCCAAGGAGTACCCGCCCTGCACGAGTGAGGCTGACGACACCAACGTGCAGGCGGCTCGGGGAGCGTTCGAGGCGGGCAAGGCCGCGTTTAATGAAGCGGACTATCCCCGTGCCATCTTCTACTGGGAGGACGCGTTCAGGCGTGATTGCAGCGCGACCTTGATGCTCAAGAACCTGGCGCGGGCCTACGAGGCTAGCGCTCAGTATCCCGAAGCCGCGGTTGCTCTCGAAACGTATCTGGCTCGCGCACCCGAGGCCGAAGACAAGGCCGATCTCGAGGAACAGCTCAGAGCCATTCGAGCAAAGTTCGAGGCTCCGGCAGCGCCCCCGAAGGTCAGCGCGAAGCCAGTGGCTGCGGCTCGAGCCGAACCAGCGCCCCAAGCCCAACCGCCAGCGGCTTCGGCGCAACCCGTCGCCGCCGACGAAACCGATGATTTCACGGCTGACACCTCCGATGACAAACCGGTCAATGGTACCAAGTTGGCCGCTGGCTTGGTTGCTGGCGGCGGATTAGCACTGGGCGCGGCCAGCGCGGTGTTCTGGTTGGACGCAGACACGGACGAGCAAGCGGCGACGTCGCAGTGTCCCACACGACGCGACTGCCCGAAGAGCGTCACCGAGGCGGGCAACGACGCCATCGATCGCAAGCAAGTTTGGGCGCTCGTCGGTATCGGCGGTGGCGCGATGTTGGTCGGAGGGATAGTCTGGTATCTCGTCGCAGCCAACGCGGAGGCCGACGAGCCAGAGGCGGTGGCCACCTCCATCGTGCCGGCGCTGGCGCCAGGTTTTGCCGGACTTACTTGGACGAATCGGTTCTAGGGGGCCGGACCCCCTCCGACGCGGCGGTCGTGGGAGCAGGACTCGGCGCCGCAGGCTCGATGGCTGCCGACGTGGTCGAACCGTGCGGAGTCGTCGTCACCGGCTTTGGTGAGACGCCCTCGGGAGCGTCGTCCGCGTTCGAAACGGCCTCGTGGCGACGCTCCAAAACCGGATCGAGCGGCGGCTGAGGAAACGGGGTCTCGCTCGAAGATCCTCCGCAGCCCGCGGCCATCGAAACGGCCGCCCACACGCATCCAACCAACATCGAACGTTTCATCGACCGCGTCCTTAACACGCGGTGTCGGAGTTGTCTGGCATTCCGACGCAAGGCTCAGGCACACTGGGGTCGATGATTGGCAGATTGGTCGGCAAGCTCGTGACGGACGATGTGGACGGCACGATCATCCTCGATGTGCAAGGTGTGGGCTACGAGGTGACGGTGCCGCTGGGTGCCGTCGGCCGGGCTCGCACAGGGGCTGGTCCCGATGCGTCGCTTGCGCTGTTCGTGCACACACACGTGCGCGAAGACGCGCTGAGCTTGTTTGGGTTCGCCTCCGAGACCGAACGTCGCGTGTTTCGTCTGCTGTTGGGCCTGCCGGGGATCGGGCCAAAGCTGGCACTGTCGGTGCTCAGTGAGTTGCCCCCTGAAGAGCTCGGCGAAGCCGTGGCTCGCAATGACCTCAAACGGCTAACCAGGATCAGCGGCGTCGGAAAAAAGACCGCGGAACGTTTGGTGCTGGAGTTGAAGGAGAAGCTCCCCAAGCTGGCGCTCTCCAAAGAGCCGACGGCGAAACCCGCGGACCGCGCCCTCGGTGAGAAAGACCGCCTCACTGGGGCACTCACGAACATGGGATACAAACCGAGTGAGGCGGAAGCCGCGGTGGCCTCGTTGGAACCGCGCCTCGGCAGCGAGCCGATCAGCGACCTGTTGCGAGCCGCCTTGGCATTCTTGTCTCGCTGACGCAGAGTCGCGCCAATGTAGGTGCTCGGCACTGGCCCACAGGACTAAGATCGCAGGAAGAAAACCGCACTTTCTGCCTTTGGAAACGCGTCGACTCCTTTGCCACGGCCGCAATCCGTCGTACAACCTGCAACCTGGCCGGAAAGGCGACTCGAACCCGGTGGGTCGAGAGGAGGCTACGAGTGATCAACTGCGCGAAGTGCGGCAAAGAAAACCAGGACCACTACAAGTTTTGTTTGGGTTGCGGCGCCGAATTGGCCAAGAGCGCGGCACCAAAACCGTTCAACCCTGATACCCCGCCCCACGGGCAGCCGGCCGTGCGAGCCTCTGCCGCGCCGCGCTCTGCATCCGCTGGTTTAGCTTCGACCGGTTCGGCGTCCAACAGCCCTGCACGTCCCGCTCAACCGGCACCGATTCCGACGGACCCGCCGGCGATGCCGCCGCCCGTTGCCGCGCCAAGTGGACAGTCATCGGCGAACCTGGGAAGCGCCGGGCTTGCCGGAACGGTGGGAGATTTCGGAGTCACGGCGGGCAAGGCTGCGGCAGCCGCCGACGCCAAGCCGGCGACCTTGGAGTGCCCACAATGTGGCCATACCAACAAACTCGGGAACCGCTTTTGCGCGAGCTGCGGCTTCAACCTGAGCACGTCCAACCCGCCGGCGGTAGCCCCGCGCCCGGCCCCCGCGGCGATCGCGGGCGGCGCCGCGCCAGGCGTCTCGGTCGCACTGACCGCTCTGCGCGCAGACGGAAGCGAAGCCGGTACGTTCGCCCTGCCCCCGCAGCCGACCACGCTACTGGGCCGTGACACTGGCTCGATCTTCGCCGGTGACAGTTACCTGTCGCCACGTCACGCGTCGATCAACATCAGTGGCAATCAGGTGGTGATCCGCGACGAGGGCTCGCTCAACGGCGTTTACCTGAAGTTGCGTCCGCAAATGCCGTGGCTGCTCAAGTTCGGGGACTTGTTCCGCATCGGCCAAGAGATCATCAAGCTCGAGGCACTTGAGAATCAACCGCCCGGTGCGGACGGCGTGGAGCGCCTCGGAAGCCCGCGTGACGGTTACGTGGGGCGCTTGGCCCTCGTCATCGGGCGCGATACGACGGGCAACGCCTTCCCCATTCCCAAAGGTGGCGTGCACTGCGGTCGCGAGCGCGGCGACATCCTGTTCTCCGAAGACGGCTACGTGAGCGGCTTGCACTGCCGCATCGCGCCCGAAGCGGACGGCAGCATCTACCTGACCGACGTCGGCAGCTCGAACGGCACCTTCGTGCGTCTGGGCCGAGACCACGTGCTCTCTCCGGGCGACATCCTGCTCATGGGTCAGCAACTGTTCCGCGTAGACATCCGCTGAGCGCCACGCTTCGGCTCGCAGGAGGGGTGGAAACTGTCCCTCCCTGCGGAGCCCCGCGATTCACAGGAAGATTATGACTGATTCAGGAGCGCGACACATTCGGGTAGTGGCTGCGGTCATTCAGGATGGTGACCGCTATCTCATCACCCAACGTCGTCCCACGGCGTTGTTGCCGCTGATGTGGGAGTTCCCCGGTGGCCGGGTCGAACCCGCCGAGTCCGACGCCGAAGCGCTGCGCCGCGAAGTGTTTCACCGCCTGCAAGTGACCGTCGAGGTTGGGCAGTTGATGAGCTACGTGTGCCACAAGTACGACAAGTATGTCGTCGACTTGCACTTGTATCAGTGCAAGATCCGTTCGGGCCAAATCCACAATGCCAACGTGAACAATCACGCGTGGGTCAAGAGCGACGAGTTCGACCAATATCTGTTCACTCCTGCAGATGAGTCCTCGGTGGCCGAGTTGTTGGGTATCGACTCCACCAAGGCGTGACGCCAGGACTCGTGGCGCCCCCCTCGGGAAGCGCACGGGGCGCTCGACAGCCGTGACCGTGGGAGAACGGCCGATACGAGGCCAAATGAGCCTGCCGTCGCTGCGAATCGTCGCTCCGTGACGCAACCCGTGCCCGGCACGACCGAAGCCTGGGAATGAGCCACATTTCCACGCTGTCCGACCTCGCACGGCGCCTGCGCCGCGACGGTCGGCGACTCGTCCACGGTGTACTCGACGTCGTTTGTCCGGAGTTCTGTGCCGCCTGTCAAAACGTCGCCACGCGCGAGCTGCTTTGCCCAGCTTGTCTCGCCGATCAGCTGCCGCAACTCACTCCGCGGCGGGTGATTGGTGGCGACGTCCCCAGCTACGCGCCTTGGATGTACACGGAGACGGTGCGCCAAGCGCTCCATCGCTTCAAGTTCGAGTCGCAGCCGGAGCTAGCGCGCCGGGCCGGCATCGCGATCGGCCAGTGTCTGCCGCCGGAGCTACGGAAGCCCCACGTCTGGGTGCCGGTTCCCTTGGCCAAGCCCAAGTTGCTCGAACGCGGCTACAATCAAGCCGCGCTCCTCGCCCGTGAGCTCGCCATAGCGAGCTGTTCACCCTCACCGCGCCATTGGCTACAGCGCCTCAGCCTCCAGCAACAGAGCGGGCTCGGTCGCCGTGAACGTTTGGCCAACGCGCTCACGGCCTTTTCACCAACCGCCGCGGCCCACCAAGCGCCGTCGCAACGCGTCGTCGTCGTCGACGACGTGCTGACGACCGGCGCGACCGCTCTGGCGTGCACGGAGGCGCTGAACGCTGCCGGGCACACCGTTTGCGCAATCGTCACACTCGCCCAGGTCTGAATGCGGTGGGCGGGAGGCTGAAGACTTGTCCCTTCGCGTTCGTCACTCGCGGCGATCCTCCGAAAATACGCCGGAATTGCTGCAGGACCGGTTCTCGCAAATCCGGTGGCTCGACCGCGCCTCGTGCAGCCCCGACGTCAGTCGGCGCCGACTGGTACGGGCGCGATCCCCGCCCAACGTTCGACGAGCGAATGACACGCGTAGATCGCCGGGGTCAAAGCCACGGCGATGAAGATCTTGAGTCCGTATGCGGACAAGATGATGTCGCCGATCTTGGACCACGGCAGAATTCCGATCCACGCCACGATGGTGATCACTATCGTGTCGACCATCTGCGAAGCCGCGGTCGAGCCCGAAGCGCGCAGCCAGAGGTACTTGCCGTGCGTCAGCTGCTTGAGCAGGTGAAACATCCCGATGTCCACGAACTGGGCCACGAGATACGCCGCGAGCGACGCCACGATCATCCGTTGCGAGCCCAAGAACACGTTGGCGAACGAAGCCTCCGTTACCCCCTGCCAAGATGGGTCGCGGGTGAACTCGGCGATGGGGATCACGCCGGCCAGGTAGATGATGCCGAAGGAGAGCGTCGCCATCACGAAGCCCACCAACGTCACGAAACGCGCGGCGCGTTTACCATAGAACTCGTTGAGCACGTCGGTGAGCAAAAAGGTGACCGGAAACGGCACCATGCCGACAGTCGTGGTGAACGGAAAGCCGAAGATCGACGACGAGATCAGCTTGCCGCCGATGATGTCACCGACGATCAAACACGTGGTGAACGCCGCGCCCAGGAAGATGAAGAGACGTTGCCGCGCGTCGAGGACCATGCGGCAAATCAATTAACCTGATTCATGTGCGCGGACAACTGTTCCGGTGGGACGAAGTCGCCAAAAAAACGCTTCGCCTCGTTGCCCTGTGAGTCGATGAGCACGAGCACGGGTAACCCGCGGATACCGAACTCGTCGTAGACACGCTCTACCGCGGGATCCGAGTCGTCCGTCAAATCCATCTTCACCGATACGTACCGGCCGGCAGCGGCCTGCACTCGCTCGTCGGGAAACGTGTTTGTTTCGATCTCTTTGCAGGCGGCGCACCATGCGGCGGTGAAATCGAGGAACAGGGGCCTGCCCTGCTCTTTGGCCTTTTCTTTGGCGGCGCTCACGAGCGCCATCAAGTCTTGACCTGGCGCAGGTTCCTCCCAGGTCAGCGAACGTTCCGCGGTGCGCAAGTTCGTGACGCCCGCGAACGCCGCGCCGGAAACCAGCAGCACGCCGAGGCCCTTGGCCAAGCGAACGCCCCACTCTTCGGCCTCGAAGGTGCGGTGCACCGCGCCGAGCAGTAAACCTAGGACCATGGCTGCGGCGGTCCCGCCGAGGAACGCCATGCCTGGCCGCACCCACGAACCCAGGACAGGAAACGCGGTGTTGAGCAAGTAGAGCGCCACGGCGACGAGCGCGATGCCGCCCACGCTCTTGACGTAGTTCATCCAACGCCCGCTCTTCGGCAGCTGCATCGCAAACGCGCCCACCAAGAAGAACGGCACGCCCAATCCGAGCGCAAATGCCGTCATCGCCACCGTGCCGAGGACCAGGTCTTGCGCCTGGGCGATCCACGCCAACACTCCCCACAAGAAGGGTCCCGTGCACGGCGCCGCGATGGGACCACAGACGAGGCCCAACACGAACGCTCCCAAATAGCCCGAGCCTCCCGCCGTCGCCAACTTGTTCTTCAGCGCGTGCGGGATGTCGAGATCGAAGGCGCCAAACATGCTCGCCGCCAAGGCCAAGAAAACGACGGTCATCGCCAGGATGACGCGCGAGTCCGATAACGTCGAACCGAACGTAGCGCCGGTCAGGGCCGCGGCCATGCCGAGCGGCACGAACATGCACACCAGCCCAAGCACGAAGCTGCCGGACAAAGCGAACGCCTCCCAGCGCGACTTGGCGTTCTTGGCGCCGAAGACGCTCACGGTTACCGCGACCATCGGGTAAACACACGGCGTCAGGCTCACCAGTACCCCGGAACCAAACGCCGTCAGCGCGAGCAACACCGGGCCACCCGCCAAGGCCCGTTCGAACACACTGCCTGTAGCGGCGTCGGACGCCCACCCCGAGTTGGGAAGCAGAGTGAGCAGCGCGAACATCGCAGCGGCGAGGGCGACTGGGGAATAACGGCGTGACGTGCGCTCGAAAAACATGGTTCCTAGGGATTTACGCGCGGGGGCTGAGGTTGGTTGCTCCGCGGCTTCCGGCGCGTATTAGGTCAAGTGGAGCCCCTTGCCCAACCACTCGGAGGCCGAGAACATTTCCGGCGCCAAGCCAAACCGGGCGACCGCTGGCAAACGTGCGGCCGTGCGCAAAAAACCTTCCAGGACTGATCGCGCCTCGCCGTTCGAGAGCAGCCAAAGCAGCCTGGCGGCGAAGAAGTCACCTAGGACCGGACGCGTTTCCGCGTCGGACAGCTGTTGGTACACGCGCGCCAAGGTGTCGCGGCGGGGGCGTGCTCCAGATTGGGCTCGCCACACCAGTTTGGCCGCGTGAAGGACCGGATCTTTGGATAACCGAACGACCGATTGAGCGGCGTTGCTCGGGCCGGAGCCCCAGTTTTCGACCATTGCCAAGGCCCGCGCGGGTTCGCCGGTCGCGGCGGCGAGGCGCGCCAACGTAAAGGCGTGGTCCCACTTGCGTGACGGCGGAGCGAGCCGTTGCCCCAACGTCAATTGCTCGCTCGCCGCGTCCCAGTTACGCGCCGCGAGATGCACACGCGCCAAGTCGAAACGCGCCACGTCTTCGACCTCGGAGAATACGCCCGTCATCTCCTCGGCCACCCCGCGCGCCAGCTCGAGCGCCCCCT
Source organism: uncultured bacterium (assembly GCA_966249405.1). Classification (GTDB taxonomy): domain Bacteria; phylum Myxococcota_A; class Polyangia; order Polyangiales; family Polyangiaceae; genus SZUA-265. Next base: position 23,072 of record CBINDO010000028.1, on the reverse strand, counting down.
GCTCGAGGTGCGAAATGTAGAGTTGCCGTAGTAGCAGCCAGCGCGTCTCGGCGTCTTCGGGGCTTTGGGCAAGACCAGCACGAGCATACTTCGCGCGAGTCGCAGCACCCTTGGCTGCGCGCGCCTTGCGCAGTTGTCCCAGCGGAGATTCGACGACGCCCTTGGCAGAACCGCGTTTGGCCCTCGCCGCCGACAGAACCTCACCGCTGCGGATCCGAGACACGTTGGGAAGCGTAGCACCGCCGCCGGCGTTGGAAAAACTTGCGGCCGATCGAGCCCCTGCACGCATCACCCGGCGCCGCTCCGGCTGGCCTCCGACCCTGTGAGGCGTCGCCAAGTAGCGGTGAACGCGCCGTTGCACTGGCACAGCCGCGGGCTTCGGCCTAAGAACGGCGCGTATGTCAGCAACGCCAGCTTTTCGCGGTCTGTCGCGTGTGGTCGCCCTCGCCGGCTTGGCACTGAGCGCAGCCTCCAGCTGTGGTCGTCCCGCAACCGTGGAAGATTGCGAACAAATCGTCGCGCGAATCGCCGAATTGGAGCTGAAGGAAGTCGACGTGTCGGACCAAACCGAGGTCAAGGCCCAGATCGAAGGCGCGCAAGCTGCTTTCAAGGAGCGTTTGATGACGGACTGCGTGGGTCGTCGCCTACGCCAAAGCTCGGTGGACTGCTTGAAGAAGGCAACTTCGGCCGAAACCGCAGTCAAAGAGTGTTTCTGACCCAACCTCACGGGACTTCCACGGCCCCCCATCGGAACTCAACGTCTTCACACTCTCGAGCTTCTCTCTCGGACGGAACTGGATAGTCGACTCGTGCAATCGTTTGCCCTTCGCACTCTGACCATTGGCGCGGCACTGCTCGCGCTCACCAGTTGCGGCAAACGTTTGAGTGACGCCGAGTGTGATTCGCTGCTCGACCACTACACGTCGAAGCTAGTCGTCAACGAGAACCCCGACGCTTCGCCGTTCGTGATCGCGGAAAAGCAACGCCTGGCGCGTGAGCTCGCTCATCGCGATCCCAAGTTCGAGTTCGACAACTGCGACGACGACGTGTCGCGCCGTCAGTTCGATTGCGCGATGGCGGCCATGGACGTCGACTCCATCGAACGTTGTCTCACCCTGTGAGGGAACGGACCGCTCTTGACGTCCGCGCGAGCGGCTCCCGCGTTTTCGTCGAAGCCGATCGACGACGCTCGAGCCGACGTGGGTCCAACGTCGGATTGGCCGCACCCACCTGCCGCCCGGGATGGGTTTGGTCTCGAGTTACTGGGGACATGACTGTCCCCCCCTCCGTAACGGCGCGCGACTCACCATGAATTGCCGGTCGCCCCTGTTCGGAAAGTTCTTCGTTCGTGGCAACGAATACGGCGTCGCCCTCGATTTGAAAGGGCACGGCAACACCATCGTAGCGCTCGTCGGGGCCGCCAGGGCTCGGCGCTTGTGGCCACCACGGCCTACGGTAGATCAGCGACATGAACCATTCAGCGCTGCAAATGAGCGACCGGACGAGTGCACGCGACGCCGGCACGGAACCGCCAACGGCGCGTGCTCTCATCGCGTCGGAGCGTAGCGAGGCAACCGCGAGCCTTGCCGGCTTCTTCGTCGCGCTTGGGTTACTCCACTGCTCAACCGCGTGTACGGAGCCAGGCAGTCAGCCTGGCCCTGCGGCAGGCACCCCTAGCGTCGAGACCACTTCACCAAGCGCCTCGACGTCCACGACTACGGCGACGGCGAGCCAACCCGCTGGCGTTGCGCCGTCACCAGCAGTTCACTCGTCGTCCGAAACGCCAGCCAGCGAGCCACCTCCGGTCGAGACCGACGGCCTCCCGTCGCCTGTGTCGAGCGAACCCGGTTCACCAACGGCTGACGATTCCACCGCACCCACGGCGTCGGCAACCTCGGACGGACTAGCCCCATCGTCGGACGTCGGAGCCATCGACTCCACTTCGAGCGCCTTCGAGGGCAAAGAGCTGTTCATTCTTTTCGGCCAGTCGAACATGTCCGGCTTCACGCCCATGCTCGACGAGCCTTGGGTGGTCGACGAAAACATCACGTTCATGGTTCAGTACGATTGTCCGCGTCTCGGCCAAACCAAGGACGAGTGGCTCCCCGCACAGCCGCCGCTCCACGGCTGTCAGTGGGCGACGAACGGGCTCGGGTTGGGCCTCGGGGACTACTTCGGTAAAGCCATGGCCGCGGCCTGGGCAGGCTCGAAGATTGGGCTCATTCCCAACGCGATCCCAGCGGTAACCATCGACATCTTCATGAAGGGCGGTCCGGCTCCGGAGGGCGCCTCGAAAGCTCTACCCGACGGCTACACCAGCGCTTATGCGCTGATGATCGACCGCGCCAAGGAAGCGCAGAAACTCGGCCGCATCCGCGGCATCTTGCTCAACCAGGGAGAGTCCGACTTCAACCAGGGCTTCGGCGACGAGTGGCCGGACAAAGTGGCCACCTTGGTGGCCGATCTGCGCGCCGACCTCGGTCTCACTGAAGCCGTACCCTTCATCGCCGGTGAGGTGCCGCCCACGGGCAACTACAGCGGCCAGAACGCCAACGTCCACAAACTCCCGGACATGATCCCCAACTGCGCCGTCGTCACCGGTGAGGGCACCGACGTGCACGACGGCATCCATTACGACCAAGCGAGCGTCCGAATCATGGGTGAACGTTATTCCGAAGCCCTCCTTGGGCTCATCGACCAGTGACGCAGTCGTTCTTTTGGGTTGGGCCCAGCGCCGGGCGTCACAATGCGGCTCTCTCCCACCCGCCGGGCGCTCGTCTGCGCCTGGTAAGGCAAGCCTCAGGCGCGCACGGCGCGCACCACGACTTGGTCGGCAAACGGCGTAGCCTCGCCGGGTTCGTCGACGCCCCACTCCACCTCGAAACCGCACTCGTCGAGCAGTTGCGCTAGTTCGTGGCGCCACAACACCGAGTGCCGCAACGTCAGTTGGTAGGCGCTCGGGGCGGACGCGGGCTCGCGCGCAGGTGAGACAACGACGGGAGCAAGCGAACGCCGCGGGGCCAGACCGCGCCGCAGCGCGGCTCGTTCGGCTGCGGCAGTGGGGACCGCGGCCTTTCGAGTCGCCACGGGGATCAGCCGGTAATCGACTTGCATCGAACGCAGCGCGCGGGTCCAAGTGTTACGCTCCCAGACGCGATACGTGACGCCGTGCAACTTCACGCGGTGCAGCTCCTCGTAGTCGTCTTGCTGGATGGCCGGCGCGACACCAGGTGAGACATCGTCCTCGGAAAAATCGTCGTCGGCCATCACGTCTGCGTCGTAGACGTCGAACACGAGCTGCCCGCCGCGCGCCAGCGACGTTCGAGCTTTGGAGAGACACTGCCGCTTGGCTCGTTTGCCCTCGAGACACCAAAACGCGGAGTACGGGATGATGACGCGATCACAGCCGCGTTTGGCGGTCTTCGTCATGTCACCCTGCACGAACGTCACCGGCAAACTGCGCCCGAGCTCGGTCTCGCGCTGGGTTTTACGCTCCGCCGCCAACGCGAGCAGAGCCGGGTCGAGATCGACACCAATCACCGTGTGACCACGTTCGGCGAGCTCGATCGCGATCCGTCCCGCGCCGCAACCGTACTCCAAGATCTTGCGCGCGCCGGCGCAGGCCCTGACGTAGAAATCGACGTCACCAGGCGTGCCTGCGTGCAGCTCGCAGTAGAGCCGCGCCCGCAGCGGCGCGGGAGCGTCGGGCAATGGGACTTCGTGTTTCACGAACGCACCCACCGCTCCAAGTTACCGAGCACCGTCGCCAGATCGGGGCCGTGGTCGAGCCACCCCGCAAGCGGATCACCACGGTCGCGTAGCAGTTCGGGGACCGTGAACATGGTGTAGCGATCGGGACGTAACGCGAGGTGCACCTCGTCCCAATGGAGCGGCGTCGAGACCCGGGCCCCCGGATGAGCGCGCACCGAATACGGGCCGACGATGGTTCGCGAACGGCCCGTCTGGCCGGTGTCGATGTACGCGCGCCCGCCGCGTTTGTTGATGCGGCGCTCCATCGTCGCTTCCTCGGGAAAACGCGTCTGCAAGAGACGCCCCAAAAGCTCGACCAAACCCTTCGCCGTCGTAAACGGCACGCGCCGGCCGAGCGGGATCAAGACGTGTAACCCCGACTGACCGGAAGTCTTCGGATAACCCACGAGACCTACGTCGGTGAGCAGCTGACGCAACTCGAGGGCCATACGCACGGCGAGCGAAAACGGGTGGTCGCCGAGGTCGAAGTCGATCGTGAGAAAGTCGCAGAACTCGACCTCGGGCATCCGCGCTGCCAGGACGTGGATGGGGATGCAACCCAGGTTGATGATGTGGAGCAACGAGTCCACCGAGTCGACGAGGAACGTGACCACGTCCTTACCGTCTTTTTCCTCTTCGCGGAGCGTCAAGGTCCGCACCCAGTCGGGGGTGCCCGCCGGCACGTTCCACTGGTAGAAGCTCTTGCCCGCGACGCCGTCGGGGTATCTCACCAACATGACCGGTCGCTGCTCGAGGTGCGGCAAGAGCCACGGCGCAATGGCTTCGTAGTACTGGAGCAGCTGGCCTTTCGTGAAACCTTCGTCGGGCCAAAATACCTTGTCCAAATTGGATAGCACGACGCGCCGTCTCACCAGTGGGTCGAACGCGGGTTTGGCTGCCGCTCCCGGCGAGGCGAGGGACGCGCGTGCGACGTGGGACGCTCCACCGACGTCGGGAGAGGCTGCGACGTCGAACGCTGGCGTGACGAGCTCCGATGCCGGTGACGCGTCACGGCCTTCGACCCCGTTGTCGACGGGCTTGGGCCGAGCCGCCTCACGTTCGAGCGTCTGCAAGGCTCGCTGCTCGACCTCCTCCCGCGGCGCAGCTTCGCAGCTCTTGGGGTCGGCGGTTTTGTCCCACCCGAGATACACAGCCATGCGCAAGCGCCGCTGCGGCGTCCATTCCAAGAACCGCACCCGCACGACCCAGCGCGGTAGCAGCGGCACGCTGGCGTTCATGCCCTCTTCCGGTAACTCGATACACTGAAACCGATCGGTGGCCAACTCCGGGATCGCCTCGACGAATTTCGCGAGCTCCTGATCGTTGAACCCGGACCCGACGCGGCCTCGATACACGAGCGTCTCACCGCGGTAGCTACCGAGCTCGAGGGCTCCCAAGTCTGTGCGGTGGCCCTTGCCCTTGACCCAACCGACGACCACGAACGGAGCCTCTTCCTCGCGCTTGTGCTTGACCCAATCGGTGTTGCGCTCTCCGGGCAGATAACGTCCGTTTTTGAGCTTGGAGATGACGCCCTCGAGGCCCTGCTTTTCGCACAGATCGAACAGCACCTTACCGCGTTGTTCGATGTGGTCGAGATAACGCACGAGCCCTTTGCCCGGGACGAGCTTGGCCAGCAGGCGTTTGCGCTCGAAGAGCGGCAGCTGTGTCAAGTCCAAGTTGCCGAGCCGCAGGACGTCGAACGCCAGGAACACGGCGCTCACCTCGGCCATGGCGACCTTGACCTCGAACGGTTTGGACACGGAGAAGCGCTTGGCGAGTCGCTGAAACTCCGGTCTGCCGCGTTCGTTGAACGCCACGATTTCGCCATCGAGCACGAACTTGTCGAGGTAGAGCGTTTGCAACGCGCGCGCGAGCTCGGGGAAACTCTCGGTCGCGGAGCGTCCGCTGCGATAGGTGAGCGACACGCGGTCACCGTCCCGGGCGGCGAGCACCCGCACGCCATCCAACTTGAGTTCGTATATCCGCCGGCTGTCGTCGAGGTCGGCCCCTTCAGTCGCGCACAGCATCGGCACCAGACGTTTGGCCTTCTGCGCAGCGGTGAGTTCGGTGGCCCCGAGGCTCCTCGCCTCATCGAGCAATGACGCGGCAAATTGCGGGCGTTGGCTCAGCTGCTCAACCGTTAACCCAGAAAGAACACTCTGGGGTTGCGTCTCGACTGGGCCCGGCTCGGGGACGCAATGCGCGTCCTGCTTCTTCAACATCAGCCACTGACGTTGTTTGGACTTGGGAGCGAAGCGCTCGGTAGTCTCGACCAACGCAAAACGCCCACGCAACTTGCGGCCTTGGAGCTCGAAGTCCAGTTTGCCTTTCGGGATCCCGACCTCCGGCGGGTTCTCGAGGTATTTGACGCGGCCAATGTCCCACACGATCATGGGCCCGGCGCCGTAGTTGTCGTCGGGGATGACGTCCTCGAAGTCGAGATACGAAAGCGGATGATCTTCGGTTTGCACCGCCAAACGCTTCTCGGCTGGCGACAAACTGGGGCCCCGCGGAACGGCGAAACTCTTCAGAATTCCACCCACCTGTAGCCGCACGTCGTAGTGGCGGCGCGTCGCGTCGTGCAGGTGGACGACGAAGTCTCCAGCCCAGGTCGCCCCGGAGCTGGGTTTGACGACCTCGAACGGTTCGTTCGTAGCGCCGGGATCGCGTTTCTCGCGATAGAGTCGGAGCTCGTCGTCTTCTGTGGCACTCACCCTTGCAACCTAGCCGAGCCACGTACCGACGCAACGGGTAAGCGGCGGCGCCAATATGGAGGGTGCCGCTCTTCCACGACGGTCGCCGTCACTCGGAGGGATAGAGTTCCGAAAGGAACTTCATGAGTTCGTTCCAGCTCTGGGCGTCCGCGTTGGCGTCGTAGGCGACCGGCATGTTGAACTTCTTGCCGAGCTCGGTGGCGGCAGGGTTCGTGAAAGCGTGCAACGCGCCGGGATAGGAGAAGATTTGCGTGTTGACGCCAGCCGCTGCCATCTCTTTCTTGAACGCTTCTACCTGGGCAGGCGGCACCATCGGATCGGCCTCACCCGTCAACACCAGCACCGTGGCTTTGACGACGCCGGATTGGGCGGGTTTGTCGGTGGCCAGGTTGCCATGAAAGCTGGCGACACCGTCCAGATCGACACCGCGTCGCGCCATGCTGAGGGAGATGCCTCCCCCGAAACAATAACCCACCGCCGAGACATCGGCGGGCGCCGTGTACTGGTGAGCCTTGAGCGTCTCCATTGCGGCCACGAAGCGCGCTTGGGCCTGGTCGAGATCACCGTAGACAGCGCCCGATAACGCCTTCGCTTCAGACGGGTCAGTCGTTATTTTACCCTCGCCGTACATGTCAACGGCCAGCGCGACGTAGCCTTTGGCCGCGAGTTGCCGCGCCCGCGACTGCGCGTATTCGTTCTGACCCCACCACTCCGGCACGACCAAAATGCCTGGGCGCCGCGTCGTAGTGGCCGAGTCGTACGCGAGGTAGGAAACAAATGTTTTGCCGCTCACGTCGTAGGTGACGGATTGTCCCACCACGTTTGGTCGCTGGACGTTTGGTTGCTGGATTGGCTCGGCGGGCGTTGGAGCCGCGGTCGGCGCGACGCTCGAAGGCACCGATGCGCTCGGCAGCGCCGCTTCCCCTGGAGGCTGCGCCTCCATTTGCGGCGCGGTCTCGGCGCAGCCTACCAATGCCCAGCTCCACAGAACCGTCACAAAACTCCGAGCCCTACCTGATATCGACATTAACTTCATGATCCCTCGTGCGACGAAAATACGAGCCCCGCTTGGTGAGCAGCTCCAGTCGGGAGATGGAGAAAGCGCCCACCCCCTCGGTAGGTGGTCGCTTTTCCCTGGCTCTGGGCCAGCCACTCTTTCGATCACTTGCCGTTGCTATTGCTATGTCGCGGGTCTCGGCTTTGAGACCTTGCTCTTAACCCAGAGTTCCGTTCAGTTGAACAACTCTGAAGTGTAGCAGTCCCACCGGCTGATAGTTGGCCATAGGAGCGATTCGAACCCCCTCACCTGGGGCGGCTCAATCGCGATAAGGTCGACACATCCGAACCTTGGGTTTGAGACGAGGCCCGTATTTCCGATCGAGTGGCAGCAATGTCAACCCGCATCCCCGGCCAACGCTACGCAGCTACACACGTTAGGGTTTGCGTCGAAGATCGTACCCGGCGCACACAGAACCAACACGCCGTCATCACAAGTGCAGATGCCGCTGCAGTCCGCCCCGCCATTTTCCGGATCGCAGTCGTCGCTCGCGTCATCTACACAAACACCTGCGCCTGGGCACTCGAAAGCTGCAATTCCGCCGCACATGGGCGCGTTGCCGCCTTGCGACGGAGTGCAAACCGCTTCGCCGTCGACTACTTCGCAGACGGATCCAGGCATGCAATCGACGAGGTTGCAGGGGTTCTCCTCCAAACACATCGCTTCCCCGTCAACCTCCGTGCACGTCGTGCCCACCGGGCACAAAACTACCGCGCAGGACGCTGGCGAAGTCGTTATCCCGCCGTCACTCCCGGGTGAACCGTGGCCACCGTGGGCTGAACATGCCGCACCCAGGAACAGAGCCGTAAGAACCGTTAGAACTCGACTGTTTTTCATTTCCACTCCTCCAGATTTCGAAACTACTCGTTGCTGTCTCGCGCACTCTCGCGCGCCGTCATTCAACCGTCATTCATTGCACCGGTCGTGCCAACGCCGAGAGGCGGAAGTACCCCGCGACGTTCGGAAACACGCGCGCATCCGTTGCATCCCACGCGTGGTGTTGATGCAAGCTGCCACTCATCTTCCTTTGCACAGGCGTTTCGCCACACGCATGGCGGTCCCCGCAAGGGCGCTGCGGCGCTCGTTCACCGGCCCCGCACAAGCGCTCCACCGTGCACGACCGGGACGCGAATCTTCGTACCCGGGGGCAACCTCGTCGTCAAGTGACGTTTCTGCGGCGAGCGCCGCCGTGGCTCGCCGGAACCGCGCCGAGGATCGACGACGCCGAAGGGTGCGTACGCCAGGACCTCGAGCTTAACACGTCGCAAGTGAACGCGCAGCGAGTCAGCGGATCACGGAAGCAGCGGCGTCCGTTGAGACTTCGAGCAAAAGGAACTATCACCCGCCGGTGCTCCCGAATTGGTTCTTGGCCTTCCCCATCGAAAGTCCCTGGGTCGTCGATTTACCCGCCTTGCCGCCACGGTTTCGGCGATTTGCGCCCACGGACGTTCATGCCACGCTGATCTTCCTGGGTGCCTGCGGCGAGCCTGCTGCGCTGCGTGCTCTGACGGCCGTACGCAACGCGCTTACCACCGATGGGACGGCGCCGGTCTCCGTTACCTTGAGCCATCTCGTCCCGATGGGCCCAAAACGCGAATACACGGCACTCTCGGCGCTGCTCGACGAAGGTCGTTCGAAGGTAGCGGATTTGATGACACGACTCCGTGACGCGCCGGCGGACGCCGCCGGAGTGCGCCGCGACCAAAGGGCGCCAATTCCTCACGTCACGGTAGCCCGTCCCCAACGCCGGGCTACCGAATCGGACCGAGCAGCAGGCCTCGCCTGGGCGGCCAGCGTGCAGCTCCCGAAAACGTGCCATGTGCTCGACCGGATCGCGTTGTACACCTGGAACGAAGAACGACGCGAGACGTTGTTCAGGATAGTCGACTCCGTGCCCCTCGTGAGCGCGGACGGACGACCGCGAGCGTCGTGAGCGCCGAGCCGAGGTAGACCCATTCACCTGGCCTGCATGAGTACGCCGTTCAAGTTTTGCTGCTTTTCGACCAAATGTTGAGACTTCCGTCGTGCGCGTAGTGGTCGATCTCGCTGAGTTCGTCCGGCGAGAAGTCCAGTCCGTTCAGCGCGCGCAAGCAATCTTCGATCTGAGCCCAACGGCTCGCACCGATGAGGACGCTGGTGATCACGGGCTGACGCAACACCCACGCCAGGGCCATCTGCGCCAAGGTTTGCCCTCGGCGTTCGGCGATTTGGTTGAGGGCCCGCACCTTACGCAGGTTGTCCTCGCTCAGATGCTCTTTGCGGAAAGAGTCTGCAAGACTGGCGCGCGCGTCCGCGGGCACGCCGTTCAAGTAGCGGTTGGTGAGCAACCCTTGGGCGAGCGGGGAGAAGGCGATGCACCCCATCCCCTCCTCGGCGAGCACGTCGAGCAGCCCATTTTCCACCCAACGATTGAGCATCGAATACGAGGGTTGATGAATCACGCACGGCGTGCCCAACTGCCGTAAGATTCGGGCGGCCTCGCGCGTCTTCTCGGGGCTGTACGACGAGATCCCGGCGTAGAGCGCCTTTCCCTGTCTCACCGCGGTGTCGAGCGCCCCCATGGTCTCTTCGAGCGGAGTTTCCGGGTCGAAGCGATGGGAGTAAAAGACGTCGACGTAGTCGATACCCATGCGACGTAAGCTGTCGTCGAGGCTAGTCAGTAGGTACTTACGGGAGCCCCATTCCCCGTACGGGCCCTCCCACATCCAGTAGCCCGCCTTGGTCGAGACGACGATCTCGTTCCGGTAGCGCGAGAGATCGTGCTTGAGCACGCGCCCGAACGTCTCCTCCGCCGACCCGGGCGGCGGCCCGTAGTTGTTCGCGAGATCGAAATGGATGATGCCATGGTCGAACGAGCGCAGGATCATCTCACGCGCGACCGAGAACGGAGATGTCCCACCAAAGTTGTGCCACAGACCAAGCGACAGGCGCGGCAACTTCAAGCCGCTCTTGCCCGAGCGGGCGTAGGACATCTCTCGGTAACGGTTCGGGTCGGCTTGGTACATGGGCGTAGGTTGAAGGACACGCAACAGATGCGCAAGGCGCGGTGAGTGGCTCACCGATCGACGGCGTCGACTCCACTCACGGCCGCGTGGGTAGGAATGTGCAAGGCGCGCACGACCGGCTCGCGTTGGTGTCTTCCATGGCCACCATAACCGCAAGCCACTGGACGAAAAGCCACTTGCCATTCGTCACCGGGGCAAGTAGTCGCGGCACCCCACGATGTCCGAGGCCGCTCGTCAATCGCCTCCCCGAGGCTCCACCGTTCTCGACTCCAGTCTATGGAGCCTCAGCTGGCCAATCCTCACGAGTCAGCTGATCTCCGTTTCGCTGATCCTGACGGACACGCTGTTCCTCAGCCGACAGTCGGATACGGCGGCAGCTGCGGTGGGAGCGCTGTTTCCCATCCTCACTCTCACCAACGCCTTGTTCGCCGTTGCAGGCCAGGCAGGCTGCGCGGTCGCGGGTCAGCTCATGGGCGCGAAACGGGACGCCGAAGTCCCGTTTACCTACGGAGCGTTGCTGACGCTCAACACCGCGCTCGGCCTGGTCGTTGGAGCGGGGTTTTTGGCGCTCGATCGACAGCTGCCGTCGTGGCTCGGACTACAGGGCGACGCCCTCGGTTACGCCGCCGTGTATTTGCGGTGGGTCGGTGGAACGCAAGTGCTCACTGCGCTTCAGCAAGCGCTCACGAGCATCGTGAACTCACTCGGCGCAACGCGCATCTCGCTCGTGCAAGCGGTCGCGGCGAACGTCACGAACGTCGGTATCAACTGCGTGTTCCTGTTTGGACCGTGGCCCGACGTCGGGGTTCAAGGTGTCGCCATCGCAACGGTGGTGTCGAAAGTCGCCGCGCTCGCCATCGGGGCTTGGGCGTTGTGGGTCCATCTCGAGATCCAAGTCGCACTTCCTCGCGACACGCGCAGCTTCGTCACAGCCATCACCCCGGTGTTTCGAATCGCGGCACCATCGGTGCTCGAGCCGTTGGCGTTCGAAACCAGCCAAATCGCGATCACGCGTTTGGTCGTTCACATGGGACCAGCCGCTCTCGCTGCCCGCGTGTACACCTTCAACCTGTGCATTTTGGGCGTATTGTGGAGCCTTGCGATCGGCATGGGTACCCAGATCTTGCTGGCACACCGAATCGGTGCGCGTCTGTTCGAAGCGGCGCAACGGCAGCTGCGCGAGAGCGTGCGCCTGGCGACGCTCGGTAGCGTCGCCATCGTGGCCGTCCTCAACCTATTTCACGCGCCGTTGATGTCGCTGTTCACGCGGGACCCGGAGGTGATCGAGCTCACTCGCCCGTTGTTCCAATTGGGTTTACTCCTCGAACTCGGCCGCACGGCAAACGTGGTGGTTGGCGGCGCGCTCAGATCCAGCGGAGACGCACGCTTCGCGAGCCTCGTCGGCGGCACCCTGATGTGGGTCGTCGCCGTGCCTCTGAGCTATCTGTTCGGGCTCCAACTCGGCCTGGGCGTACTCGGCGTTTGGCTCGCCATGGCGTGCGACGAATGCCTCCGTGGTTTCATCAATTACCGTCGCTGGTTATCGGGAGCATGGCAACGGTACCGGATCGGCGCGGACGCCGCGGCATAGGGGATCGCCACCAGCCACCGACGGTAGCAACCGCGGGGTATCAGTCCGTAGTAGACCCTACGCACGTGTGGTTGCGCGTCCGCTCCAGGCGCAGCGGTCCACCTGCGACGCGGATGCTCCACGCGACGTGGGCGCGCTGCGGCGGGAAAGTACCTGCGAATTGACACACCGATAGCCTTTAGAGTTCAGATTACTAGCCGTAGCGGACTATGCGGTCCCTGGAATGCTGCGCAAACCTCCGACACTAACCATCGCCCGACAGTTCGTGATCGTGGCGCTGATCTTCACGCTCGCCGTTCTCGTTTTGGCGGCGCTGCTCGTGCGCAGTCATTCGAACGACGTCGAGCTCGCCGAACGCGAACTCGACGGTGTCGCCATGAGCCGCGACCTCTTCGACGCCTCGCGGCAGCTGCGCCGCGCGACGTTCGAGGCCATGTCGGCAAACACGAGCGCCCCAGCCGCGCTTCAGCAGCTCTCCGCTGGTGTTCGGGACATCGGAAGACAGTTGGGTGAGTACCGAAAAGAGGTCGAGGGCGAATCACAGCTTGCCCGCGAACTCGCCTTGCTCGACGAGGCGTACTCGGACTTGTACCGCTACGTGTCGACGATGAACACCGAGGGCGCCAGCTGGGACAACCTGCTGGACGTCGACGCCAAGGTGAGGAAGCTCTCTTCCCGGATGGGTGACGCCACGGGCCTGATCTTGGATCCCGAGCTGCCGACCTATTACTTGATGGAGCTGTTCCTGTTGACCATCCCACGCTGCCAGACGCGGTTGCTCGAGTTCCAAGCTGCGTCGCAGCGGGAGCACACGAGCGGCACGCGGTTGGACGGTGGCTTCTACGCGTTACTACGTTCCGACTGGGAGGATCTGGGGGCGAGCGTCGATGCCGCGATAGCGGCTCTTCGCGACAGCGACCTCGACGGTGCGACACTCACTCGGCTCGACGAACTGATGACCCGAGCACGGCAAGCAACCGAACGACTGCTCGATGCAACGACGGCGCCCGTCACCTCCCCAAGCGCCGCTCACCTCGCGACGCTGTCACAACACGTGATGGCGGCGTTGACGCTGCTCGACGAACTTCAGGTCGTCGCGGTGAGCCGCGAGTCCGAGCTGCTCGAACGCCGCATTTCGACCCTCCGACGTGACTTGCAGGCCGAGCTGGCGGTGGCCGCTCTCCTGTTGGGTTTGGCCTACGCGATGGGAATAGCCGTGGCGCACTCGGTCGTTCGCCGCATCGATCAACTCAGAGGCTCCGCCGAGGCCTATGCCGCTGGTGCGTTCGATGCCGCGGCGGAAGTAAAGGGTTCCGACGAGGTGGCTGAACTGGCGAGTGTCTTCAATGCTTTGGCCCTTCGCGTTACCGAGCTCACCGCCGATCTGCGAGCCAAAGCCGAGGGACTGAGTGAGGCGAACAAACGTCTGGAGGAGTTGGTTCGCGCCCGTACCGCAGAACTCGCGACTAGAAACGACGCGCTGGACAAGATCGCAGTCGTTGCCGAAACAGACTCCAAGGGACGGTTAACCTACGTCAACGACAAGTTCGTCGAACTGTCGAAGTACCCGCGGGAAGAGCTGATTGGGCACACTCACCGCATCGTCAACTCGGGCCATCATCCGCGCGAGTTCTTCCAAGACATGTGGCGAACCATATCGCGCGGCCAGGCCTGGCACGGCGAGATCAAGAATAGGGCCAAAGACGGGACGTATTATTGGGTCGAGACGTGGCTCTTCCCGCAGCAGGACAGCGCCGGTCACGTCGAAAAGTACGTCGCAATTCGTTTGGACATCACGGAGCGCAAGGCGATGGACGAAAGACTGGTGCAGGCCAAGCTGGACGCGGAGTCTGCGCTCCAAGCCAAGTCCGTCTTCCTCGCCAACATGAGTCACGAAGTCAGAACGCCTCTCAACGGCATTCTCGGCGCGGCAGAGCTCATCCTGCGTTCACCTTCGTTCCAGGAGAAGGACCAGATGGCGCAACTGATCCTCAACTCGGGTCACTCGTTGATGGTCATCATCAACGACATCCTCGACTACTCCAAGCTCGCGTCGGGAAAGATGGTGCTCGAGCGGGTGCCGCTCGATCTGCACGACCTCCTGCGCGATGCGGTCTCCTTGTTCGACAAGACCGCCCAAGAACGGGGTTTGACGCTAGAGACCAAGTATCCGGAGCGCGCCCCGAGACACATCTTGGGCGACCCAACGAGGCTACGACAGATCGTCCTCAATCTGCTCTCCAACGCCATCAAGTTCACGCATCGCGGCACAATCACTTGCAGCGCGACCTTCACCCACCAGACCGAGTCCCACGCGGTCGTGCGGATCGCGGTCCAAGACACGGGTATCGGGATGACGGAAGAACAGCTGGCACGGATCTTCGAACGGTTTGCTCAGGCGGACGCGAGCACCACACGCGTCCACGGTGGGACGGGACTCGGGACCTCGATCAGTCAAGGGCTGGCCGCCTTGATGCAAGGCTCCATCGGCGCAACGTCGGAGTTGGACGTGGGAAGCACTTTCACTCTGACTCTGCCCGTCGAGCTGACACAGCTAGCGGTACCCGAGGCGCCTAGGCCCACGCAGCTCCAGCGCCGATACAACCGTCGCGTGTTGCTGGTGGAAGACAACGTCGTCAATCAAAAGATCGGCATGAAGATTCTGGAGGGTTTGGGCTTGCAGGTGACCCTCGCCAAGAACGGCGCGGAAGCAGTCGACCTGGCGAGAGAAGTCGCGCCCCACCTGGTACTCATGGACATCCAGATGCCGATAATGGATGGCCTGGAGGCATCACGGCGCCTGATCGCATCCGGGTTCCGGAGTCCGATCGTGGCGATGACGGCCAACGTGATGCAAGAGGACCTCGACCAATATGCTCGGCTCGGCATGGTCGGTTACATCCCCAAACCGTTTCAAATCGCGCAAGTCATCCGTATCTTGGATCAGTACCTCTCGGATCCACTGCCGATCTCCTCCGTCTCGGGGGTACGCGCGCGCGCTTAGAGCGGGTCCTGCGGAGCTCAAAACCCGAGACCCGCGACCAATGTAACAGGTGAGCGATAGAAAAGCGGATGGCAAACGCCGGAAAACACGACCGCCTCATCCCGGTTGGGCGGGCGTTTTTCCCAGCGCACCCGGTTTCGAGAGCTCCTAGTGACGTGTTGCTGCGGTGACTGCAGTCAGCGAACGGCCGTGGGCACCTCTCGACGTAGCGAGGCCATTGTATCTTTTGTATCCTTCCCGTTGGGATGGGCCCAGCCCCTGTGAGACACTAGACGGCTCCCTCCCACCACTTCGATCACTGCCTCACGAAGCGCCGGTGTCCCACGCCGGCAACCCGGGACATCGTAGCGGCTTGCCTCACGATTTCGCTGGCGCGGGACATTTGGACCACAGCGGGTGGCACGATGTTCGGCCCCACCTCAACCCTACGGCTCGTGCGCCGCGCGTGCACCCCGCGCGGTAACGTCCCTACGCCTGGCACGAAACGTGAACCCCGCTTCGTCGCAAGGGTCGATGAACAGGCAAGTCATCTCGAAATGGACAGCAATCGTGCTCGGCGCCGTGGTTGCGCTCGAGCTCGTGTACGTGGCGGCAGCAAAAGTTCTGCTGAGCAAGTTGCCCAGCCTGGCGTCGTACGAGGCGCTTCAGGTTACCTATTCCGACGCCGGTAGCTGGTTCCCCGGGAGGGCCTGGGTGCGCGACTTCGTCGTCAGCGGGCACGATTCCAACATCCAATTCGAAGTGCGCGTGAAGGAAGCTCGAGTGACGGTCAGCTTGCTCGACCTGTTTTCCAAACACTTCCACGCGACGGAAGCGATCACGAGCGGCGTGGAGTTTCGTATGCGCCACAACGTCGAGAAACTCGAGGGTCAAGAGCGGCGCATCGCCGCTTTCCCGACGATTCGAGGCTACGCCGGGCCTCCAGTTTATCCCGAGGTTCCCGATGGGCCCCCGGGTCCTCCCGAAGACGCCTGGCTCATCGAATTGGAGCGCGTGACCGCGCAGGTAAACGACGTATGGGTTTTAGAGTACCACTACGCCGGGAACGGCACTGCAAAGGGCGGATTCTTCTTGAACCCGGGGCGCGCGTTTCATCTGCGTCCCTCCGAGTTCACCTGGGAGGGAGGCGCGCTCCTAGTGGGTGATACACCCGTCGCTCGAGAGGCGCGCGGTGTCGTGCGCAGTGAGATTCATCTAGACGACGTTCAGGCGATCCAGGGGATGAATTTTACGGACGACGTCAAAGTGGAGATGGACCTCCGCCTGCAGAGAGGCGAACTCGACTTCCTGAACGTGTACGCCGGCAGTCTACCCATCGCGGCGCCCAAGGGAGACTATTCACTGGAGCTCGGGTTGCGGGCGGAGCAAGGAAGATTGCTCGACGGTAACCGCGTTCGGTGGACGTTCGACGATGTGAGCTTCGCAGCGGCGAAAACGCGCGTGGTATCGAGCGGTACGCTCGAAGTCGGCGCCAAACATGACCCTACCGAACCCCTGATCCACGTGGTCCCGTTCGAGCTCGCCGTCGAGAAGACCGTTTTGACCATAGATGGTGAACGCTCCAAGCCCCTCTCGGCGACCCTGGTGAGCCGCTCGGCACGTTTGCTGACGGACAAGCCGTCGACGACCTTGCAGGCGACGGTTGACGCGCGTTTGCAACCAGGCGACGCGCTGCTCGAACCGCTGCTCGGTGAGACACCTGCAGCCATCACCAAAGCGTTCCTCGAGCTCCCCGAACTCGTGACCCGGGTCGCCGTTTACCTCACCGAGGGCCGGTCCCGAGTGGAGTTGCTGAAACTCGATGCGGGCGACCTGGAAGCCTCGGGAGCCTGGCAAGACCGACCGGCAGGGGGCACTGGCGGATTTTCGGTCAAGACGGCACTCGCCGACATCGGTATAGCGCTCGATGGAAGCCAGGTGAGCTGGGACCTCGAGTAACAAGTCCCCGTTTCCCTGACGCGCGAACTCGGCTAGGCTCCGCTCTTCGGATGTCCGAACGAGTGAAGGGAGCGAGACGAGCGATGAGCGAACCCAAGTTGAGAGTGATGCGGATATTGTGGGCGGCGTTGCTGGCGAGCCCAGCGATGTTCTTATTGGTTGGCTACGTCGTCACCGCCGAGCGCCAGGAACAATTGACACCCGAGCCCTTCCTGCTGCCGGTGCTCGGCCTAGCGGCGTTGGGGTCGGCCGCAGCCAGTGTGGTGATCCCCATGGTGTTGTTGAAACCCGCGCTCCTCGCACTTCGGCTACCGACCACAGACGCGCCTTCGCCCGGGCCGTCTGGGGGCCGCCGGCGACCACGCCGCTTCGTCGATGCAACTGCGGCACGGTCCGGCCTTCTCACAGCGGCTCAAGCGCCGTTCATCGTCGGGCTGGCGATGGCCGAGTCCGTCGCGCTGCTCGGTTTCGTATTGTGGTTTTTGGGGTTTGCGTTCGTCTACGTCGCGCCTTTCTTCGCCGTGTCTTGGGCATTAATGCTGAGCAAATTCCCGCGCCTCGTGTCGTTCGAAAGCGCACTCGAAAGCACTTACGACGCCGACCTTGCGGGTTAGCGCAGAGCCGTTGGCCTCGTGTGCGCGCTCAGACGTCGAGTGGGATGAGGTGCACGTTCGCGAGGACGACCTTGGTCGGTGCCTGGTGTTCCGCGACGATGGCGCGCAGCCGGTCGTAGTACTCGAGGTGAGCGCGACGTATCTGTTGATAGCCCTGCTCCGAGACGGTGAAGACGTTGTACGAGAACAACGCTCCCTGAGCCAACGCTTGCTCGGAGACGCGCTCGCTCCCAACCCGCGCCCAGTAGCGTTTGAGTTCGACGTCGGCGGCGCGCAGGGTGCTCGTGTCGACGCTGAGGACCCGAGTCGGGCGCCATAACCCTCGCGACTTTCGGATCTGCTTGGCTTGCGCGAGCGCCCCCAACGCCACTTCCTCTTGCTCCAGACTGAGTCCGAGCTTGGAGGCCAAGAATCCCGGCCGATGTTGGGGAAGCTGTCGATAGTCTTCGATTTCCAGGGCGCGAAGCACGGCGTGAGCCCAGGGCATCTCGTACGCGAGCAGCCGTTGTCTCCGCAGGTCCTCCGCTGAGCGTGCGAGCGCCGGGATTTCAGAGAGCGGAACGAAGCACGCAATAAAGTCGAGTAGCCGTTGGGTCGTGAGCTGCACGAGATGCAGGACTTGGTGGACCTTCGGCTCGGTCTGCCCTTGAAACCACCGGGCAACGGTATTGCGGTTACATTGTAGCTCGCGCGCGAGTTCCACGGCGGACCACCCGACGGTGAGTTCCGTGAGCCACGCTCGACCGTCGATGTACGACGCGGCCGAGGTCCCTGACCCAGCTAAGGTCGACAGGTTTACGTCCGGTTTGCGCAGGATGGAACGCAGCGCGGCGTCTAGATCGACGTGCCCCAGGACGGCCAAACGCCACAAGTCGCTCATGGCTGGTTTTCGAACGCCAGTCTCCCACGCGTGCAGGACGTTGCTCGAGTACCCGAGCCGTCGGTTGCAGGCTGCTTGGGAACGCGGGCCGCGGAGCGCCCGCACCAACTGGACTGCCACGGTCGAGTAATCCATATGCTGCAATATGTAGCATGCCCCGCGTCGGCTTCACCTTCGATGCTCGATATCGCTAGAAGAGAGATGCCACCCGCGTCCAGCAGGTACGCTCGAAAGTAGCAAAGGACCGGTCCCTCACTTCGCTCCCGCGTGAGGACGCGCGGTCAATCGACAAGCCGAAAATGCGACATTCTGGAGCTCACATGCCGCGAAATATAGCAGAGTCTGGCGATATCGAGGGATAGAATGTTCTGTATCGCACTAGCGCAGGGGCAGCGCTGGGCGTAGAGTGGGCACATGACTCCGAGCCGACGCCGCCGCCTTCTCACGAGCCTCGGGTGGCTCGTGGTTTGCGGCGCTTGCAGCGCGCCAAACGACGAAGTCGCCACGGACGAAGGGGGTCAGACTGGCTCCGCCGGCTGTGGAGTCTCACCGCGCTGCATCTGCGATTCGGTCGTCGAGGCGGACGTCGTCCGCGGCGTGCTCACGTCGGCCGACACCGAAGCCAACGTCGAGGTGCTCGAGGTATTTGGAGCTGGGGGAGTCGCCGCCGGCGATGTATGGGTTGGTCCCTACCAAGTGGGTTTTCCGTGCGGCCTCGGAAGTCTGCCGCCAGTTGCCGCCGGCAGCGAGGTGCTCGTCGCTTGGCAACGCGCACAGGGTGCAAATCCGCGTCCCAACATGTACGTGGTGGCGTGGGAACCGACGCTGCAACTCACCCCATCGTTCACCTTAGCCGCGTCCGACGCGGCGACGTTGGCCGAGGCGTCGCAATGTGAAGCTCGATTTCCGGACGAAGAAGTCGTGTGTACGGACGAGCTCTGAACGCCTGACGATAGCGTTCGAAACCCAAACCACCGTCTGCCGCCACTCGAGTGCGGCTTGCGGACTACCTACGTGCAGCGGGCTCTCGGGCGCGCTTTTGCACGCATTCCCCTTATCCAATAACCAACACGACAAGGTAATCATGTCTCACATCTCGATTGGCGTTCCCAAATCCTCACTTGGCTTGCTTTTGGTCCTTTGCGCGAGCGCGTGTTCGTCGGAGAGCACACCCACTCCAGCGGCTCCACCCGACTCGGGCGTACCAACCACGGATGAGCCGACGTCGGGTACTCCCGATGCCTCGACATCACCAACGACGAGCGACGCCGCCGACGGCGGCGCAACGGACCCGCTACCCGACGCATCCGACGGCGGCGAGACGACGCTGGAAGACGGCGGTTCGACGCTGGACGGCGGTGAGACGATTACTTCGGTCTTGGATGGCGGAAGCAGTGCGCCTGCAACCACAGTCGACGCTGGCGAGACGAGTGACGGAGGTGTCTCGGACCCTTGGAACGGGTGTCCAGCGGTGGCGGAGCCATCGAACCCCAGTTGGCCCATCGGACTCCGTGCGACGGAAGACGCCGTGTACTGCGCCATGTTCAACGAGAACCGCACCCTTCAGGAGGAGCAGCGCGCCAAGCTACAACTTCGAGTCGCAGCGGGAGACCACCGCGTGCCCGATGTCGATACGTCGCCTTTCGCGCTCCCAATTTGCGTGCGAGACAAGGAAGAGTCTTGGGCGGTGACTTCGGGCAGCGTGACTGCCGTCAAGTCGGAAGGCGAAGGAACGACGAGCTACTCGCTTGGCTTCACCCAGGAGTTTGGCGACGCCGATGCCCGACGTTTCCAAATGAGCCTCGACCAGAGCTTCCCGTCTGGCGAAACGGTCGAGTTCGTGTTGAACGGCACTGAGAACGCGGGGCTCGAATCGTACCAATCGATGGATCTTTGTGAGGTGGACGGGCAATACTGCTTCCCGACCATCATCTTCACTTCCTGCAGCTACGAAAGCGGCGAGCTCAACACCCACACGGTCGAGTTCGAAGGCGGTGAAGTGACCTTCGACTTGCGCATCGGCGACTCCTTCGCGGGTACGGAACCCGGTGCCTTCGTGGAAGCTCGCGGCACCTACGCGGACGCGGCCTTCCTCCAGAAGGATTACTTCAAGCTCGTCTACCATCCGGCGCATCATCACTTCGAGCGTGCGTTCGTGGTCCTGTTCGACGAGCCCCTCGCTGGAGCGTGCGGCATCGAAGTGAGCGGTCTCGAGCCGTTCGGAGACGACGTGCCCGATGCGGCGTTCACCGTCGACTGCAACCTCGAACACCTCGATGAACTCACCGTGACGAGCCACAGCTTGTTACGTGGGTCGCCATGACCCGCTCCGTTACGTGATCTTGACCTCCCAGGTGTCTTCTCATGCGAACCTCAAGCTTCGAACTGACCCCTCTCTTGACAGCACTGCATTTGGTCGTCGCGTGCCAGACGCGCACGCCGCTCCCTCGCGACTCGTCTCACGACGCTGACGCGGGGGATTCGGTTGGCGACGCCTCTGCCGAAACCGGCGGTGGCGACGCCGGGCCAACGCGGGGTAGCGATTCGACGGACGTGGGTGCGGTGCCGGATTCGGGCTCCGACAACCCAAGCTCGGGCCCCTCGACCCCCGACGCCGGCGGCGTTGACGGCGGAGTGGCGGATCCCGACGTACGATACGAGATGAACACCTGGGAGGATTTCGCGGCGCTCGCAACTCCCGAAGGTGAGGTGAAGTTCCTACTCCCTACCGCTCCGACGGCTGCTCACGGTTGTTGGTTTCAAGACACGGTCCGCTATCCCTATCACCTGCAGTTCCTGCGAACCCTTCCAGAGTTCGAAGACCTGAGCGCCGAGCGCTACGAAGATCTCGTCTTGGCGCGAGCAGAACGAACGTTCCACGCCGGCGTGTTGCGGCTGTTTTCGAACGCTACCCACCCCACGACCGGCAACGCGGGAATCCTCACGTACACCGTTTACACGGCCTCTACCCCGTCGGAGCTGCTGACGCCAAGCGAACTCGGTGAGATCGCGCGGCACCTCGAGCACTGCTTGGGCCCGCTTGCGGCCTATCTGGCGTACCTGCCAGAGGGAGCGCTCGCGCTGTCCGCTGCCCAGCAACACTCTGACGAACTCGCCAGCCTTGGCGTGCCGTGGGTCGAGCCCAGCCAACTGCAAAACTCCGTCGAAGCGGCCATCTACAGCGCGGGTGAGGCATACGGTTACGTGAGACACATCACGGACGGTGATTCGCCCGAAGTGGGGCACCGCGACGTAGTGGTTGCCGAAGCGGCCCCAGGGGAGCTCGGCATCGTCGCAGCGCTCGTCACCCGTCAGGTCCAGAGCAGCGTGAGCCATCTAAACTTGCGATTGCGAGAGAAGCGTATCCCCAACGCCTCTGCCCCCGAACTTTTTGCTTCTGGCCTGTTCGCGAGCTTGGAGGGAACGTTGGTGCACGTCCAAGCATCTGAAACGGGAATCTCCATCACGCCCGCTCGTCTCTCCGATGCTCGAGCCTTCTGGCAGACTCAGGCTCCCGAGTTGCCCGCTCCCGAGTTTTCTCTCGACGTGACCGAACCGTCCCAATTGGAGCAGCTCGTTCACGAGGATGTCCTAGCGTTCGGTACCAAAGCCGCGAATCTCGGCGAACTGCGAAGGGCACTGCCGCCCGCGAACGTCCCGCACGGCTTGGCGCTACCGTTTGCCGCCTACGTCAACCACGTCGAGCACTCGGGACTACGAACGACGATCGAGTCCGCCGTCGCAGCGGCGTCGTCGAGCTCACCATCAGTAGCAAGTGAGCTGCTCTCCGATTTGCGTAAGCAGCTCAAACAAGCGCCGCTCGATCGAGATTGGGAATCTCGACTGCTCGAAGCGCTGTCAGAGACGTTCGGCACCGAAGCGCTCACCACGCGGTTGCGGTTTCGCAGCAGTACCAACGTAGAAGACCTTCCCGGCCTCTCGGGTGCTGGCCTCTACGATTCGGCGAGTGGTTGTTACGCCGATGACCTCGACGCCGACGAGGCCGGCCCGTCGCACTGCCTCACTGACGACCAGAAAGCACACTACGAAGCAGAGCTCTCGCGGCTTCGGGCCAAACTTCAGGCGTCTCCCGAGATGACGGAGCTCAACGCGCTCATTGCCGACGCCGAAGAAGAGCTCACCGAAGAAAACAGCGCGCGAAAAGCGCTGCGCAAAGTGTGGGCCAGTCTCTGGAACGACCGCGCGTTTCAGGATCGGGAGTATTACGGAATCCCCCACGACCGAGTATTCATGGGCGTAGTCGTTCATCCAGCGATGGTAGGCGAACGCATCGAATCGGTAATCGTCACGAACCTGGAACCCGAGGCCAACACTCCTCTTTACCGCGTCGAGAGCCAAGCCGGTGAGGTGGGCGTCGTGGAACCCAGCGAATCTGACGCGATCTCCGAACAACTCGAGTTTCGACGCGCCCCCGACGACACACCGGCTTCGATATCCTTGCTGCGACAATCGTCGTTCTCGACCAACGGCTCTTCGCTGTGGTCGGATGACAATCTCG
>CBINDO010000027.1:0-46239 GCA_966249405.1 uncultured bacterium | reverse complement strand
CTCGAGAGCAAGCCGGAACCGTCTCGGGGCCCAGAACGCCTGAGGCGTTCTGCGTCCCCGAGACGATTCGAACGTCCGACCAACGCTTTAGGAAAGCGCTGCTCTATCCAACTGAGCTACGGGGACCCGCCGGGACTCTCGCCTCGTCTCGAAAAAACGTCAAGACGATGGGCTTCGACCTGCGAAAGAAGTGGCGGTTTTGCGGCGTGTTAAGGCCGGCGCACCAGCCTTTTGAGGGCGGCGTCCAAGCTGGTGACAAAGGACCAGGTTAGGTATGCTCGTCGCGATGTCTTGGCGTTGGCTCGTTTTGGTCGTGACGTTGTATTCGCCGGTGGCGCTCGCGGCCAGTAGCGAAACGGCGCAACAGCAGCTGCAGCGCTCGGCGGAGATTTACAAGACGACGATGAGTCCGTTCTGTCCCGGCAGGACGCTCGACGCTTGCCCGAGTCCCAATGCAACCGCTTGGCGCGACGACATCCGGCGCTGGGTTGCAGAAGGGCTCAGCACCGAAGACATCAGGCGTCGCCTCAAGGAGCGTACCGATCAAGACCTGACCGGCGCGCCTTCCACCGCTCTCGACGCGGTGCTGCCGTTCGGCGCTACGGTGCTGAGCCTCGTCTTGTTGGGTGTGCTGCTGCGGCTGTTGGTCAAACCCAACACGCCAACCCCGACGCCTGCAAATACCTCCGCTTCTTCGGGGCGCGAAACATTCGCGACCAAAGAGCAGAGCAAGAGTTCGACCCATGAAAAGGTCTCCGAGGAAGAGCTGGAAGACCGGCTGGAGCGTGAGCTAAAGCAGCTGGACGACTAAAATTGCCCTCGCCTTCGAGCACCGAATCGCCCAGACCCCAGCCAGATCAATCATCCTCTGCGATTTGCCGGAGGATCCGCGTAACATCAGGAACACCCATGTCTTCACTACCCGAACCGCTGCGTAATGACGTTCGAACGCTGGGCTCACTGCTCGGCGAGATTCTCCGAGAGCAAGCAGGAACCTCGCTATTCGAGCGAGTCGAGCAAGTCCGGTCGCTCGCCAAGCGGGCCCGAACCGGGGACGAGCGGGCCTTCGAAACTCTGGCCAAGACCCTCGGGGAGCTCTCGGTCGGTGAAGCCCTTCCCGTAGCCCGTGCTTTTTCGTTGTTCCTCACGTTGACCAACGTTGCCGAGACACACCATCGCCTGCGGGGCTCGGAGGCCGACGGCACGATGCCGATCGTCGGTAACTGTTCGGCGACCTTCGGCCAATTGATCGCCAAAGGAGTTCCCAAGGAGTTGCTCCACGACACGGTTTCGCAACTGCAAATCGAGCTCGTGCTGACGGCTCATCCGACGCAGGTCGTTCGCCGCACGTTGCTGCGCAAGTACAACGCCCTCACCGAACTCCTCGATCAGCGTGACCGTGAGACGGGTCAGAGTAAGGCGTCACTCGAAGAGGCTCTGCGCCGCGAAGTCACCTCGATTTGGGACACGGACGAGGTGATGCGCGAGAAGCCAACACCCGTGGACGAGGCCAAGGGCGGTTTCGCGGTCCTCGAACAATCGGTGTGGGAAGCGTTGCCCGTCTGGGTGCGTCGCGTCGACGACGCTTTGCGCGAACATACCGGGCGCGGATTACCGCTCGAGGCCGCGCCGATTCGCTTTGGCTCGTGGATGGGCGGCGACCGCGATGGCAACCCGAACGTCACGCCGGAGACGACGATCGAGGTGTGCCGGTTGGGTCGCTGGATGGCCGCAGACTTGTTCGCCAAGGAGATCGAGGAGCTTCGCAAAGATCTGTCCTCGCGCAAGTGCAACTCGGAGTTGCGCGCGCGTGTGGGTAACGAGGTAACGGAGCCGTACCGCGCGCTCTTGGCCGAAGCGCGCGAGCGCTTGCGTGCTACCCGGTTCCGGATGGAGGCTCTGATGGAAGGGCGCCAGCCGCGTGACAAGGCCTTCTTCTCCAAGACCGAGGAGCTGCGCGAGATCTTGCTGCTCTGCTATCGTTCGCTGTGTGACGTGGGACAGGAGGTCGTCGCCCGGGGCCGCCTGCTCGACACGATCCGTCGCCTCGAGTGTTTTGGTTTGACGATGGTGCGCGTCGATCTCCGTCAGGAGTCCGACCGCCACACCGAGGCGCTCGACGCGATCACGCGCCACCTCGAACTCGGCAGCTACGCTGAGTGGAACGAAGAGCAACGTCAGGCGTTCTTGATCTCGGAGCTCAACAACAAGCGGCCGCTCATACCGCGCGAGTTGCCGATGTCCAAAGAGGTCAAAGACGTAATCGAGACCTTCCGCATGGCGCGCAAGGTTGGCCCGGACGCACTCGGTGCGTACATCATCTCGATGACGCGGCAGCCTTCGGACATCCTTGCCGTCGAGTTGTTGCAGAAGGCGGTCGGTAACACCTCACCACAACGCGTGGTGCCGTTGTTCGAGACGATCGCCGACTTGCAGGCTTCCGGGGACGTGATGCGTCGATTGTTCGCGATCCCGTGGTATCACCAACGCATCGCCGGCAAGCAGGAGATCATGGTCGGTTACTCCGACTCCGCCAAAGACGGCGGTCGGCTCACGGCCAACTGGGAACTCTACGTCGCCCAGGAAGACATCGTCAAAGCGTGCGCCGAGTTCAAGGTGCACCCCACCCTGTTCCATGGTCGCGGAGGCACCGTAGCCCGTGGTGGCGGCCCCACCCACCTCGCTATTCAATCTCAACCGCCGGGCTCGATCAATGGCACCCTGCGGGTTACCGAGCAGGGCGAGATGATCCAGGTGAAGTTCAGCAACCCCAAGGTCGCGGTGCGTACGCTCGAGATGTACACCGCAGCCACCGTCGACGCGACCCTCAATCCGCCGACCCGCCCCAAGCCCGAGTGGCGCGAGCGATTGAACGCGCTGTCGCAGGTGGCGTTCAAGCAGTATCGCTCGGTGGTGCGCGACGGCGACCGGTTCGTCGAATACTTCCGCGCTGCCACCCCCGAGCAGGAGCTCGGCGCCCTCAACATTGGAAGCCGCCCTGCGCGCCGGCGCAAGACCGGTGGCCTCGAGACGTTGCGGGCCATTCCGTGGATCTTCGCTTGGACGCAAAATCGTCTGTGCCTGCCGTCCTGGCTCGGCGTCGGCGCCGCGTTGCAACACGCCGAACAGGCGGGTCAGCTCGGCGAGCTGCGGGAGATGTATCAAAAGTGGCCGTTCTTCCGCTCGACGATGGACCTGTTCGAGATGGTGGTCGCCAAGGCTGACCCAACGTCTGCAGCTTACTACGACGCGGGTTTGGTCCCCGAGGACCTGAAGCCGATTGGCGCCGCGCTCCGCAAGCAACTCGAAGGCACGACGCGTGCAGTGTTGCAGGTTACCCAAGAAGAAGAGCTGCTCCAGACGTATCCGGAGGGGCGCCACGCCATCGAGGCGCGAAACCCGTACATGGATCCCATCAATCTGCTCCAAGTCGAG
Organism: uncultured bacterium; assembly: GCA_966249405.1. GTDB lineage: Bacteria > Myxococcota_A > Polyangia > Polyangiales > Polyangiaceae > SZUA-265. Next base: position 42,804 of record CBINDO010000027.1, on the reverse strand, counting down.
CTGCTACGCCGTCTGCGTGCCGTGCCGGAGGGGCAACCGATTGAACCCGCGATGTGGGAAGCGTTCGTCGTCACCGTGAACGGCATCGCCGCTGGCATGCGAAACACGGGCTGAGCCACGACGCGACGAGAGACCAACCGCGCGCAAACTCGCGCGCGACGGCAACGGACGTCAGCTGCTGCGTGACGGTGCGGAACGCCTTCGGGCCGACGTCGCCGTGCATGGTGCAGAGGGGCGACGGTGTAGCGCGCGACCTGCGGGCACTCGACTGCACCCCGAGCGCAGAGGTGGTAAGCGCGCTTCATCTGTCGTCGACCGGTGCGGTGATTCTGACACTGACGCGGCACGGGTTCCGGCGAAGTCGCCGTTTCCAACGTACGGTGACGCGGTGGGCGTTAGCCTGAAGACTCATCACTTCGCGTTCATCACTCGCGGCGATGCTTCGAAACGACGCCGGAATTGCCGCGGGTTCCACGGGACGAGGTTCCAGCGCAGCCTGCTGCGCTGGGGTTGGAGCGAAGGGGGCCTCAGGTACTTTCACGTACGCTGCGGTCCGGTTCTCGCAAATCCTCCGTACTTCGAAGGCTTACGGCGAGGGTAGGGTATGCGTGGCAATCCCGAGGCGGGAGCAAGCGGGAGGCGTGAGACGCCGGGAGGGGCGGGGCGAACCCGGCGCCGCATCCACGCGCGTCGTCAAGGCAGGGTGACGCGGTGGGCGGGAGCCGTGAGACGCCGGTAGGGGCTGGGCCCAACCCCAAGCAGGCGCCAACTCCACGTCAGTCGAGGTCGATGTGGAACTGGTCGACGGTGATGCCGAAGGGTGAACTCTCGATCAACGTCGCGTGAGCGATGCCGGGCGTTGGGGACTCGCCGACGGAGCCGACGTTGATGATCCGGACCTCGCCGATGTTGCGCTCGAAGGGGACGTGGCTGCCGCCGCAAACGATGACGTCCGCGCCGTCGTCGCCGAGCAGGGCGTTGATTTCCTCGTCTTCCATCTCGACGCTCATCGACTCGGTCGGATCGGCGGGGGAGCCATGTACGACCAACAACTCGTGGCCCGATTCGAGGGGCAAGCGAGCTTCGGTGTTGAGGCGCGCCAGGCGTGCGACGATCAGTTGGCCGAGTTGGTTGTGCATCGACTTCAATTGCGCCAGGCGGGCTTCTTGCTCCGGAGTTTCAGCCACCATCAAATCGGGGTCGATCAACGCGACGGCTTTGTCCGTGAGGCCTTGAACGCACAACGCGTGGTTTTCGGTGAGCAGTTTCCAGGTTCCGAGCGGGTCCGGGCCGGGAAACAGGAGGTCGCCGCACACGATGAGTTGGTTGTATTCGCGATCTCGGCAGGCGTCCAAAACACGCCGCAGCTTGTCGGAATGACCGTGGATGTCCGAGATGCAAAGGAAACGCATAAGCGCGGCAACGTAGTGCCCAGGGTCCCAAAGTGCAATCGAGCTCTGGGTCGGGAGCCGTCACCCGCCGTCGCGCGGGCTGCGTGTGGACCCCGGTGGCAGGCAGCGCCCAGGCGACGGACGTCGAACCGCAGCTCGAGGGGCTTTGGCTCGTTGTGGGCCTGCGCGCGTAAAAGCTGGGATTTTGTCCAATTCAGGGTGGACATCACCGCAGCCATCGGACAAAGGGGCGGGCCATGCTGACACTCCACGGTTCCACGGCCCTGTCCTCGTTTCGGTGTTCCAAACTCGCCAAGACCTTGGAGCAAGCGGTCGGCAGGGCGGTGAACGTCGCGGCCGATGGGGTGTACTGCGTCGACGTGGTGGGGCAACTCGACGCGCCGGCGCGCGCGACCCTGGAGCAGCTGTTGCTCGACGGCGAGCAGAGTCGATTGCCGGGTGAGGGTGAACGTAGCACGGTGCTCGTGGTGCCGCGCCTCGGGACTACGTCGCCGTGGAGTTCGAAGGCGACGGACATTTGTCACGTGTGCGGTCTCATGGACGTCAAACGCGTCGAGCGCGGGATGCGTTACACGCTCACGACCGAGCAGCCGCTCTCCGCGTCCGAACTCGATCGGCTCGTGCCGCATCTGCACGACCGAATGACGCAAACCGTGATCGCGAACGAGGAAGACGCGAGCGCGCTGTTCGAGGAGAAGACGCCAGCGCCGATGCGCACCGTCGACGTCCTTCACGGCGGTAAGGCCGCGCTCGACAGCGCCAATCAAGCTTGGGGCCTGGCGTTGTCGGACGATGAGGTCGACTACTTGTACGCCGCGTTCACCCAACTCGGGCGGAACCCTTCGGATGCCGAGCTCATGATGTTCGCGCAGGCCAACTCCGAACACTGCCGCCACAAGATCTTCCGCGCCGATTGGGTCATCGACGGTGAGACGCAACCGCGGTCGTTGATGGACATGATCCGCAACACCTACAAACACAACCCCGACGGCGTGATTTCGGCCTACAGCGATAACGCCTCGGTGATGCGTGGCTACGCCAGCGCCCGCTTCTGGCCCAACGAAGAGCGCGTCTACGACAAGGTGTTCGAAGACGCGCCGATCTTGATGAAGGTGGAGACGCACAATCACCCGACGGCGATCTCACCGTTTCCCGGCGCGGCTACGGGCTCGGGCGGCGAAATCCGCGACGAAGGGGCAACGGGGCGAGGTTCGAAGCCGAAGGCGGGCTTGGTTGGGTTCTCGGTGTCGAACCTCCGCATCCCGGACGCCGTTCGCCCATGGGAACAAGAGTATGGTAAGCCCGACCGGATCCGTAGCGCATTCGACATCATGATCGAAGGACCACTCGGTGGCGCCGCGTTCAACAACGAATTCGGACGGCCAGGGATCCTCGGCTACTTCCGCTCGTTCGAAGAGACGTTCGATGGCGGCAGCGGTGCCGAACGCCGTGGTTACCACAAGCCCATCATGTTGGCGGGCGGACTCGGAACGATCCGCCCCGCGCTCACCCACAAGAACCACTTCGACGCGAGTTCGGTGCTCGTGGTGCTCGGTGGCCCCGCGATGTTGATCGGCTTGGGCGGCGGCGCGGCCTCGTCGATGGCGCAGGGCAAGAGCCACGCCGACTTGGACTTCGCCAGCGTGCAGCGCGAAAATCCCGAGATTGAGCGACGTTGTCAGGAGGTGATCGACCGCTGCTCGGCTCTCGGCAACGAGTCGCCGATCGAGTCGATCCACGACGTCGGCGCGGGCGGGCTTTCGAACGCATTTCCGGAGCTGGTGAACGACGCGGAACGCGGCGCCATCTTCGACCTGCGCAAGGTGCCCAACGCCGAACCTGGCATGAGTCCGATGGAGATTTGGTGCAACGAGGCTCAGGAGCGTTACGTCCTCGTGATCGCCAAGGCGCGCCTCGAGAAATTCGTCGCGTTGTGTGAACGCGAGCGGTGTCCGTATGCCGTGGTCGGCGAGGTGACCGAAGAACGTCGCTTGGTCGTCAAGGACGAGCAGTTTGGCAACAACCCGGTGGACCTGCCGCTCAACGTTTTGCTCGGCAAGCCGCCGAAGATGACGCGCACGTTCAACCGCCAAACCTTGCGCACCAAAGGGCTCGAGTTCGGTGGGGTCGAGGTCGCCGAAGCGGCCAAACGCGTGTTGATGCTACCGACGGTGGCGGACAAGACGTTCCTCATCACGATCGGCGACCGCACGGTGACGGGCCTCGTGGCGCGCGATCAGATGGTCGGACCGTGGCAGGTGCCGGTCGCCGACGCCGCCGTTACGCTCGCGGACTACGAGGGCTACGCCGGTGAGGCGATGGCCATCGGTGAGCGCACGCCGCTGGCGTTGATCGACGCCGCCGCTTCGGCGCGGATGGCCGTTGGTGAAGCGGTGCTGAACATTGCCAGCGCGCCGATCTCCGACATCGGCGAGATCAAGTTGTCGGCCAACTGGATGTCGGCGGCGTCTCACCCCGGCGAGAACCAAGCCTTGTACGACGCCGTTCACGCCGTCGGCATGGAATTGTGCCCGCAGCTCGGGATCGCGATCCCGGTCGGCAAAGACTCGATGAGCATGAGCACGGTGTGGGAGGACGGCAAGCGCCGCGTCGTGGCGCCGCTGTCTCTCATCGTGAGCGCGTTCGCTCGTGTCTACGATGCGCGCAAGGCCCTCACGCCCGAGCTCCGCCGCGACGAGGACTCGCTGCTTTTGCTCGTAGACTTGAGCGGGGGGCGGAACCGTTTGGGGGGTAGCTGCTTGGCCCAGGTGTGGAACCAGGTCGGGGACACCGCGCCAGATCTCGAACGGCCCGAGTTACTCAAGGGCGCGTTTGCAGCGGTACAGGAGATGAACCGCAAGGGGCTGTTGCTCGCGTACCACGACCGTTCCGACGGCGGTTTGTTCGTCACTTTGACGGAGATGGCGTTCGCCGGTGGCTGCGGCGTTCAAGTGACGTTGGATGGCCTCGGGGACTCTGCGCTCGCCGCCCTGTTCAACGAGGAGCTCGGCTTCGTCATCCAAGTGCCGCGCGCTTCGCTTTTCGAGGTCCAACGCATCCTCGCCGACAAGGGCCTGGCGCCGGATGCCTTCGCGCGGGTGATCGGTCACCCCGTTGGGGCAAAGGTAGTCGAGATCGCGATGAACGAGCAGACCGTCTTCTCCGAGAAGCTTTCGGTCCTGCGCTCGTGGTACTCGGACACCACGTTCCGGATGCAGGCTTACCGTGACAATCCGGACTGCGCTCGCGAGGAGTACGCCGCGATGTGTGACGACACCGATCCAGGGCGGTGCCCGATCACTACCTACGACCTCGACGAGCGTCCCACCATCACGAGCAGCGAACGACCAAAGGTCGCCATCTTGCGTGAACAGGGCGTCAACGGGCAGGTCGAGATGGCCGCTGCCTTCGAGCGCGCCGGGTTCGTGGCGGTGGACGTTCACATGACGGACATCCTCAAAGGCGAGGAGGACTTGTCGCAGTTCGTCGGTCTGGCGGCGTGCGGCGGCTTCTCGTTCGGCGACGTGCTCGGCGCCGGCGGCGGCTGGGCCAACTCCGTGCTCCACAACTCGCGTGCACGCGGCGTCTTTGCGGCATTCTTCGAGCGACAGAATACGTTCACCCTCGGCGTGTGCAACGGTTGTCAGTTCATGTCGCGGCTCAAAGACCTGGTACCGGGCGCCGATCACTGGCCGCGGTTTTTGCGTAACCGGTCGGAGCAGTTCGAGGCCCGGCTCGGCATGGTCGAGGTGCTGTCGAGTCCTTCGATCTTGCTGAAGGGGATGAACGGCTCGCACCTCCCAATCGCCGTGGCTCACGGCGAGGGACGCGCAGACCACGTCAGTGGCAACGCCAACGTCGCGTTGCGCTTCGTGGACCACCACGGGCGCGCTACCGAGCGCTACCCCTTCAATCCGAACGGTTCACCCGGCGGCGCCACGGGATTCACGACGACGGACGGCCGCGCGACGATCATCATGCCGCACCCGGAGCGTGTGTTCCGTGCCGCTCAGCTGTCGTGGGCGCCATCGGAGTGGACGAACAACGGACCGTGGATGCGGTTGTTCGACAATGCGCGCAAGTGGGTGGGCTGACAGCGGACGTTTTTGCCCCCAACCCGATTGGTTCAATTGGCCTAGTCGACCCAGACCGGTTGAGGCAAATTTGTCCGTCTAGTCTCGATTGAGTGGGCGCCTGCTATTGGGTTGCCTCCCGGCGCCGTTCGCTCCAGCGTGGATCCTGCGCTGAGCAACTTCGCCGTGGACGGCCTTGATGTGGGTATCGCGGTGCTCGACAGCGACACCCGGATAGTCGCGTTCAATCGATGGTTGGAGCGGACCAGTGGGTACGCGGCGGAGGAGGTTCGCGGGCAGCTCTGGGGCGTCGTGTTTCCCAGCTGGGTTCAACCACCCTTGTCTCGCACCCTGGACGCCGTGTTCACTTCGGGGCAGCCCGTCGTCGTCGCGCGAGCGCTCGACCCTGCGCCGCTACCTTTGCACTGGGACGAACAAGCTCGCCGCAATGGTGCGCGCATCGCGCAGTCGGTCAAGTTGCTCCCGATCGTCGCCGAAACCGGCAGCTATTGTCTCGTCCAGGTCATCGACGTCAGCGACGAGACGCTTCGTGAGCAGCGGCTCTCCGAACTCGCCACGCGCGCCCAAGAGTCGCGCAATGCTCAGCGCCAGTTCCTAGCCCGGATGAGCCACGAGATCCGAACGCCCATGAACGGCGTGATCGCGCTCTGCGAGCTGCTGCTGCTGAGCAACTTGGACGCCGAACAACGGGAGACCTTGGAGGTCATCCACGACTCCAGCCACTCGTTGCTCGGCATCATCAACGACGTCTTGGACTTTTCCAAGATCGACGCCGGCAAGATGACGATCAACAAGTCGGCTTGCGACGTCCGGTCCACGGTCAAGGCCGTAACGGCACTGTTGGGAGCCCGCGCTGCCGAGAAGAAAGTTCGGATTCGTTTGCGGCTCGACGAGTCGTTGCCCGAGGTCGTCATCGTCGACGAGTTGCGCACGCGGCAGGTGTTGCTCAACCTGATCGGAAACGCCATCAAGTTTACGGACCCCGAAGGTCAAGTAGAGGTCGTGGCGCGCTGGGCCGACGAGGCCGGCTCCACGGGAACCCTGACATTCGCCATCGAAGACACGGGCATTGGCATCGCCAACCCGGATGATCTGTTTCGGGTTTATGCTCAGGCGGATGGAACCATCTCCCAGCGCTTCGGCGGGACGGGTTTGGGGTTGGCGATTTCCAAGCAGCTCGTGGAGCTCATGGGTGGACAAATCGCCGTGCGCAGCACGCTTGGGCGTGGGTCGACGTTTTGGTTCACGTTGCCGGCAGAGGTGACCGCCTCGACCGTCCTCGAAGTCGAGCCGAAGAGTGCCACCGTGATGCGTAACACTGGCAAGGTGCTGGTCGTCGACGACAACCGAGTCAACCAACTGGTAGCGGGCAAGATCTTGACCCAGATGGGGTATCACGTAGCGACCGCGGACAACGGTCAGCGCGCCGTCGAAATGGTCGGCCTCGGGGGCTACGACGTGGTGTTCATGGATTGTCAGATGCCGGTCATGGACGGGTACCAGGCTACGCGTGAGCTGCGCGCGCTCGGCTACACCCAACTTCCCATCGTCGCCGTGACGGCGGCAGCCGTCGAAGGTGAACGAGAGGCGTGTTTTGCCGCAGGAATGAGCGACTACCTCGCCAAACCGCTGACTCTGCGTGCGGTCTCCGACTTGTTCGAGCGCTTGCGCTCGAATGCCGCCTGAGGCCAGCCAACCTCTCGTCAGCCGCCGAGCGGGCGGTCGCGCAGTGAGAGCTGCCAGCGATAGGCATCGCCCATCGCTTGCTTGATGCCGAGTTTTGCCTCCCAACCGAGCACCTTCTTGGCTTTGTCTACGCCGGCGTAGGTCTCGATGACGTCGCCGACTCGGCGGGGGCCGATCTCGTAGTTGAGCTTGGTGCCCGAGGCCTCTTCGAAAGCGCGGATCGCTTCGAGCACCGTCGTGCCGCGGCCCGTGCCCACGTTGAAGACTTCGCTCGAGCTTTTGGACGACTGTTCACCTAGCCAGTCGAGTGCTCGGACGTGTGCGTTGGCTAGATCTACGACGTGGATGTAGTCGCGCACGCACGTGCCATCGACGGTATTGTAGTCGTTGCCGAAGACCGTGAGCTTCTCACGCAGGCCGACGGCGGTTTGCGTGATGAACGGTACGAGGTTCTCCGGTCTGCCAATGGGTAGCTCGCCGATCAGCGCCGATGGGTGCGCCCCAACCGGGTTGAAGTAGCGCAAAATCACGGCCTTGAGTGGTGCCTTGGAGCGGACCACGTCGTTCAAGATGTCTTCGCACATCTGTTTGGTGCGACCGTAGGGCGACTCAGCGGCCTTGAGGGGCGACTGTTCGGTCACGGGGAGCTGGTCCGGTTGGCCGTAGACCGTGCACGACGACGAGAACACCAAGTTGGGCACCTCGTGCTTGAACATGGTGCGCAAGAGCGTCCACAGGGAGGCGAGGTTGTTGTCGAAGTAATCGAGTGGTTTCTCCACCGAAACGCCGACGGCTTTGAACGCGGCGAAGTGGATCACGCCGAACACGTCGGGGTGCTCGCTGAATACGCGACTCAGCGCTTCTGCGTCGCGGCAATCCGTGTCGTAAACCACGACGGGCTTGCCGAGGATCTGCTCCAGACGCTTCACCATCCCACGCTCGGAAGCGCAGAAGTTGTCGACGATGATCGGCGTATAGCCCGCAGCCGTAAGCTCCACACAGGTGTGAGAACCGATGAAACCCGCGCCGCCAGTAACGATGACTTTCTTCATGGCCGTTGGAGCGAGTTTAGTCCTCGTTGAACAACAATGAATAGGTAATTCTTACGGGTGCGGCGGCAGGCTTGGGGTAGTCGAGTGCGTAGAAACACTCCGCGGCACAATCCACCACCCGCTGATCGTCCAAGTCCGAGCCTGCGTCGGCCATTTCCGTCGCGCGTCCTTGGTCGTCTACTTGCCAGGACAGTGCCAAACGACCACTGATGGAGCTCTTCGCCTCGACCCCGGCGCGCAAGCAGTGGGCATAGAGGCGCATGCCTCCTTCGACGACGCCGTCGACCTCGCCGCTATCGAGGCTGCCCGGTGGATCGAACTTCACTCCTTGGTTGCGATTGGTGGCCTTGCGTTTGCCTTTCCTCTTGCTGGCTTTGCCGGCAAGCTTCGCCTCCAAGGGCAACTCGCGCACGAAAGTCCATTGGGCGGTGCCTGCCGCCGCGCCCTGGGGCAGCTCGAAGCGCCGGTCCGAGATCAGCTTCGCCAGACAGTCTACGGTCGCGGCCTGTTCATTCGTCGCCCAAACTACGGAGTAGTCGTGGGCGGCACCTTGTTTGTCCACTTGCCACCGCAACTGTAGAGCACCCGGCTCGGTCAAACACGCGCGCATGTCGCCGAGCTTCGAATGGAGCCCGAAAAGGACGTCTTCGGGGGCGAGGGGGGCGGGCTGCGGTTCGGCGCTCGGCTCGGGCTCTTCTGCCACGACGGCAGGCTGAACGGGCGGGGGTTCGACCGAGCCGCCGCAGCCCCAAAGCACGACGGACAAGGCAGCGATTGGCAACGACTTGACGCTCACGGGGCGGTCAATATCACGAGCAAAATCGGTGGACCAGGGGGCCATCGGACCATCGCCGGCGGATGCCGTCTCGTCTTGGGTCTTCGCGGAACGTTTCGCTTCCTGCAAAAAGTTCTCGCCTCCCGGCGGCAAGTCCACTAAGGGAAGCGCCCAAGTTGCCGGCTTCGGCAATGGAGAGATGACCGAGTGGTCGAAGGTGCATGATTGGAAATCATGTGTACCCGCAAGGGTACCGTGGGTTCAAATCCCACTCTCTCCGCACCTGCAAACGAGACCCCCTGGCGCGTCGGCTAGCCCGCGCGGCGGGGGGCGCTCCAACTGCGAAGCCGAACCAAAGCATTGGGCTCGTGCGGCGTTGTGCGCGATAAACGGGGCATGCGGTCCCGCATTTTTCAAACGCCCGAAGGTGAAGCCACGCTCCGGTGCCTCTCGGCCACGGACGAACCCGTCGCGTTGGAACCAGCTCGGGGTGCGTCGCGATGGGCGGCGTGGCGCGGCGATCAGTGCCAGTCACAGGTTCGGATCTTCCCAGAAGGCCAGCTGGGCGTCGAAGTCGCGGGGAGGTTAGTCGCAACCAGCGCTGCGCACGTCGTTCACCTGGGGCGAGAGCAGCTGCGCCCGCACACGCGTGCCGGCATAACGGAGGACGGCTACTTCTACAATCACGACCTCGGCGGCGATACGCTGTACGTCTCTGAGCTTCGAGTGGCCGAACAGTGGCGCCGGCGCGGTATCGGCGAGCAATTGCTGCGCGCCCAAATCGAACTCTGTCGGCGCTCGAACTTACGGCGCCTGGTGTTGGCCGTTCCCGTTGCCGCGGCCCGCGACGGGGGCGTCGAAGACGGCGGCCAGGGTTGCGCCGACTTACCTAATCCAACGGCTGCCGAGTTCCTGTCCAATCGCGGCTTCGTGGAGGCCACGGAGCTCCGCGGCTACGCGCGGAACGACGAACGTCCGCTCGATGCCACGTTGTTCGCGTGGGCGAACCCCGACTACCGGGCGCCCCTCACCGACTCGAATTGGGTGCGCGTTGCTCTCGTGCAGCACATGATGCGCGGCGTCGACGACTTCGCGGCCTTCGCCAGGCAGGTGGAGTACTTCGTCCAGGCAGCGCGCGGCTACGACGCCGACTTCGTGCTGTTTCCGGAGTTCACTAGCCTGCAGCTGCTGTCGTCGGCCGCGCTGCGTGATCAACCCGCAACGGTCGCCATCGGCAACTTGTCGTACCTCACCAAGGAGGTCTTCGGACTGTTCTCCCGCCTCGCGCAGCGGCATCACCTCCACATCATCGGCGGAAGCCACCCGGTTCCGTTCATCCAGGACGGACAGCGCCGTCTGCACAACGTGTGCCCCATCGCAATGCCCGACGGCAGGGTGCTGATGCAGCCCAAGTTGCACATCACCCCCTCGGAGACCGAAGCATGGGGTTTGCACGGTGGCGCACACCTAGCCGTCATCCCCACGCCCAAGGCCAAGATCGGCGTTTTGATCTGCTACGACTCGGAGTTTCCGGAAGCTGCCCGGTGTCTCGCTGACCAGGGTGTCGACATCTTGTTCGTGCCCTACTGCACCGACGATCGTCAGGGACATTTGCGCGTGCGATGGTGCTGCCAAGCGCGCGCCGTCGAGAACCAAATCTACGTGGCTGCGGCCGGTTTGGTCGGTAATCTGCCCGGTGCGGCGGGGCTGGACGTGCACTACGGTCGCGCCGCCGTGTTTACACCGAGTGACTTCACGTTCGCGCGTGACGGCATCCAGGCCGAGGCCGATCCCAACGTGGAGACGTTGTTGGTCACGGACTTGGACTTATCCATTCTGCACCGTGTCCGAGAACGCGGCAGCGTGCGTCCGCGGCGCGACCGTCGGCCGGACTTGTTCGAACTCGTGACACACCTGGAGAGCGGGCTTCCCGAATACGAGTTCGACTCCGCGCCGTTGGACTAAGGGCCCTGAATCCCGCGCAAGCGGGGCCCAAACGGGTTCACCCGTGCGCGTACGAGCGATGCCGCTGCTCGTTCCTCAGGACGACACCAGGGCTTCAGTGGTTGACGGGCTCAACCGAAACCGCACAGGCTTTGTAACCGGGCTGTCGCGAGTGCGGATCGAACACCGGGAAGGTGAGCTCGTTGATGTTGGCGTAGTGCATCGGCAAGAACACGTGCCCTGGACGAACGGTGTTGGTCACGAACGCACGCGCCGTGATCGAGCCGCGGGGTGACGTCACTTTGACGAGATCGTTGGGCCTCACGTCGAGCGCGCGCGCGTCTTTGGGATTGACTTCGACGTATAGCTCAGCGGGCGCCAGCTTGCGCAGCACCGCCGACCGCTTGGTGCGTGTCTGCGTATGCCATTGACTCGAGCTGCCTCGACCGGTGAGCAACGTGAGCGGAAATCGCTTGGATGGGCGTTCTGGCAAGCGTTGTGGCTCCGAGAATAACAGCTGAGCGCGACCCGTGGGTGTGTAGTAGCGGCCGTCCTCGAAGAGGCGCCGTTCGCGCTCTGGTTCTGGAGCGCCCTCGGGGTGCGGCCACTGAACGCCGCCCAGGCGATCGACATGCACGTAGTCCTCGACCCCGGAGAAGTCGCACGGGCGACCTCGGCTGAGGCGCTTGAGCAGTTGAAATACCGCTTCCGGCGACGTCCATTCGCGAAACAGGTGGCCGCAGCCCCAGGCTTCGGCGACCAACTGAAAGATGTGGAAGTCTGCGAGTGCTTGACCTGGCGAAACGGCGACCTTCTTGATGACCCCGATCCGGCGTTCGGAGTTGATGAACGTGCCGTCCTTCTCACCCCACGCAGCCGCTGGCAGCAGAACGTCGGCGAGCACCGCGGTCTCGGTGTCGTGGTACATGTCTTGGACGACGAGGCACTCCAGCCGTGACAGCACCTCGTCGAGATGGTTCTGGTTGACCCACGAGTGAACGGGGTTGGTCGCGATTATCCAAAGGGCCTTGATTTTGCCGGATAGGATGCCCTCGATGATTTGGTCGTAGGCCCAGCTGTATTCGCGGGGGATCAGGGCCTCATCGATGCCAAGGATGTCGGCGACTTCGCGGCGGTGTTCGGGGTTTTTGAAATCACGCCCGCCCAAGAGGTTCGTGGTGTTGCTGAAGATACGCGAACCCATCGCGTTGCACTGGCCCGTGATCGAATTGGCGCCCGTACCGGGTCGCCCCATGTTGCCGGTGATCAACGCCAAGTTGATGAGCGCCTGCGCCGTGCGTACCCCTTGATGACTCTGGTTTACACCCATCGTCCACCAGAAACTGACGCGCTTACCGTTGGCAATGAGCTTGGCGAACTCGACGATTTGGGCTTCCGTGAGCGCCGTCTCGGCCGCGGCGCGCGCCAGCGTGAAGCTCTCGACCTCGCGCGCAAAGGTATCGAATCCGTCCACGCACCGCGCGACGTACTCGTGATCGACGTGACCGTTCTGAATCAGCCAGTTGGCGAGCGCGTAGAAGAGCGTCAGGTCGGACTTGGGGTTCGGCGCGTAGTGATGCGTGGCGGCGACCGCCGTCTCCGTCTTGCGTGGATCTACGACCACCACCTTGGGGGAGTGCGGGTTCTTGCAGATGCGCTCCCACATGATGGGGTGCGCGATGCAAAGATTGGAGCCGACCAAGATGATGACGTCCGACTCCTCGAAGTCGTTGTAGCTCAGGGGAGGAGCGTCGAAGCCGAAAGCCTGCTTGTAGGCTACGGCCGAGGTGGCCATGCATTGACGCGTGTTGCCGTCGCCGTGGACGATGCCCATCCCGAATTTGCCGAGGGCACCCAGGAAAGCCAGCTCTTCTGTGGGGATCTGCCCCGTGCCGAGCCAAGCCACCGAATCTTTGCCGTGTTTGGCTTGAATCTCTTTGAACCGAGTCACCATCTCACCGATGGCCTCTTCCCACGACACGGGTTCGAGCTTGCCGTCACGGCGTACGGCGGGCGTGGTGGCGCGGCCCGGTCCCGTCAGGGGCGTCAGCGCTTCCCAACCCTTGGGACACGCCATCCCGAGGTTTACTGGGTACTCGGTGGTAGGGCTGAGCCCCACCGGCTTGAAGCCCTTCGTTGTCGGGTCTTGCTTTAGGTGAACGTTGAGGGAGCAGCCCGTCGAACAGAACCCGCACACCATGGTGGTCGTGACGTCCGGGCGCACGGCGTCCGGCAGGCGTCCCAGACCGAACGCGCTCGGCTGTTGGAGGAGCTCTCGGGTGAGGGGGCCCTCCTTTCGCAACAGTGTCTGACCAAGCAGACGCAAGGATTGGGACAACAGGCCGGGTTTGAGGTTACTCGTCATGGCAGGCCTCCAGGCATTCGCGAAGCAGGGGCAGCGCGGAAGAATAGATAACGTTCGGCGAGCTCACCCGCCAGACTCAGCGCCAGACCACACACGAGCAGCGGTGCGGCCACGCTCGAGGACAACGGGGTCGTGTTGACGATCAGGGGCACCACGATTCCGCCGGCGAGTCCCAGGGCGAACCGGCTCAGCGTCACCAAGCGCAGGTCGCGCAGCATCACCGTCGCCATGCGCTTTTCGATCGTGTGTTGACGACTCTGGATGTGCCGGAGCAGTTCCCCCTCGTAAGCGAGCTTCACGGTCGAAGCGACGACCAGCGCTTCGAGCAGCGTCCGGAATACGCGCTCGGAGTCGACGTCGAATTCGTCGGCGCCGAACGAGGTGACCGCCAACACGGTCGCGACCCCGAGCACGAGCGTGGTGCCAAAGAACTTGAGCGCGGTTCGCAGCCCCGACCACTGTGGGCGTTTGGTGGCCACGTAAACCATTACCGAACACAACACCGCCAACACACCCGTGACGGCGGCGGCGTCTTGGATGATAGGCACCCCCAGCATCAAACTTTCACGAATCGAGCCGGGCAAGGCCTCCAGGAGCGGCGGGTACTCGAGGCCAACGACGAGCGCCCCGTGGGTGAGCACGAGCGCAGCAAAGACGCCGAAAACGAGCGCTTCGCGACTGAACCACGAGTTGCGGACGTTGAGGACCGCTCGCCACGCGAGCAGCGGGCGGCCGAGGTGAAACACGCCAACGCCCAAGGCCACTACCGTGAGCAGCGCCGCGGCAGCGGTTTGATGGGCCGCTTCGGGAGCAAGCGTCCCCGTGATCTGTTCGATGAAGCCCTTGACCAGAATCACGCCGACGGCGAGTTGCGACAACGTCAGCAAACCGACTAGCGGCAGGTGGGGATGTTCGGGCCGCGTCGCGTAGAAGTCCGCCGGCAGCAAGTTGTGCGGCAGTGGACGCGCCGTCTTGTAGACGGTGGTCGGAACCGTGTGTTCGGGCGTGGGCGCACCCGGCAGGAACATGCCTGCTTCACTCGTTTGGATTGCCTCGGCTTGCTCGACGATCCGGATCGCGATGGCTTCGTTCGGACACGCCTGCACGCACGCGGGAGCCTCGTCGTGAGCCAGTCGATCGCTGCACATGTCACACTTGCGGACGATACCCCGTTCCGCGCTGAACTTGGGCGCGTCGTAGGGGCACATCAGGGTGCAGTACTGGCAGCCGAAACACTGGTCATCCAAGTGTTTCACGATGCCCGTGATGGGATCCTTTTCGTACGCATTGACGGGGCAACCGTTCATGCACGCAGGGTCGACGCAGTGGTGACACGAGGTGGTCACGGTTTGCTGTGTCGAAGCAACGGTACTCCCGCCGTGGAGCAAACCGACCGTGCGCCACAACTCGTTGTCGTCCAGCCCGTTCAGCGTGTGGCACGCGGAGACACACGCCTTACAGCCCGTGCACTTGTCGAGGTCGACTTCGAAGGAATACTGCTCGCCCGGACCCGGCTTGCTCAGCGGGATGAGGTTCTTGTAGTACTTGGCCTGGAGCGGGACCTGGCCCTCCTCGTGTTCCTTCGCGAAGCGCTCGACTGCCGTCAGTGACTTTTGCGTCTCGAGCAAGCGGGCTACCGGCAACACCGGGAGACGCCTTCGCTCCTCGACCACCGGGTTGGGTGACGTCGACCGTTCACCACTGAACGACAGCGGCGAGACAGTTTGCATTGGAAGCAGAGGATCGAGCGCCATGCGTGAGCATCAGTGTGAACGCGCCCAGGTTTCGCGCTCATGACCCACCCGAGATTCTTGCGGTCCACCGGGGGCGTGGCGTTTCTTGCGCGTTTCGGCCCCAGGCGGCCGGTTTCGACGCGGTGAAGGTGCCGGGAGCGTTGCGACGGCGCTGTACCACCTCGCGCGGCCTGGGGGCCGAGAGCTTTGGAAAGGGCACGATACGGCAATCGCAGAGTACAATGAGTCGTGGTTGTTGCTGCGACGAGCCAACTCGTGATTTCCGCCGATGAGGTGTTCGACCGCCTGAGCCCCTACCCGGGCGAGGGCCTTCGCAACCATTGTTTCCGGCTGTACGAGTTCGCTCGCCAGCTGCTCGCGGCGCGCGGCATCCCCTTCGATTTGGATACCGCGTACGCGATCGCGATGGTGCACGACCTCGGTCTCGTGCACGCCGCTCCGGGTGACAACTACCTGCAACGTTCGCTCGCCATCTTCGAGCAGCGCTTGGGCGCATTCACGCGAGAAAACCCCGAGCTCGTTCGCCAGTGTTTATTGTTGAACCACCGCTTGCTCCCCGTGCCAGGAGCTTCCGAGGTGGCGGAGGTTTTCCGAAGCGCGGTGTGGATAGAACACTCGCGAGGCCTCAAGCGTTACGGTCTCGACAAGGCCGCCGTCGACGAGGTGTTCGAACTTTATCCACGCGGCAACTTGGACGAGGTGCTGCTCGACTTCTTCTCGCGCACGCTGCGGCACGAGCCGCGCACGATCGTCAACGGCATCTTCTTTTGAGGATGGCTTGGTGCTCTTGGGGCGCAGTTGGTGGGCGTGAGCCGCGAAGTGTCTCACTGCGCTGGGCCCACCCCAAAACCAGGCGACGTCGCGTGGGGTCGTGCGATGTCTTCCTGCTTCACGCCTGGGCGCGCGTCACCAGGTCCTGCAGGTTCGCGACTTGCTCGGCCCATTCGGCGGGTACCGGGCAAACGAGGTCTTTGAGTTCGGTCGCCGAAGCGTCCGCTTGGAGCGCCATTCGGGCCTTGTCGCTGCCCGTGAGTAGGTCGAAGGCCAAGCGCGTGCTTTCGAACTCGTAGGCGCGGGTCAAGAACTGGAAAGACTCGGGGGCCTGCTGGCGCGCCGCCCAGATCAGGTGCAGGAGCGTCGACACGGGGCGGAACGTGAGCGGGTCGGTCACGTGCAACATCACGCCGTTGCAGACTTGGCCGGCGTGTTTTTCGAAGCTCGGACGAAACCGGACCGGGCGCGGCATCACGCCGGGGAGATGTGCTTCGCGCAGCGTCGTCGACAGCTTCTCCTCGTCCAAGAACGGCGCGCCGTACACCCGGAAAGGCGTGGCCGTGCCGCGCCCTTCGGACAAGTTGGTGCCTTCGACCAGACAACCGCCGGGATACAGCAGCGCGGTCTCGAGGGACGGCATGTTGGGCGAGGGGGGGATGAACGGCCGCCCCCAAGCTTCACCGCCGCGATGGCGCTCCCAACCCCAGCACGAGACGACCGAAAACGCGGCCTCGGGTCCCAGCCGTTCCGGCGTCAATTCGCCACCCGTAACGAGACAATGCAGGAGCAACTCCGCGATCGTGAGACCATGGCGGATCGGAACCGGGAACAACCCGACGAACGAGAGGAACTCCGGCGCTTGCGGCGCGCCTTCACACAAGGCTGGGTTACCGCTCAACGGGTTCGGTCGATCGAGCAGCACGACGTGCACGTTTGCCGCGAGCGCTACACGCGCCGTCAGCAGCGCCGTCCACACGTAAGTGTAATAACGTGAGCCGACGTCCACCAAGTCGATGACCAGGGTCTCGATGCCTTCGAAGTGGGCCGGCGAAGGTGCCAAGCTCTCGGGGTTCGAACCGTACAGGCTCACCACCGCGGCGCTCGCGTCGGTGGCGTTCGTGCCTTCCACCGGTTCTTCCGCTTGAGCAACCCCGTGCAGGCCGTGTTCCGGACTGAAGATGATGCGCGGCGCCGCGCCGAGTTCCGCGAGTACCTCCCACGTTTGGCGACCCTTGCGATCGATCGCTGGGCTGTGCGAAAGCAGCGCGACCGGGCCGTTCCGTAAACGCTTACGTAATCCCGAGAGTTGTCCGCCGCTCAGTCGATCGATGCCCCACATGCGCGTAGTCCTTTGGTTTTCTGTCCGAAACGAGTTCTAGGTCGGAACGGCACTGTCCGCATCCCGAACCGTCGAGAGGCAGCGAATAGCAAAGCCGGTCTGCGCAAGGCAAGTGCACGGCCGTCCCGAGTAGGGTAAGTATTTCATACCTCGCGACCGAAGTTTGCACTTTTTGCGGCGCGGGCAGAGCCCCCCGATGAAGAGAGTCCTAGTTGTCGACGACGAAGAGAACATCCGCCTGGTGTTGAAGACGTTGTTGCGGCGTCACGGCTACGAGGTGGAGGTCGCAGCCGGGGGCCAAGAGGCGTTGCAGAAGATCGATACCTTCGGCCCCGACGTCGTGCTGACGGACGTGCGGATGCCCAAAGTCGGTGGCATGGACTTACTGGCTGTCCTGCGTGCGAAGAACAACCCAGCGACCGTGATCGTGATGAGCGCCTACGGCAACGTCGAGCAGGCCATAGACGCGATGAAGGCGGGCGCCTACGACTACCTGCAAAAGCCGTTTCAACCGGACGAGGTCGTGCTGGCGTTGCGCAAGGCCGAGGAGCGCGAGTTGCTGCGGCGGGAGAACGTCGCGTTGCGTGAGGAAATGCGTCGTGAGTTTCGCTTCGACGACATCCTGGCGAAAAGCGCGGTGATGCAGAACATCTTCCGCACCATCGGCAAGATCGCCGACTACAAAACCACGGTGCTGATCACGGGCGAAAGTGGCGTCGGCAAGGAGCTCGTCGCGCGTGCGCTCCACACCCAGAGCAATCGTCGCGCCGGCCGTTTCGTCGCCGTCAACTGTGGGGCGATTCCAGAAAACCTGCTCGAGAGCGAGCTCTTCGGGCACAAGCGCGGCGCGTTCACCGACGCCATCTCCGATCGACGCGGCTTGTTCGAGGAGGCCGACGCAGGGACGTTGTTCTTGGACGAGATCGGCGAAATCCCGTTGGGGTTGCAGGTCAAGCTGTTGCGAGTACTCCAGGAGTCGACGATTCGAAGGCTCGGTGAGACCAAGGACCAGAACGTGGACGTGCGCATCGTGGCGGCGACCCATCGCGACCTGCAGGCGGAGATCGCCGCGGGGCGGTTTCGCGAGGATTTGTTCTACCGTTTGAACGTGCTGCCGATCGTCGTCCCGCCGCTCCGCGAACGGCGCGAGGACATCATGTTGCTGGTCGAACACTTCATGGCTCGGAACAACGCTCGATTGGGCACCCGCGTGCGCGGCATGGACGCCGAAGCTCGGCGCCTGCTCATCGAATACAGCTGGCCGGGCAACGTGCGCGAACTCGAGAACACGGTCGAGCGGGCCATGGTCTTGGCCGAGGGCGAGCAGATAGTGGCCTCCGATTTGCCGGAGCGGCTTCGCGAGGCCTCCGACCCGATCCAGATGCAGCTCTCGACGGACGAACTCAGCGTCAAGCGGACGACCCGCATCATCGAAGAGATCTTGATACGGAGGGCCCTGCAACGCACCAAGGGCAACCGCACGCGCGCCGCCGACCTGCTCGAGATCAGTCACCGAGCCCTGCTCTACAAGATGAAGGACTACAAGATCACGGACGTCTAAGTGTTTACTTGAAGCCGTGTTTGTTGCGGAGTATGAGCGGCGCCTAGGCCCCGAACGACGGGGCCCGGAAGTCATGGCAGTGCGGTTGAGATTTTGCGCCGGGATCGGGAATTGGCCTCAGCCGGACGTCCCTCGCGTCGGCGCGAGCGGTGCCGGTTGCGCCATTTAGTACTCTGTACCGGCGTGGTTTTTTCGGCTACAAGCTGCGCATGAAAATCTTCTCTTCGTTGCTGGGCACCAGCCTGGCACTCGTCGTTTCAGTTGGTTGTGGCCCATCCATGGAGGCCGACCGTGTGATGACCCCCGAGGAACGCTTGCAGGAGCAAGAGCGCCTCGCCTACGAGCAGGAACAGGAATCCCGCAAGTCCGGCGGGAACGACAATTTCGTGTACGAGGAGGAGCAGGAAAAGCCCTTCGACGAAAAGCACGCTCAGCTCGAGCTGCGCCGGGCCACGCTCAACGCCATCACGTGTCCGGAAACCGCGGTCGAGCCGAAGAAGGTTCCCAAAGGTGAGGCGGACATCAACGTATCCTTCACCAAGGACGGTTCTGTGAAGGAAGTCTCCGTCTCACCGCCGTTCGAGGGTTCGCCGATCGAAGAGTGCATCATCAACGCGTACAAGGGCGTGAAGGTGCCTCCGTTCCGCGAGGAAGAGAAGTCCGTGCCGTGGAAGGCCGACCTCACTGGCAAGAAGCGCGATCTCATGAAGTCCGAGGACGACAAAGAGGTCGAGAGCTACTTCAAGCCGGAAGAGGAGAAGAAGAAGGAAGAAGAGGAGAAGGCTGCCAAAGAGGCCAAAGACGCCAAGGGCAAGAAAAAGCCAGCCTCCAAGAAGAAGTAACCCTGTGCCGCGAGAGGCGAACGCCCAGCAGCGTTCGCCTCACCGTCCGGCGCCACGCGGTGTCGCGACCGCGTGGCTTTACATCGACGGGGGCGTGCGTCCGAGGGGGGACGGCGCGACGACGTCAGAGAAACCACACGCCAACGACGGCGCACAGGGCAAGCAGCCCAACGGCAAGCATGGCTCCGGCTTCCCACGCGACGTGGTGACGAGCGGAGCGAACGAGCATGCGCGCGTCACTCGGGGTGGTCAGACTGCGCAGTTGAACGGAAGCCAACCGCGTCGTCGTGCGTTCGATTCGACGCCCAGCGAGCGCAAGGTTCGCGGCCTGGAGTGCGGGATCGACGGATTCCAGCTGCATCGGCTCCGCTCTTAACCAAGCTCGGGCCCGGAGTCGAGCCGCTGCGCCGCTAACCCGATGCACTGGTGGGCTGGCCTATCGCTGTGCCTGTATTGGTGCGCAAATAGCGCAAGATTGGCACAGTCATGCGTGTGGCTGATTGTGCGTGTATGTAGGTGTGGGGCGCGCCCTTCGGGGGCCCCGCTCGACTTCACGTGACCGGTGGTTTGGACTTTCGCAGGCGAATGATTCTTTCGAGCGCCAGGGCCACGAACGGGCACAGCTCCATCGCCTGCTTGGCGTGGTGATGCGTCGGGTGCCCAACGTCGAAGCCGCCGACCAAGATGATCGGAGTGCGGCTCCCGACGACCACTGGCAACACGGCGATCTGCCGATCCGGCGAAAGACCGAGCAAGGCCGTCAGCTCTGCGTCGCGCGCGGCGTGGGACAATTGAATCTGGCCTGCACGCGCAACTTCTAGAAGGAGTGGGCAGTCGGCGAGTCGCGTTGGTTGACTCTCGGGCTTGCTATCCGGGAGACCCCGTGTTCGCTTCAAGATCAGCTCATCAGAGCGCAAAGTGAACGCGGCCAAGAAATCGAAGTACTGCGTGGTGTAAGTGAATAAAATGCGCAGGACTTGGTCGGCGGTTTTGGTCGCCGAAAGGTCACGACGCGCCTGCGCAATCGCGTACGGGCCGCGTCGCGACGGCTCGCTCAGGTAGTTGGACGCTGGTTTGGAGGAGGCCGGGCGATTGGGGAGTAAATCCTGCGATGGGACTGCGGGCGGCGCCAAACGATACGGCCCGTCCGTCGTGCGTCTCCCGGGGGCGGTCTGGCTGCGGTCCACAGCGGCCGCCTTGGGGCTCACGCCGGGCTGCTGCGCCGTCTCGACGAGGAATGCGTCGTGGCGTGGCGTTTCGTTGTCGCCTCCCCAATCGGCAAAAAACGCGCCGGGTTTGAGACTCTGCGGCCTCGGCAAATCGGAGAACTGCGGCGGCTCGGTCAGGGGACTCGGGGCACGGCTCGAGCTGAACACCTCGTTGCCCTCCAGTCGAGAGATCGCCTTGTGAATGCGACGGTCGAGCGGAATGGCGAAGTCCCTACACAATGCCTGACGGACGCGGGCTGGCACGGCGACCTTGAACTCCAGACGCAAACCATAGGTTTGTCCGACGGCTTCGGCGACGCCTGAAGGTAACGCGGAGCCGGCGGCCAGGGTTAACAGATTGTCTCTGAGTTCGAGGGGATATACCTCTAGGTCCAGCAACGTGTTGCGCGGTAAGGTCGAGAGTGCCGCCGTGACCGCGTAAGGGAGCTGCCCTGGCGGCACGCACGGCAGGGTGTACGCGAGGCTCAGCGCCTGGAGCGCCTGGGTTTCGGTCAGCGAGCGCACTTCCAACAGGTTCGTGAGCAGGTCCCCACCGTAGAGTTGTTGGCGGGCACTGGCGTCTTCGATTTCCTCGGCGGACGCCACTTGTAAGGTTAACAGCGCGTGCTTGAGACGTTGCATACCGGGTTAGACGCGACTCGTGGCCAGCTGTGACAACAGCAAGCGCGCCAGGGTTAGGTATACAACGATACCGGCCACGTCGACCAGGGTTGCGATGAAAGGCGTGGAACTCGTCGCTGGGTCGATGCGCAGCCGACTGAGCAGAAGCGGCGTCATTGCCCCAATGATGCACCCCATCGTCACGATCGTCACGATCGTCGAGCCCACGAGGCCTGCAAATTGAAGGGAATCTCCGGCCAGCAGTGCACGTCCTACACCGAGTACCGCCAGCATCGCGCCCAGAGTCAGACCCTGAAGCGCCTCTTTCAGCAGGACCCTCTGCCAGTCGCCTTCCTTCACGTCGCCAACCGCCAAGGCTCGAATCACGAGCGTGGAAGATTGAGAACCCGAGTTACCGCCCGCAGAGACCAGGAGCGGCAAGTAGAAGGAGAGCTGCGTCATCATCGAGAGTTCGCGCTCGAAGGCCTGCATGGTCTGGGTGGTGAGGAAACCGCCCACAAACAAAACCAGCAGCCACGGCGCACGCCGAGTCAAGAACGGCCAGAAATGCGTATCCAGATAGCTGTCTCGCAACGGCTGCATGGCGCCCATCTTGTGGACGTCTTCGCTCTGTTCATCGGTGAGGACGTCCAGGATGTCGTCGGCGGTAATCACACCGAGCAACTCGCCCCCGTCGCTCACCACCGGCATCGTGCTGAGGTCGTACTTGGCCAGCTTGCGCGCGACTTCTTCTTGGTCGAGGTCCGGGGGGACCGACTTGTAGTGCGAGGACATCACCTCGGACACACGCGCCGTTGGTTCGGCCAGCAAGATACTCTTGAAAGGCAGAACGCCCAGGAGCGCCTCGTTGGGACCGGTGACGAACAACGTATCTAGCGTCTCGGCGTGGTCGGCTACTTTGCGCACCTCTTCGATCGCTTGGCGCAGCGAAAGGTGCGGTGAGACGCTGATGTAGTCCGTGGTCATCAGACCGCCGGCAGAGGTCTCTGGCCACTGACGTAGCTCACGCACATCGCGCTCGACCTCGGGATCTTCCTCTGCGATTCGGTGTAGAATGCCTTCACCGAGTTGCGAGGGGATGACGCTGAAGAAGTCGGCGCGGTCATCCGGATCCATCTCCAGCGCGAGTTCCGCTGTTTTGTCGAGGCCCAAGGTTTCGGTCAGCTGGGCTTGCGTGTCCTGGTCCAGGCGCTCGAAGACCTGCGCGGCGAACTCCGTCGGCAAATGCTCCATCAGCTTGCCGGCCTGCTCCTGCTGCAGGTCTTCCACGATGTCCGCCACGTCTTGAGGATGGACGTCCTCGATGACCGCCTCGACCTGCGCTGGGTCTTGCTCGAGCAACGCCTGCAGCTCGGGGCCTTCGAGTTGACCGGAACTCATGCGCGCCGCTTACCAGAAGTCCGCGTCAATTGACCAGAAACCACTTAACCCCTGGTTTGATCTCCAGGTGGAAGTGGTCGCTGTGAGGCTCGTCGAAGTGCGGCGACAACATATAGTGGAAGACGCGTTGATCGGCGACTTCGCACAATATGCTCATCAGTTCGCGACCCCTCCTACCCATCAGCTTGCGCGCACCGAGGCCGCACGTCTTCGCCCCGATCTCTGCGGGCCAATGAGGACCCACGTTGAGCCACTCGCCGTTGGCCTTCTTCACGGCGCCGAGGTCGATGGCGAGCCCTCCCGGATGCCGGTAACCGTAACGGTCTTCGGCCTTGCCAGGGGTGCGGTACATCGTGAAGTGCACCACCTCCACGACGTCATGCTGCGCCAGGGTGCGGCACAAGTCGTCGAGGGCAAGCGCCAACCGCGCGTCGAGGATGTTGAACAGCGTCGTTTCCCACTCGGCTTCGGGTAGTGTCGAGTGGATGAACACGCCTCGAATGGGACCCGTCAGGCGTATCGGCGCACGAACGCCGCGGACCGGTGTGGTCAACTTGCGATACGGCACACCGCGACGGTTCAGTTCGTCGTACGCCTCGCGGTTACTCATGTTCGCATAGCGGTAGGCGGGCGAGTCCACGGCCTCGGATTCGGGAGGACTCTCGAGATAACGGTTGTCGGCGTGCGCCGCCTGGGAACCCAACAACGAACCCAGCAAGACCGCCCAGAAAGGCGCTCGGACCCGAGGTGTCGAAACCCGGGCAAGGACGAACTTTCGGAGAAACAGCCGCATCCGCCGCAATCTAGTCGGCAACGGGGCGTCGGGAAGAGCTTTTGGACGAGGCCCACCACTTTGAGCCGCCCGGTTCAAGCCTCCGGCGGAAAAGTTGGGCGAAGCGACTCCAGAGGTGAGCCAGCACCCCGTTGCGGCAGCGCTATCGTGACCGCGGTATAGGTCGCGCCATCGGACTCGACGTGTATCGTTCCGCCGTGGCGCTCGATCACGCTCCGGCACGTTGCTAACCCAAGACCAGCACCGTCGACGTTGTGTTTGGTGGTCACGAAGGGCTCGAATACCCGCAACTGCAGGTCCGCCGCGATGCCAACGCCGTGGTCGAGCACTTCGAGCTCGACCCAGTCGGTTCCGCCGCGCCGTAACTGGCGGCCGCTGATGCGCATCACCTTCTGCGCAGTGGGGCGGGGGAAGCGTTCATTCAGCGCTGCGCGACTGTTGGTGATCAGGTTGATGACTACTTGACGCAACTGGTTCTGGTCGCCGGTTATCAGCGGTAGGTCGCTCGGGACATCACTCTCCACGATGATGTTGTCCTTGCGCAAGCTCGTCTGGGTCAGCGCCAAACTGCCTTCGACGACCGCAGACAGGCTCAGGGGCTGCGCGGGCTTCGCATCGAGCCGAGCAAAGTCGAGCAAGTTGCGCATGATCGCAGACACGCGTTCGGATGCCTCGAGTATCTCACCCGCGAAATCTGCCAGGACCGGATCTTCTGCCGTCGTCGCGATGAGGTGCGCGTAGTTCACGATGGCTTGCATCGGGTTGTTGAATTCGTGAGCGATGCCGCCCGCCAACGCGCTCAGCGTCTGCGCGTGCTGCTGGCGTAGCAACTGCTGCTCCACCATGGCGCGTTCGGTCGTGTCCATCACGACGCCAACGACGTGTGGGGTCGCGTCGTCGCCGGTCACCAACTGGGCCTTCAGCGTCAGACGTTTGTACTCACCCGTCGGTAGCTCGGCGCGCACGTCCAGCATCGTACGCTGACTGCGGGCGAAGCGAATCAAGCGGGCCTGTGCACTCGACGTCTCTGGCCCGAACAAGCGGGCGTCCGCCGGGTGAATGCGCGACAACAGGGCTTCGGGGGTCGGCGTGTCCGTCGTCGGGTATCCGAGGATGGCGAACATCTCGGGGTTCCACACCATGGCGCCGTCAACCGGGTTGAGCCAGAAGCGGCCTACGCCGCTCGGGTCCTGCTCTTGACCCGGAGTCGGATTGAGGTTCTGTCCGCGCTGAGCCCACGGCGAGAGGCTGGCTGGGCTGACGGTGGGAGGAAACGGGTCGAGCAGCGAAGGGAAACTGACCTCGCGCAGGCGCGTCACCTCGATACGTTGCGCACGGCCATGAGACGAGGTCGATGATACCGGGCCGTTCCCCAGGGAAGGTGGCGGTTCGGTTGGCGGACCCGGCACCACGGATAGTTCCACGCGTACTGGTGCGTCTCGCAGGTCGACCCGCGAAACGGCCGCACACTGCAG
This sequence comes from uncultured bacterium, assembly GCA_966249405.1. Taxonomy (GTDB): domain Bacteria; phylum Myxococcota_A; class Polyangia; order Polyangiales; family Polyangiaceae; genus SZUA-265. The sequence continues at coordinate 17,708 of CBINDO010000027.1, read as the reverse complement.
CGTTGGCTCGTGGACTTCGTTCATCGCTCCATTCATCGCTGGGGGCAGCTCGCGTGCAGCCGACGCCGATTCGGTGAATCGAGATCTCAGGTCCGTCAATGTCTCTCCCCCGTCCGCCGCGCTATTCACGTTTGCTGCAGTCCCCTTGAAGGTCACGACTTGATCCTAGGTTGGCGGCGTCAGGTGGTCAAACCGAACCAGCAATTGCCGCACCCTCGTACCGCCTCGGCATTCACCGACTGTGAAACAGGTTTCGAATTGAACCGAGATCCGCGTGAGTGTTCGCGCGGGGTTAAAAACCACCTGAACCGTGACGTTGAGCGCCGGGGCCAAGCCCAGCGCTCGAACGTTTACTTACATCGGTGTGTTCAGGTCTTGCTGGCTGACGGCCCGCCACAGTGGGACGGCAACGGTCACCCGAGCCTACATGCCCATGGTTTGGTAAACGGCGCTGCGCACTGCCCAGTGGCCGGGTTGAACCCTGCTCTGAACCCTGCTCGCCGTCCACCCCGTCATGCGGCTTCAGCGGACTTGACCGGGAGATTGGCCCAGGTTTTTCGCAGTCGCGCCTCGATGTCGGTGCGCAACGTGTCGGACCCTACCAGTGCGGAACGTGCCTTCTCGCGGCCATGCCCGAAGTTCTCGCCATCGAGCGCGAAGTGAGCACCGTTCTTCTCGACGATGCCCGCGACGGTCGCCAAGTCGAGGAGGTCACTCGCGGCATCGATTCCCACACCCCAACGTATATCGAACTCGGCCTCGGTGAAGGGCTGAGCACATTTGTTCTTGACCACTTTCACGCGCGTGCGGTTGCCCACGACCTCTTCTCCCGCGGTCACCTTTCCGATACGGCGTACGTCGAGGCGCACGCTGGAGTAGAACTTCAGGGCGTTGCCACCGGTGGTGGTCTCGGGGCTACCGAAGGTCACGCCGATCTTCTGGCGGAGCTGGTTGATGAAGATGAACGTGGTGTTGTGCTTGGCGCTAACCGCCGTGAGTTTACGAAGCGCCTGACTCATCAGTCGAGCATGCAGGCCCATGTGCGAATCGCCCATGTCCCCATCGATTTCGGCGCGCGGCACCAACGCGGCCACCGAGTCGATGACGATCAAATCGACGCTGTGATGTTTGGTCAGAAACTCGGCGATCTCGAGCGCTTGCTCTCCGAAATCTGGCTGCGAGACGAGCAGCTTGGAGGTATCGACGCCAATCGACTGCGCGTAGCGCAAGTCGAAGGCATGCTCTGCGTCGATGAAGGCCGCCACGCCACCGCGCTTCTGTACGTTGGCGATCGCGTGCAACGTCAATGTCGTCTTGCCGCTCGACTCCGGACCGAAGATCTCGATGATTCTGCCTTTGGGATAGCCTCCAATGCCGAGAGCTCGGTCGAGGGCGACCGAACCGGTCTCGATGACTTCGACGGGCGTGGTCGCTTGGCCCTCCAGACGCATGAGCGAGCCGCGACCGAAGTTCTTTTCTGCATCGGACAACAACGATTCGAAGTCCTTCTCCGAAAAGCGGGACGGAAAAGAAGGAGCACGGCTCGGGCGCAAGGGCGGCGCGAAGACGGGCTCTTGTAGGTGAGATGCCTCGGTGCCGACGCTCGGAAGCGACGGCACGTCTGGGCTCTGAGGTGAGGGTTTGGTTTTCGCTAGCTTGGTTCGATCGTTTGCCATTGTTCTTCTTTCTTGTTGTTCCGTCGCGCTTCGACGCGCGAAGGGTTAATTGGGGACGTCCAACAGGCGTCCCTGGAGAGCTTCAGCGATGTGATGCTCCTGGATGCACTCCGACTGCTCCAGGTCCGCGATCGTCCGCGCAACGCGCAACACCTTCGTGAAGCCACGCGCACTCAATGCCAGATGCTGACACGCCCGTTCGGCGAGAGACCTCGACTTGGGCGTCAACTGCAGAACCGAGTCGAACGCGGTCGACGGAAGCATGGCGTTGGTGAGGCTCGTCGTCTGGCGCTGTTCCACCCGGTCGAGTTGGATTCGACGTGCGGATGCGACACGGGCTCGGACGGTCGCGGATGTCTCACTCGACCCCGTCGCCAGCACCGATGATAGCTCTGTTGGTGGCAAGCTAACGTGGATGTCGAGTCGATCCAAAAGGGGGCCGCTCAGGCGGGAACGATATCGCAGCCGTTGTTGGTCGGAACACCTGCAAACGCGATGCGGGTGCCCGTAATAACCGCACGGGCAAGGATTCATTGCGCCTACGAGCAGGGGGCGCGCCGGAAAATCGGCGCTCCCCCGGGCGCGCGTGATGTGGACGACGCCGTCCTCCATTGGTTGACGTAGTGCTTCGAGGCTGCGTCGGGAAAATTCTGCGAGCTCGTCCAGGAAGAGCACGCCGTTGTGCGCCAAGCTGACTTCGCCAGGGCGAGGTACATCACCCCCGCCGACCAAACCTTGTTCGGTGACGGTATGGTGCGGGGCTCGGAATGGCCGTTCCTTCACCATGCCGACGTCGGCCTCCACCAAACCCGCGACGGAGTGCACGGAGGTCACCTCCAGCGCCTCGCCATGGCTCATGGCCGGTAGGAGCGTCGGTAATCTGCGGGCGAGCATCGTCTTACCAGCGCCCGGGGGTCCAATCATGAGCAAGTTGTGTCCACCCGCTGCGGCAATTTCGAGCGCGCGACGTGCAGTGTGTTGGCCGCGCACTTCCGCCAAATCGACGCTGGCCACGAGGTCGTCGGGCTTGTATCGCGTGCCCGCAGCGCGAGGGAGCTCGTGCGAGCCACTGCAGGCCATGACGACCTGCTCCAACGAGGTGGCCAGGCCCGCCCGCACCGCGTCGACGAGACCTGCTTCGCGAGCGTTTCGCTGCGGCAGGATTGCCTGATGAATCCCGCGCTCAGCCGCGCCGCAAAGCAGCGGCAACACACCGCGGATCGGCTGCAGGTTGCCGTCCAGTGAAAGTTCGCCAAGTACCAGGGTGTCTCGCAAACAAGCACCAGGGATACGGCCGATCGCCTCCAGGATGCCGAGGGCTATCGCCAGGTCCAGACCGGCGTCGGACTTGCGGACATTTGCCGGGGCTAAGTTTACGGTTATGGCGTATTCGTCCAGCAGGATGCCTAGCCGCGCGAGCGCGCTCGTAACGCGGACGCGGGCCTCACGCACGGTGGTCTGGGCGAGCCCCACCATTTGAAAGAACGCTGGGCCTCGCGTGCAGGCGACCTCCACGGTGATCGGCACCGGTTTGAGTCCCAGCAGTGTGCTCGAGTGAACGACTGCCAACCCTAACGGCTTGTCGATGAGAGAGTGCAGAACGGTGAGCGACATCTACCGTTCACGTATTGCGAGCGGCGTGCCAGTGGAGTCACGTCGGGGAGAAATCGAGGTGGTGGCTCTCCAAACGTGCTTCGGGCGCCCACGAGCCGTTGCATTGCGACCGCCGTTCGACTGGTGGCCACCTGTCGTCGAGTGGCGGCCAGGTCGCGTCGGGTGTTAGCCGCAGACGTTCGCGTCCGCTCAGTTCGTCCGCGTGCGCCGGAGCACGACGTAGTGCTGGGTCGTGCCGAGCAGGGGGAGGGTGGCTCGGACTTCGTAGAGTTCGGCGTCCGCTTGCTCAGCCAGCGAGTTCTCCACGGCGCGAGCAAACCTCAGTGCTCCGAGGCGAGTGCCTGCCGCGACGCTCGGAGCGCCGGGTTCGAGCAGCAGCACCAGCGTATCGACACCACGACGGTTCAGTAGGTTCTTTTGCAGCCGTTTGCTCGTGTGGCCACCAGGTAATCGGGCAACTTCCGGGTCTGTCACCCCGGCCAAGTCGGTGATCGTGGCCGAGGTCGCGGCTCCTACCCACCCGACGTCCAACGCAGCCACGTTGGCTGCCCCGACTAGCACCGGCGAGCCCGTGGCGATCAAGGCTTCGCGGGCGGCCAACACCTGACGCGTCGAGCCACCCAGCGAGTACAGTAGCAACCCGTTCACCGCCAGCGCCAACACGCCCTTGAGCGCAACGAACCACGACGACTGCTCGCGGATTACCAGCCAACACAACCACAACGTCGCCGGGAGCACCGGGACGAAAAGGCGGAACAGGCTCATCCAGTCTCCACCGACACCGATCACCGCCAGGACGTGAGCGCCAAACGCGAGCGCCACCGCAACGCCCGCTCGAGGCAGCCGAGAGTAGGCGCGCCAACCCAACAGCAAGACCGGAAAACCGAGCAGTCGTAGCGCGCCCCAAGTATACACCAGGCCATGTGTGCCGTCCGAGGGTTTTGCCGAGACTGCGAGCGGCACTGGCGAACCGAAGATTGCAGTTCGTATCGCCATCGCGGCCAGCACCCCCGCAGCTACGCACCCGACGCGCAGCAAGCGTTTGGCCAGCCGGCGTTGCGGCGTCTCGCCATTAGCATCCAGAATCGGGACTTCGCTCGACATCGCGAGCACGGCTGCCCACGGTGCCAACTCGGGCCGCGAGGCAGCTGCGAGTGCGGCTGCCGTCGGTCCCAGCCAATGGCCACGCGCAAAGCCCCACACGGAGGCCGTGCAAACCAGCATCACGACGCTGGTCTCCATGCCTGACGTGGCCCATGCCCCGAATGGCAGACACGTTGCCAGCACAACGGACAAGAGAGTTACCCGCGGCCAGTCGCGTCCCGACGTCGACGTGAGTTGCACGAGGGACCCGAGCAGCGCCGCGCTCGCTAGCGCCGCCACGCCGCCCAATGCGCGTGCTGCCTGCAGACCCGCCCAAGGACCGCCGCCGGAGAAGGGCGCGAGGAGCCACGCCCATCCGAGTGGGGTAACACAGTCGACGGGCGGACCTACCCGGTTGAAGCCGTAGTGAGCGTGACTCGAGATGTGGTGGGCAACCCGCGTTGAAATCAGCGCGTCATCCACGGTAAAGCCATTGCCCACTATGAGCGCGATTGCACCACCCAATATACACGGAGCGAACGTGAGCCAGGGCGGTGGGCGGAGCGACAAGGACGCAGGCTTGCCAAACGAACTGGACAAACGCCACTCCGACGTTGCTTCGCCGCGCACATTGCCCGTCGTCAGCGAAAAGTTACCGTGCTCCGTAGCGGAGCGCTGTGGCGGTTGTCCGGAGTTCGCCCTTACGCTCGACCAGCAGCGGGAGGCCAAGGTTCGAGCTCTCCTCGCCGGTTTGACCAAACACAAGGTCGAGTATGAAGCGGAGGTGCGCTGGCTCGTCGGGAGGAGCCTCGGGTATCGGAACCGCATTCGACTGGCTCTGAAATCTGGAGAGCCGACTTACTTCAATCTCGACAAGGACCCCGCGTGCGCCGTACTCGACCCGCAACTGCTGACCGCCCTCGCGACGTTTCGTCGATGGGCTTCGACGTGTGCGACCGAGTTGACGGCTTATTGTGTCGCCGAGGTGCGGATGCCGGACGCCGACCAGATATCTGCTGTTTATCTAAGGCATACGCAACGCAACGGGCAGGTGTCGCCAACTCCCGACTGGCGAAGGTTGCCATCCGAAATCGATGGTATGCGTATCGCCGTCGAGGGCGGCCCGGTGCGTTTTCAGCGATTCATGATCGACGAGGGGGTGCACGCCCGGATCCCGATTAGCGGCTTCATGCAGGTCAACGCGACGGCGAATCGACTGATGGTTCGAAAGGTCATACAATGGGCGGCTCAGCGGCGGGTACGTCGTGCGCTGGACTTGTTTGCGGGAAGTGGCAACTTCGCGCTCCCTTTGGCTGCCGACGGCCGGCAGGTCGTGGCGGTTGAGTTCGACGCGGCGGCGTGTCAGGCGCTGACGACCGCGGCCGGGGAGCAGGATGTCTCGCCGATTTCCGTCATCGCCGGAGATGCACTGGTCGAGGCCGAGCGGTTGGCCGCGACGAGCGGTGAGACTTTCGACATGGTCGTCCTGGATCCGCCGCGCGGAGGACTACGTGGTGACGTGGCAGCGGTTGTTCGCCTCGCGAACGACAGCATCGTGCTCGTCTCGTGCGACGCGAAGCGGTTTTGCGACGACGCTCGCGCGCTGTGTGACCACGGCTTTCGGTTGCTCGATTGTGTCGCGGTGGATATGTTCCCTCACACGAGTCACCTCGAGGTGGTGGGACACTTCGTGAGGCGATAGCTCCGAATCCGACCTGCCGTGCGGTGCCGTGACGTGCCGTGCTCTTCGACTACCGTCCTTTGCGGCGGTAGTCTGCAAGCAACCCGTTCAGCAGCGCGGTGTCACGTCGTAGAATGGCGACCTCCAACAGACGACGATTTCGATCGCTGCTCGGAAGCGTGACGAGGTGCCGTTCGGCCTCGGCCACGAGGCTAGCGGCGTCGGGCGCAGCACTCACTACCACGCGTTGGAATTCACCGCTGGACTTACCACGGTACTCGGACGGTAGAGGCGCAGGCGGTGGAGCAATCCGACCGTCCGCTGATGAGACGAGTCCGGGATGTTCCGGAGCATTGGCTGGCGTTTGGGGGGTCAACGGCTGCCGTGTGGGTGCTTGTGCGTCCTTCAGAGCGCCCACGTCTTCCGTGCGAGCGGAAGGATCGGACGTTGGGATTGCACGACGCACCATGATTGGTCTCTTAGACGTAAGTTGGGACTCTAGGTTCCGAACGCAAGCAATGAACTGTTTATTCCGACGCCGCAAGTGCCCGCGTTGCAGTAGTGGCAAACGAGCGTGGTAGTCCGACGTGGCTTCAACCCGCAAATGCCGCATTTGTCGTGCGATTGGGCTAGCCGCAGGAAATGCGTGAAATACGTGAAGTGTTCAAAGCAGCCGCTGGATCGCGGGTGCGATCGCTTCCGGCGGCACGTTGGGTGCGAATCTTTCAACGACCCGGCCGTCCCGCGAGACCAAGAACTTGGTGAAATTCCACTTGATGAACTCGGTCCCCAAAACGCCCGGTGCCTCGCGCTTCAAGAACTGGAACAGCGGATGCGCGTTGGTGCCGTTCACTTCGACTTTGGCAAACATCGGGAAGCGGACTCCGTAGTTGACCTGACAGAAGGTCGCGATGGCTTCGTCGGGAGCCGGGTCTTGGTCCCGGAACTGATTGCAGGGGAAGCCAAGGACGGCAAAGCCCTGCGCTTCGAAGCGGTCGTACAACACTTGGAGCCCCGTAAACTGAGGTGTAAACCCGCAGCGGCTTGCGGTGTTCACGATGAGTAACACTCGGCCGCGATAATCGGATAGCGGGGTCAGCGTGCCTGTGATCGATGTGGCTTCGAAGTCGTAGATGCTTGGCATCGGCGCTTTCTCGACCAGATGGGCGTTGAGCACAAGTTCCTTTGCCGATAGATTCGACATCGCTGTGAAACTCGATTTCCGATCATCGGCCCCGCCGTGCGCGTTGTTGAGCGCCGTTCTTGCGTCTTTTTGGCTCAGCTGCGGTGAAGCGAGCGCTCCACCCCGGATGCCAGAGCCTGCTAGGGCGGGCGAGCGCCCGTCGCCAGCACCGACCGACGAGCGCCCTGCAGCAACGGAAGGGCTGCCGACGAGTGGTGCTCCAGCAAGCGCTGCTTCCATCACTAGCGCGCCGCCCGAGCTGGTCGTGCCCGTGGATGAGAGGACCGTGTGTGAGGAGTGTAAACCAGTTACGGTTAGTCCGCCGTTCGAGGCGTCGTCACGTCCTGGAGACGGTGAGTGGACGCGTTATCCCGACGACTTGAACGTGGAGCCGCCCCTGTGGCGGACCACCTTGCACCCTCACCGTACGAGTGGCTTCGTCTCCGTTGCCGTCGTTGCCCTCGATCTGCGACGGGTTACTCTCGAGTGGGTCGTCGGAGCTTCCGACGAGGGCGCCGACAAGCTCGAGTCTCACGTTCGAGTCGGTCTCATCGGTGGTGAGGCGGTCGCGCTGTTCAACGGAGGGTTTCAGGCGCGGCACGGTCGTTGGGGGCAGCTGAGTCACGGTGTCGTCCTCGTCCCGCCGAGACCCGAGGGTTGCGGCATAGCGATCACGAGTGACGGCCAAGTCGAACTCGGCATGTATGGTGACGTTGCGTCGCTGGACCTCGTTTCCTATCGTCAGACGCCGCCTTGCTTGGTCGCAAATGGCGTGGTGAACCCGGAGTTGCTGGCGGGTCGAGACAAGCCTTGGGCCGGCAAAAGCGAGAAGGAAAAGACGCGCCGACGCTCGGCGCTCGGTCTCAGTCGCCGAACTTCGACATTGTTCTATCTGGTTGGGGTGGAGGTTGAAGCCGTTGACTTGGCGCGGGCGCTGGTCGCGCTCGGCGTCGAGGTTGGGCTTCAGCTCGACATCAATTGGAACTGGACGCGCTTCTTCTTGGTGGGACAAAAAACGGGCTCCCCCGAAGTCCACTCGCCGTTGCTCGACGGCATGGTGATGGACGCGGGGGAGTATACGACGAGACGTTCCAAGCGCGACTTCTTCGTGGTCAGGAGACGCTGAGCCACGCGCGCTGGGCGGCTCTCAACTAGCTTCTGCCATTGGCCGCACGATGGGTTGCTGCGCCTCGGCAGCCGCGCTCGGTTGACCAGCGTTGGTGATGAAGTCGTTCAGCAGTTCGCGACACTCGGGTTTACCCTTGAGGTGCGTTACCACCACGCGGGTGACCTGTTCGAAGCGCTCCTCGTATTCCAGCCCCTCGCGCGCTTTGGCGGCCACCTTCTCACGACCGGACGCCAGATCCTCTTCCAATGCGCCAGCGTAGCGAGCGAGCTGGCTGCGCAGCTCTTCGATTTGAGCGCGCAGATCTTTGGCGGTCGCTTCACGGGTCGTGCGCTTGGCCTCGCGGGATTTCAACTGTTGCCGTTTGACGTCGACCAAGGCCAGGGCCGCGCCCGACTGTTCGAAGGTCTTGCGATCCCCGCGGCCGCTGCGTTCGAGCTCGTCGGCCCGTTTGGTCGCCTCGACAGCCGACGTCTCTGCTTCCCCGAGCTCGACTGCCGCAGACTTCTCCTCCTCCAAGTAGGCAGCAGCGTCGCGCAGCGCCCGGGATTCTTCCTGCGCGAGCTCCTCTACTTTTCGGCCGATTTCAGCGCGCAGCGCCCGACCCCTGCGTTCCAGCGCCTCTAGGCGCCGCGTGTGGCTCGCTATTTCACCCTCCAGACGGCTGGCTTTGGCTGCCAAGTCCCACGCGCTGCTCAGCGCCTGGGCCAACTCCGGGGGTGGCGCAGCGGCGGGGTACGCCCGTGACACCATTCGCGAGAAGGTCCCGGCGCGGTTTGCCCATTCGGTGACGCTCGCCGAGCGAGACGGGGGCGGGGGAGGTGGCGCGATGGCTGGTGCTTCACCGGTTTCCTTGTCCCACGCCTGCGACGGCAGTGAGCGTTGCAGCGCTTTCAGTTCTTCGAGCAGATGGTGGCCGTCGCGATAACGCCGGCGTGGATCCTTCTCGAGCAAACGCATCACGATGCGCTCGGCGACCGGATGGCAGTCGGCGCGCACGCTACTTGGTTTGGGTGCTTTGGCGGTGCGTTGGAGCTCGAGCAGCGTATCGCGGTCACTCGAGCGAAACGGCAGCTGGCCGGTCAGCATTTCGAAGAACAAGACACCGAGGGCGTAGAGATCCGATTGCGGTCCGGCCGTCTCACCACGAGCCTGCTCGGGAGACATGTACTCGGGGGTCCCGAACACCGCGCCTTTGGGCGCGAGCCTCGGGTCGTGTGCCAACGCTGCCAGACCGAAGTCGAGGATCTTCACGAAGTCCTTACGACCCCCACGCGCCGTGAGCAGAATGTTGTCGCTCTTCAAGTCGCGGTGCACGACGCCGAGGTCATGGGCGCGCGCCAACGCGGCGCCCATCTGCTCGAGGATGTCCACGGCGCGCTGGATCGGGAGTGGGCCACGGTTGATCTCGGCGCTCAGCGGAGTACCAACCAAGTACTCCATGACCAGGTACAATTCACCTTCGTCCGTCTCACCGATGTCGTGGATGTCGATGATGTGGGCGTGGTCGACTCGGTTCGCGGCGCGTGCTTCGCGCAACATCCAGGCACGCAGGTGCGTCTCGCCGCGCAAATCAGGGCGAATCAACTTCACGGCTACGATACGGTCGATGAGTACGTGACGGGCGCGGTAGACAACCCCCATTCCCCCTTCGCCGATGCGAGCTTCCAACCGATAGCGGCCTGCGATTACTTTATTGAGGATCGGATCCTCAGCGCGTTTTCGTGACATACGTGTTGATTCGTCCTGATTCCCGGGCAACGGTTGCCAAGGTTAGCTCCGAGCGTGGAGCTGCTATGCAGTGACTAACGGTTGCCAGTGGGGGGGCCAAAAGGGGAATCCCACAATTTGACGAGACGCGAATCCTTCGCGACCCCTGTCACACTGTGGAAGACCGTCTGGGAGCGAATTCAGCTTTTCAGACAACACTCGACGGAGCCAGCACAATTCGTGGACCTTCGAAGATCGGTGGGGCCAATTCTCACACACGCCCAGGTGTCGCACATGAACATGCCGACTTTGTCGGACATCGTCGCATGGTTCAGAACCGCGCGGTCAATACTGGTAGCCGAACGTTGGTGTCTCGAGGTAACGCAAACGCCCAGCGCTCCCATTGGGTGTAGGTCTCTGTCAGGTAAACATCTGGTAGCGAGACGCCGACGCCGGCTGCAGACCATTGAACGAGACCGCTCGCGTCAGTCGGCAGCGGTTCCCAGACGAGCTCTGGCCCCGCCGCGGGATCGGGCGGCTCCGAAGGCAGATCACGTGAGGGTTCGGGCTGGTCAACCTCCGGCCAGTGCCGACGCGTCGCGTCCATCCCAACGATCATGGCTGGGATGGACAGCGCCATGCCGGCCATCAGCATGAGCACGGACACCTTTGGACTCATCGCCGACTCGAGGAAGTAGCCGCCCGTCGCGCCTCCCACCGCGCCGACACCCGCGCCAGCGTAATACATCCACTCCTGATCGATGCCGGCTATCGCCTCGCCAATCACCACGAGTTCTGCGCCGAGCAAACCGCCCCCCACCATGCCCTTGCCAGTGGTGGAGACGCCCTGCGCTCGTGCATCGTGCCCCGTGGCAAGACAAGCAACCGCCAAGGCCGACGCAACGATGCGAACGCTGAGCTTCTTCATGATTCCACGCCAGGGCAGAGCCCCCGTGCCACACCTTGACAAAGCGTCGCGCGATTGTCGACTCCGCCATCCCCGGCAAGTGGCGGCGGGCATGGCCGGTGGGCCTGGCCGCTCGGTTTGCGCGCCACGAGGGCCGGTGTTACGAGCCTGTGGAGGTCGCGTCTTTTCATGCCCACACCCGTCGTTCCCTTGTTCCTAATGCTGGGCAGCCCCCTCCAGCTGCTGGTGATCGTCTTGATTTTGCTCCTCCTGTTCGGTGCGGGTCGACTCGGGGACATCGGCAAGGGGCTGGGAGAAGGAATAAGGAACTTCAAAAAGGGCTTTGCAGGGGACGATAAGAAGCCCAATCCACCTGACCCAGCGTTACCCTCTGCCGTCAATGACGTCGCCGGCGCCCGGGACCCGTCGCAACCGTCCACTCCGGCAACGCCCGAGCCGAAGCAGGACAGTTGACGCCCAGAGCGGAGAACTCAAGCCCGGGCGAGCTCAACCGCGAGCATCACCCACCCACCGATGAGGCACACCCCTCCGATTGGGGTGACCCAGCCAAACCCCCTCAATGGCGTGGTCGTCAAAAGCACGATCGAGCCCGAAAAGAGCACAACGCCCGCCACCCAGAGACGGGGGCACCAGCTCAGACCCTTGCCCGTCGCGGTTCCGAACAGGCTCACCGCCAAGAGCGCGACGGCGTGTAGCATCAAGTACAGGATGGCGGTTTCGTAGGCCGCGAGGCGTTCCGGAGTGAGGACCTTGGCCAGAGCATGTGCTCCCAAGGCGCCTCCCACGACTCCGACGCCGCCCAAACAACACGCGGTGATGGCCCATGCAATCATGGGACGCAGCATCGTTCCGGAACGCACCAAACGCCACCAGGTCGTTGCTCGGTCGGGTGGTCGGTTGTTGTACGTGATGACTAGGTTTTCGCGGGCATGCGGGTTGTGGTAAGCGCCCGCGGCGCTGCTCCATGGGCACCTCAGGTCCCACGTTGGAGCCCGCTTTGCGACAATGCGGCGCATCCCCAAGCCCCGTCAGTCGCATTACCTCACCCCCCGAAACTCATGAATACCCGAGTCGATGTTTCCAGCGCCCACGATCTGCGTTCCACGGCGCTCGCCATGTGGCAGCTGACGAAACCCGGGGTATCTCGGCTCGTTTTTTTTACTACGTGGTTCGGCGCGGCCTTGGCTCCAGGAGCCTGTTCGTGGCGTGACCTCGCCGTCACGGTACTCGGCACATGGTTGATCGTGGCATCGGCCAATACCCTCAACATGTACCTGGAGCACGACGTCGACGCGTTGATGGAGCGCACGCGCACGCGGCCACTGCCTGCTGGTAAGTTGTCGCGCGAAGTGGCGCTCGGCTTCGGCTTGAGTCTCGGTATCGCGGGGCTTCTCGTGTTGGGTCTGCTCGTCAACGGCGTCACCCTGCTGATTGGTGCGTTCGCTTTGATCACCTACGCCGCCATCTACACGCCGCTCAAGGCCAAGAGCTCGTTTGCGTTGTACGTGGGCGCGGTCCCCGGCGCCCTGCCGCCGGTGCTCGGGTACACCGGAATTTCGGGGCGTCTCGACGCCGTCGCCGTAGCGGTATTCGCGGTGTTGTTCGTCTGGCAGATCCCTCACTTCCTCGCGATCACGCTGTTTCGTCGCGACGAATACGCGCGTGCCGGCCTCAAGGTAATGCCGGTGACGATGGGGGTACGAGCGACGGTCCTGGCCGTCAAGGTATCGACTCTCGCTTTGATCGCGAGCACCCTGACACCGTTCTGGGCGAACATTGGTAACCCTTGGTACGGGGTCGCGGCGTTGCTCGGCGCAATCGGCTTCGGCGGCTGGGTGTTTTGGGGCCAAAGCCTGCTCGGCAGCAAACAGCCTCTGGAGCTGTGGGCCCGCCGCGTGTTCTTGGCGTCCATGCCGTATCTGGTGTTGCTCTACGGCACGTTGGCGTTGAGCGTTTGAACGACGGCACGCCACACGATCGCCGAGGGCAGGCGACTCGCGGCTGAGCCACCCGCGCAACGGGACGTCAGCGTGATTTGCCGGCGAGAGAGCGTACGTAGGCTAGCAGCTCCAGCTGTTCACTCTCCGGTAGCAGCGCGGCAAATGCCGGCATCTGACCCTTGCCATTGCGCAAGGTGAACAATATCTGCTCGTCGGTCACACTGGCGTGAAATGCGGGGTCGGTGAGGTCGCGAGGCGGCACTGCAAATCCGGCGCGTGTACCGCCCTTGCCGTCGAAGCCGTGGCAACCCGAGCAAATGCGCGCAAACGCCGCGCGCCCTCGTTCCACCGCAGACCGCTCGTGAGCGGTCTGACAACCTGCTGCAAACGAGCCGGTCAGACCCGTGAGGAGCCCCAGCGCGAAGGTGGTGCGAAGCAAACGAGCGTCAGCGGTGCGTCTAAAAAGGAGCGAAACGGTCATGCGCGTAGTGGGCCGGAGGGACGGGCGCCGGTGCCTTTCCCGAGCGTCTTCGACGTTTCCGACATGGTACTCGTAACCAGCGGCAGCAAGATGCAAAGCGCGCTCAAAACGAGCAACAGCGCGCCCAGCGGACGGTCGGACGTAGTTCGGCCCAGCAGTCCGAAGGCTAACGCCAAACGGGCTAGCCGCGGCGGCCGACGGTCCACTAGACAGACCAACGAAAGGGTGAGTGCTCCGAGTTCGAGTCCCCACTGCGCAAAGATGGGTAGGAACGGATCGGGGTGCGAGGTGAGCGCGTCGGCCATGCGCTGGAGCAGGTAACGGGGGCCCGATTGAGCGTCGCCCACCGACAACGCGGGGATGCACACCAGTACGACTGAAGCCCAGGCTTTGGTGCTGGTGTGAACTCGGCGCCAGAGCCACACTCCTGCCGTCGACAGTAGGGTGACGTCCAGAGCGCTTGCCAGAGTCGCGATGCCCCGAGCCACGTCGTACTGAATTCCGTCGCCACCGCTGCTCGCATCGAGCGCGATCAGACGTGCGGTCGTGTGGAACGCGGCGGTCAAGGCCGCCACGCTCGCGATCACGAACGCCGCGCGAGTCTGGTCGTCTCGGTTGGAGAGCTGAGCTGCCCACAACAGGAGCCCACTGCTCGCATAGCTGACCAAGCCGAGCACGAACGGGCCAACGATGAAGAGTCGCGGTTGCGCTGAAAAGAACACGACGAGACACACGAACAGGCTTGCGGCTGCGACGCCGGTTTTCAACGCAAACGGCAACCCGCGATGAGTGCCCAGCCAGAGCGCGAGGCGCAAACTCACCGTTGCTCCGGCGATTGCGAACAACTGCGACACGAAAGCGCCGCCCGTCAGCACCGCGTTGACCACCGCGTCGTAGCCCGAGAGTGCACCTGGCAACGCGGAGGTGAGGCCGCGACCAAACAGAGAGGCCAGGAGGGCGAGGAGGCCGAGCCCGGCGGGTACGAACAAGACGTCGCGGTCGATGGGACCCGGCTCTGCCGAATCAGCCGCCACTTTGCTCCGGCGTTGCACGTTTGTCGTTCGAACCATGCTCTTCCGGCGTGGCGGGAGGGCGGAGGGGAATTACTGGCGGGGCTGTCTGCGGCGCGACGCGCAACATCTTTGGTCGCGCGAAGTAGGTCGAACATGCCAAGTTGGGCTCGCGGTGAAACTCCCAATGCAGGTAGACGTGCCCGTCAGGTGAGACAATCGCGTCGGGCGCCGCTCCAAAGGGCGAGGCTCGCTGCACGGCTTCCAGCGCATTGACGTCGAACACGGTGGTACCGCTGGCCTTGGTCACGCCCATTCGTACGATGCGTCCGTCGGCGGGGTCGAGCACAATTTCCAAGTTGGTGCTGATGCCAGCGCGGTTGGCTGGGTGATCGCCTGGCAAGCCGTCCAAACTCGCCAAGAAGCGGTCCGCAAAGACGGGGTGGAGTCGATTGTGGATCTGGTTGAGGTAACACGAGAACGGTACGCGTGCCGTGTTCAGAGCCGTCGTATTGCCGTCTCGAGCGGTCGGAATGTAGTTCTCGATCGCGGAGCGCCATCGTTCGAGACCTGCCGTTTGCCACGAGCCTCGATGCGTGCTGCGGCGCCGTTCACCGTCGGCGATTCGCTCACGTTGGAGTTGGTCCGTGCCGATCGTTTCCAAGGCAGCGAGTGGCGAAAGGTTCGGATTGAGCCCACTCGGAGTGATGCCCAACCGCCCATATTGACCTGTCCCACCAAAAGCCGAGCCCCCTGGTTTCAGTTTGGGGATGGCGGCCCGAGCTTGGCGAGCCTTGCGCGCGGCCTGGGCCTCTTGTGCCGTGGCGACTTGCGCTTGGCTCTCCCCCTCGGCGGTCATCACCTCGGCGACGGCTTCTCGAGCTCGAAGTTCCTCGCGTGCCGATTGCCCAGGGGTTGGTTTGGGTTGACGTGCCCCTGGTGCCGGTTGTTGCGTCAGCTGGCCGCCGGTGGCTGAATCGCCGAACACAGCCTGCGTCGGGTCTTTGGGGGCCTGTGCTTTGGCCTGCTGTTGCTCGACGGCATCCTTGCCATCCTTCTGGCTTTGCGAAGGGGCATCGTTCGGATCGCCGGGAGAGCTCTCCGATTGTGCAATGTCGGTGACGTGGGCATTGCCCGGTTTGGGGTCTGCTCCGAGGTGAGACAAGCCGGGCGTCGGTGCCGGATCGTCTTGGTCCGTCGAGGTGATGCGGGACTGCGTTTCCTGCGCGACGTGGTTGGCTTCGTCGGCTTGATACTTGGCGTTGGGGTTGTCAGCCTGGTTCTTGTCGGTGACGTGCTGCTTGACGCTGACGCGCTGAGGCATTTGGACCATCGGAGGTGGAGGCACAGCGTCGAGCGGTGGCTTTTTCTCGGCTTCGGGCTTTGGTTTCTCGGGTTCGGGTTTCGCCTCGGGCTTGGGCGTGTCCTTGTCGAGCTTCTCCTCGAGCTTCGCCTTGTCCTTTTCTCGCTCTTGTTCCTTCGTTAACTTTTTGGGTGCCTGAGGGTCCGGTTCGTCGGACTCTTCTGGCGGCTCGTCGTCTTTTTCCTCGTTGTCGGCAGGTGGTGCTTCAGGTTCGGCAGCTTCGCCCTCCAGCGTCGTCGGTGGGGGAGGCAACGCGTCTTCCGGTACGTCCAGCAGCGTGACTTCGAGTTGGCGATTGGCCGTGCCGACGTGCCGTCGCACGGAGGCGGCCAAGCGCGCGATCGAACTGTGATCCTCGAACACTTCGGCGACCTGCTCGGCACCGCCACCCCACAAGATGTGCACCAGGGCAGCCGTAGCGACCCAGAGGAACAAGGGGATGTGGGGTTCGCGAGTCTTCATGAGCCGACTGGCTGCCTAACGACGAAAATTGCCGACTGAACCGGATACCGTACCATCCGGTGGTGGTGGCAGCAATCGTAGCGGCAGCACCTCAAGTGCGGCGGCTGCTCGCAAAATGCAAGGCGAGTTCGCCCGGCGTCCACACTCCGCCGTCCCCTTCCTTGAATTCGCTAGCAGTTTCAGTGAGCCGCAAAAGGCTCACCCGTCCGCCTGCGACGGTGAGGGTCGTCCCAGTCAGCCCAGCGCTCGAGTCACTTGCCAGGAAGGCGTAAAGCGGCGCCGCGTGTTCGGGGCCCATCGTTGCCACGTGCTCGAACATCGGCAGGTGTTCGGTGAGGCGGGTTTTCGCCAAGGGGGCTACCGCGTTAGCGCGGATCCCGCGACGTTGGAGCTCGATCGACGCCGTTCGCACCAGGCCGTGAACCGCGGCGCTCGCCGCCGCGTACGCCGACTGACCGTAGTTGCCGAGCAACCCCGCCGTACTCGTAGTGGCGATCAGGCTGCCGCTCGACTGGCGTTTCATGACGGCCGACGCCGCCTGAAACAGCAGGAACGTCCCTTTCACCTGCACGTTCCACAGCGCGTCCAAATCCTCGACCGAAGCATTGGATAGGCTCTTGTCCCGCAGGATGCCGGCGCACGCGACGGCGCAATCGACACGCCCGAACTCTCGCAGTGCCTGCTCGACCATGCGTTGCGTCGTGTCCGCGTCCTCCACGCGACCGCTCACCCCGAGGACCGGTGCGCCCAGCGCCGAGACTTCGCTCACCACCCGTTCGACCACTGTCACGTCTTCCCCTGTGCCATCGGGAGCACAGCCAGAGTCGTTGAGCACGAGTGAGGCTCCGGCCTCTGCGAACGCCAATGCGGTAGCTCGGCCAATTCCGCGGCCAGCACCGGTGATCAGGGCTATCTTGCCAGCGAGCAACGACATGTCCTGACTTATAGCCAATTTCGACGCGCGATCCGGTCTGGAAAACACGGTGCCGCGGAACGCCCCGGGCTCGGCCGGATTCGCAGTCACCGGTCGTGTCGCTCTTGAGCCCTAGTCCCAGAGCTGCAGCTGGTACCGATCCTGGCGTCGCAAGTGGCGGTCCAAGAGCTCGACCTCCAGCGTCACGGTGGGCTCCGAGCCCAGCCGCAGGAGCAACAGCCCCGCCTGGGACAAGGGTCCGGGCGCAAGCGTCAAAGGTATTTGACGTGTCTTGGCGAGCCTCGCGCCGTGGTGTCCGCCAAACACCACGATGTCGTCTGGGTTGGGCTCCAGCGTGGTGTCCGTTATCTTGGCGCGCACCTGAAACCGCTCCCATGTCGCGATCAAGGGATCGGTCGGGCCATCTTCGGCGATCGTCTCGAGGCGCATCAGTGAGAGCAGGCGCTGCTCTTGGGCAACGAAGGCGCGCAACGCAGCTGGCGCCGATCGCAGCTGCGGCAGTGTTCGTTGCCAGAAC
>CBINDO010000026.1:0-47170 GCA_966249405.1 uncultured bacterium | reverse complement strand
TTCGGGGCGTAGCGCAGTTTGGTAGCGCGCACGGTTCGGGTCCGTGAGGTCGGCAGTTCGAATCTGCCCGCCCCGACAGAGTTCCCGCAGAGAGTGAACGGAAAGACACAGGATAGGGGTCGCGCCAAACGGCTCGACCCCTTCTTGTTTTTGGAGCTCGTGATGCATATTTCCCAGATCTTTGCCCGCGACCGCCTGACCTGTTCATTCGAGTTCTTCCCTCCCAAGTCCGAACAGGGAGCCGCCGAGCTGTTCGAGACTGTACGACGCCTGGAGCCGCTCAAACCCTCCTTCGTGTCGATGACTTACGGTGCCGGCGGCTCGACGCGCGACCTGACGCACGATCTGGTGCTGCGTCTCAAGCGGGAGACGACAGTCGACCCCGTGCCTCACCTGACGTGCGTGGGTCACACCGAGGCTGAGATCGAGCACATCGTTTCTCGGTATGCCGAAGCCGGCGTCAGCAACATCCTCGCGCTGGGCGGAGACCCACCGAAGGACAAGCCCAACTATGATCGTTCGGCGGACCGTTTCAGGCGCGCCGCGGACCTCGTCAGCTACCTAGCCGACCACAACCGCAGTCACTCCCACCAGTTCGGGGTCGCAGTCGCTGGCTTTCCGGAAGGTCACCCCGCAACCCCGAATCGCCTCGACGAGCTCGACTACCTCAAAGCCAAGGTCGACGCCGGTGCGGACTTCATCATCACGCAGCTGTTCTTCGACAACCACGACTTCTTCGACTTTCGTGAGCGCTGCGTCCTCGCTGGGATCAATGTCCCGATCATCGCGGGGATCATGCCCATCACCAGCAAAGAGGGCATGGTGCGCATGGCTCAACTCGCGCTGGGTGTCCGTTATCCCGCACGTCTCCAGCGCGCCATCCGTCGCTGCGGAGAGGACAAGGCCGCGATCACTCGCGTTGGCTTGCACTGGGCGACGGAACAGTGTCTGGAACTCATCGACCAGGACGTCGCGGGCCTCCACTTCTACACCCTGAACAAGTCGACCGCGACGCTCGAGATCTACAGAAACCTGGGCGTAACCGACAGCGCCGGGCTTCGCAGCTGAGGCTCAGGTGAGGTTTCGGTGACGGCCGCTGTCAGCGGAAACCGCCGAAATCCGTAATTAGATCGGGTACTTAGTCGGTCGTTTACAATTTAGTGGCACTGTAACCTCAAACATCTTATAGTGAGGGTGCAATTTGTTGGCTTACCAACTGGGAGTTTAAGTGTGCCGATAGAACTACCCTCCGTCCGAATCCTTATCGTCGATGACGACCGCACCATCTGCGAATACATGCAGACGCTCCTTGAGCGTGACGGGTTTACAGTCCGTGCCCTGACGGATCCCACCCTCGCCGAGGAAGAAGTCCGACAGGGCGACTACCACGTCATCATCCTCGATCTGATGATGCCGAAGCTCGACGGCATCGAAGTGCTGCGTCGGATTCGCAACATCGACAAGGACATCGCGGTCGTGATCTTCACCGCCCATCCAAACTTGGATTCGGCGATCGCCTCGATGAAGCTCGACGCAGTCGACTACCTCAAGAAGCCGTTCAACGTGGACGAGTTCCGCGAGGTTTTGGCTCGCGTCATGCGCAAGAAAGGCCTCGCGCGTACCCCCGAAGAGCAGCTGCACAAGATCATCGGGGACACGATCCGCAACCTGCGCAAGGACAAGGAGCTCACGCTCAAGCAGATGAGCCGCCGAACTGGCCTCAGCATCTCCTTGCTGTCTCAGATCGAACGAGCGGAGTCGAGCCCGTCGATCTCGA
The DNA here is from genome assembly GCA_966249405.1 of uncultured bacterium. Classification (GTDB taxonomy): domain Bacteria; phylum Myxococcota_A; class Polyangia; order Polyangiales; family Polyangiaceae; genus SZUA-265. Next base: position 45,393 of record CBINDO010000026.1, on the reverse strand, counting down.
GCTTGTACAAGATCGCGGTGGCCCTCGATTCCCGGATCCAAGACCTGTTTGGTAAGGAGTAAGGGTTCCGTACTTTCGTGCGCAGACTTGCCTTGACAGCGCTCGCGCTGCTCAGCATAGTCGCGCACCCGTTGCCGAGGTAGCTCAGTCGGTTAGAGCAGAGGCTTCATAAGCCTCGGGTCGGTGGTTCAAGTCCACTCTTCGGCACAAGTTCACTCCTGCTCAGCGAGCAGGCACCCACCCCGACTCTGGTAGCCCGAGGGTCCGGAAGAAGCGACGAGGCACCCCGCTAAGCGGAGGTGCCTTTCTTCGTTGAGTGGGGTGCGACGACGCGCGCGGATGAGTTGGGCGTCGCCGGCCGTCACACGAGCGTGAGCTGGAAGCGCTCCCGCACGAGCACCGTCAACGTGTCGAGCGCAGCTTCTGGGGTGTACCCGCGCTCGCTGCAGAAGCGTTCGAGTGCGTCCCGGGCTGCTTGCTGTTCTTTCGCGCTGAGCTCGCGGCCATCCCCTCGTCCGACCAAGACCATGTTGCGGCCCAAGGTCGCGATGGCTTGACGCCGGCCCTCGAACACCGCGTCACGCAGCCGCCGCATCATGGTTCCGAAGATCGCCTGGTGCTCGATCGGCTGCCCCGGATTGTCGATGGCCCAAGCCGCGATGCGGTTGATCCAGGTATGTCTCACGACCGACGGCTCGTCGGGCAAGTTGAGCAGCCCTTCGACCTCTTTCATGAGCTGCTCGTCCGGTTCCTCGTAACCGCCGGTAATCGGATTGAGGACCTTTTCCTTCTTGGCCCAATGGCTAACGTGGTGAATGTAGCGGTGGAACAAGTCGCTGTAGCGGGCCTCGTCGACCAAACGGCTCGATTGCCGCAACTCGTCTTCGATCCAGTCGAGCAATCGGTTGCGCAACAACACGAGGAACGCGCCGTAGTCGTGGAAGCCGCCCTCGGTGACGTTTACCTGTAACCAGCTATACTCGGCCGTACGTCCGCACAACTCCTTCAGCTCGGCCAACACCGCAAACGGAGACAGGCCGTAGTAACGCGTATCTTGAGCGGCATCGAGCAAGACGGTCCGCATCTCGCGGGGACTGGCCCCGAGCCCCCCCTCGTACGCGATGTTGGCTTGGGTCTCTTGGTACAAGCTGCCAATCAGAGCCTTCAGACGTTTGGCCTGTTCAGCGTCCAGGCGGTCCGGCACCGTGCCCGTGGCGTACAAATCCAGCTTCTCTTCGACCTTCAGGCTGCGCACGAGATCCCGCGAGTCGCGCGGGTACGCGTCGGGATTCGGTTTCGAGAGCCGCGTGAGCACGGCGAACATGGCCGCCACTTGCGTCGCGTGGGGCACTATCGGCTCGCGGAGGCGCGAGATCAGCTGCTCGTCGTAGAGCTTTTGCTCGTCCGTCCACGCCAGCAGGTACGGCATCGCGATCAACTCGAGCCGGCCGCGGAAACTCTCGAACTCGTGGTGTTTGCGAAACGCAGACAGCTCCGCCTCGTTGGCGCTGCCCAACATCACGGCATTGAGACGCACATTCTGCGATGACAGAGCGACCTCGCCCGTCTCCACCGAAAATTGCAGATAGCGGAAGGCGTCCAAAGGCCGCTTGAGCAGGTCCGAGAACTCGAGGACGCCACCGCTGGCTTCGACGAGTTCGCCGTGCGCCTCGAACAGCGCGATCGCCTGCAAGCTCGTCGGGAGTGCGGCGAGCGAGCGGTCGGCGGTGACCTGACGCTCGCGAGCGTCCACGCTCATTTCCGGGCCGACGGTTACCGCCCCGCTGCGATAGCGCCGGGAGATGAAGTAGCGTTCCACCTGAACGTGACGGAGGACGTCGCGCAGCGAACCGTCGTAGCTGGCGAGCAACGCATCGAACACGGACTTGTTCTTGTGAGACAGCTCGCCGTCCCAGATCCAATCGGAGAAGTGAGCTTTGGGGCTGCCGCTCGACAACTTCTCGAGCAGGTTGCGGCGATCGGCGAGCGGCAGGAGGAGCAGCGGATGGTCCCGGATCTCGTCGAAGACCCGCGCGTCGATCTGCGATTCGGGAAGATGCGCGTAACTATCGGTGTTGGCTGGACCCGGCTTTTCCCCGAAGCCAATCGTGCCTTTGGTCGATGCCTTGGTCGGGAACACCCAGTGGAATCGGTACAACACGCCTTCGGGCAGCGTCGAAAAGTGCTCGAGCGCCGTCATTACACACCGCGCCACGGTGCTCTTCGCGGAACCGTTCGGACCGTGCAACAGCACGACTTTGTTGGACCGCCCTTCCCTCACGAAGTTGCTGAGCACGCGGTACACTTCGGCCTGCACGTGTTCTTGTCCCACCAGCTTGACGCGGCGGGCCTCCTCGTCGGGCAGGAACGGTAGATCGAACAAGCCGAACCGCTTGAGTTCTCCCCAGGGCCGCGTGATCGAGCTGGTGCCGAAGTGGTCGAAAGCATCTCTCAAATATTGAGCTGCGTCGCGACAATACCGCCGCGGTTGCTCGGCAACCAACGCCAGATACTCCTCGAAGGATAACACCCTGTGCGAGCGATGAAAATCCGCCTCGACACGTTCCGAAATGTCCGCGAGGAGCCCCAACACCTTACTCTCAGCCATAATTACGTTCCCATGTTACCACGAGCCGTCAAAGGTCACCGGTCCGGCGTGAAGTTCGCGAGGTCTATTTGGTCTCGAGGGTGGCACCCACCGTAGGCTCGGCACCCACCGCGGGACGCGACTCGCCAGCGTTGCCTGCGACGTTCGCGCTGCGGACGCTCAGCCGAATGTCCTTCCGTTCGATGAGGCACGCTTCGGCTGTGCAAACCGAGAACGCCATGGTGCCCTGCAGCGTCGGATTCGGACCCGTGACCTCGAAGCGTACTGGAACTAGCACCCGTTCCGTGGACACCTGCATGTCTGCCTTGGTCAGCTCCGGCTTTGCGAGCACGATGTCCGTCGCTTCGAGCTTGAGCTTGTGAGGATATTCGAGGTTGGGTTTGAACGGTGGCTTGGCCACGAGCACGAGTTCGCCCAAGCTCGGTTGCCCGATGCCTCCGACCGACTCGAGTCGCCATGACAGCTGGAAGTTGCCTTCATCGATGCGGTCCAACGGCGCCGGCTCGCTCTTCGTCGTGGCGACGGCCGTGGGCAGCTTTTCACTGGGCGCGGGCGCGCTCCCTTTCCCACCGTCAGCCGCACTTCGACAACCAAACGCCATCAGCAGCGAAGCGCCGACCGCAACCCGACCGAGTCGTTGTCTACGCTGTCCAACCGAGTACCAATTCATCGTTCGTTACTCCTACTTCACTAGCCACACCGTCAAGCCACCGAGGGTCAGCAACAACACCGCCGCGTAAACCCAGCGTGGGGTAGTCCGCAGCGGGATCTCCACCGATCCTTCGTCCGCGCCGACGTTGGGAAAGCTGGTGCGTTCCGAAGACCCGCGTGGCGACGGGGTGCCCGCCATCGTTGGCGGACGGGCTTGGGGCCCGGCCGAAAAGAACGCGTCGTCTGGATCGCGAGTAGATGGCGCTGGCGCGGACTCCCAAGTGGGTAGGTTTCTCCGGATGTCTCGCGCGAGGTCGGCCTCGGGCGTAGCGGCCCACGCGTGGTGGTCCCCTTCGAGTCCGTAAGCGGCGCCCAGTTCGTCGGCCAGTGCGCCGATGGAGGCCGTCCGGTCCATGGCTGCTTTGCGTAAACCGCGCGCGACCACTTCGTCGACACGCGTGGGCACGGGATACTTACCGCCGGCAGCCTTACTCGGCGGGGTCGGCTCCTTACGGAGGATCTCCATCAAAATGCTGGGGGCGTTGTTGCCGTGAAAGGGAACCGACCCGGTGATGCATTCGTAGATGACCGCGGCCATCGCCCAAACGTCCGCGCGGTGGTCGAGCGTGTCGAGCGCCTGTGCTTGCTCCGGGCTCATGTAATAGGGCGAACCGATCGTCGTGCCCAGCACCGTCAATTGTTTGGCGCCACGTTTTCGGTCCTTGGCCGAGCCAAAGTCGAGCAGCTTGGCAATGTCGCCGGCTTGGGTTTGGCACAAGAAGACGTTGTCGGGCTTGATGTCGCGGTGGATGAACTGCCGACGGTGGGCTTCGTCGAGGCCGATGGCGATCTGGCTCACCATGCGGATCAAACGCTCTGGTGAGAGCACCCGCTCTCGTTTGAGTACCGCACGAAGCTCCTCTCCCACGAGGAACTCCATGGCCAAGACGTAGCTGTCATCGAGCGGCTGGAAGTCGGTAACTTCGACGATATGCTGATGTGGCAAAGACCGGCTCACCTCGTATTCGCGCTTGAAGCGCTCGACGCTGACGCTGTCGCCGGCCACCTCTTCGTGCAGAATCTTCAGCGCAACGTGCCTCCCTGCCTGCTGATCGAGCCCCTCGTAGACGCGGCCCATACCACCGTCTGCCACGACGCGGAAAACCAAGTAGCGGCCACAGAGGATCTGCCCGACGCGCGCGTCTTGCTTGTCCCCCGGAAGCGGCGTCTCACTAACTCGAGTCAGCTCTTGACCGTCAGCCTGGCAAAACGCTGCATCATCAGCGAACAAGCGCCCACACACGCGACACGCTTTCACCCGCGCCTCCCAGGTAACGTCGACCCCGAGCGAGGACGGCTCTGATCATGAGCGGAGTTCATGAGCACGAGCCGCTCCGACGTAACGCCTCAGGACTCACCCTCGGGGCGCTCACCGCCAGATTCGGCGGCCCTGGGCTCCTTGAAGTACAAGATGCGGTTACAGTGCGGACACTGGTCGAGCTTGTGCTCACGCCTCAACACCTGAAACAGCATGGGCGGTAGCGACATGTGGCAAACGCTGCAGGTTCCGTCCGTCGTGTGACAGACGGCGTTACCGCGGCGGGCCCGGATGGTCTCGTATTTCCTGAACCGGGCAGGCGGGAGAGGCTTGGCGACTTCCACGCGCGCAGCAGTGTTTGCGGCAATCTGCTGTTCCAGCTCTACGACGCGACTGTGTACGGCGCCCGCGCTGGAGCCGATCTCCGAGGCCAGCGACTCGTGCTGGCTGCGCGTGGCGGTGGCGTCCTCGTGCGCTTGGTCAATCAAAGCATTGAGCTTTTGAATCTCCGTTTCGCGATCTCGGAACAACTTGCGTAACTCTTCCACCTCGCGCTGTGCGGCGTTTACTTCGCGCTCGGTTCGCGAACGACCGAGCTTCTCGCGCGAACGCTCCATCTGAACACCGGTCTGTCGAGCCTCGGACACGAGCTCGTTACGTACCCGCTCCATCTGACGCAGGCTATCGGAGATCGAGTCCAGCTTGCCTTGGAGGGCCGTGACGTGCACGTGCTTGTCACCGAGTTGGGCCTTCTCCTTTTGGAGCTCCGCCTCCAGTTCGGCACGAGCCGTGTCGAGTGCGGAAAGGCCTTCCAGGGCGTCTATTTGGCTTTGAATACTCACGAGAGAGTCGGGTCCTTGGTGTGGTCACGATTTGCCGGCAACCGATTGCAGTTGAACCGTGACGGCGAGTTGCTGGAGGTTTGACCGTGGAGTTTCGAGTGGAGGGGAACGTCGAGTGGGCCCACCAGGACTTGAACCTGGAACGACCCGGTTATGAGCCGGGGACTCTGACCAATTGAGCTATAGGCCCGCTTGAAAGGCAGTAGTCGGAACGTAGCCGAAGCGCTGCACCAGGGCAACAACCCTCAAGGTGATGTTGGAGCTGGGGCAAGTGGGTCGGCGCAGCAGCGCAAACCCGTGTGGGGGTAGCGAGTCCACGGGTCACTTACGTAAATGCTCCGGTCACAGCCGATTGAACTCTGATTGTAACGTCCACCTTTGAGCGCGCCCACGTGAGGCGTTCGGTGCTCACTGATCACCCACTCCTGCACGTTACCAACTAGGTCGAACACGCGGAAAGCATTGACGCACGCGTTCTCGCTACTCGGACGTCGGCCCTCGCGTGCGGCGATTTCGCCCGAGACGCGCTCGGGTTTGGCCAGTTCCTGGGTTCTGATGGTGAGCTCGGTCCGGCCGGTGTTGCAACCCTCTACGTCACGCGTGCTCGTGCACGCGAACGCCCATTCCGTCTCCGTGCAGAGACGTTTGCCCTCGGCTTTGCAAGCGGCCATGGCACTCGCGTAGTCGAGCATCACTGCGGGCCATACGCCCGCTTGACTCGGATACTCGTGCGGATCCATGCACACCGCAACCGTTCGTTCACCCGCTACACAACTAGAGTCACTGTTCGCGACGTCGGGAGGCTTCGGACAATACCTGCCCCCGACCCAAACCATGTCGGTCGGACACAGCGCAACCGAAAACGGATGCGGCTCTGGCAGCACCCCCTCCCCCGAGTTCGACGGCGTGGTGGACGGGGCGGCTGGGGCCACTCGCCCCAGCGGCGCGCTGACCGCGGTCGAAGCCTGCTCGGACGCTCGAGGGCCACTCTTTGGCTGGCCAGCGACGACGAAGTAAGCCGCGCCGATCGAGCACAGGAGGATGAAGGCAGCTACGAGCAAGCGCGCCATCGCGACTTTCCCCCAGTGCTGAACATGCCCGCCGCGACGAGCAAAACGGCCAGCTGGATTTGTGTTACACGCTCGCGCATGAGCCCTCCGCCGTTCTCGGTCATTGGCGCCCGACAGCACAACCTAAAAAACATCAGCTGCGAGCTACCCAAAGAACGGCTCGTCGTGATCACCGGCCCGAGCGGTGCCGGCAAGTCTTCGCTGCTCTTCGACACAATCCACGCCGAGGCTTATCGGAGGTACGTCGAGTTCCTCCCGAGTTCGATGCGCCGCACCGTCGCGCATTTGGCCCGCCCCGACGTGGACGACATCACGGGACTCACAGCGACGGTAGCAATGAAACAAGGCATTGTTTCACCGCAGGTTCGCGCCACGGTCGGGACCGTGACCGAGATCGTCGACTATTTCCGCGTCCTGTTCGCGCGGAGCGCCGAAGCCCGGTGCCCAGTCGGAGGCCATCCTCTGGAGGCTTCATCGGCGCAACAGATGGTGCGCACGTTGTCCGAGCTGCCGCACGGGACGCGCGTAACGTTGATGACCCCGCTCCTCCGTGATGCATCGAGCGCGGACGTCACGGCGACCCTCGTTACACTGCGCGAGCGTGGTTTCTCGCGAGTGAACGTCAACGGCGTCAACGCTACGCTCGACGAAGTCGACGTCGGCGCGCTGCCGCAACGAACGACGCTACACTTGGTCGTCGACCGCGTGGTCATCAAAGACGGTATCACCGCCCGCCTCACCGACTCGGTAGAGCTGGCGTTGCGACAGACGCTGCCGGTCGTGCTCGCGGACTTGAACGACGGCCGGGTGCTGGAGTTCAGCGAGCGTCTCTACTGCGCCAAACACGACTGCCAGTTGCCGACGCCGACTCCGGCCTTGTTTTCGCACACCTCGCCGGAGGGCAGATGTCCCACGTGTGGCGGTCTTGGGTACCATGACGTGCTGGACGCGAAAAAGGTCGGCTCCAACTCGGCGCTGACCCTGCGTCAAGGAGCACTCGCCGTGTTTGGCCAGCCCGGTACGGTGGCTAGCGCCGTTTTGCTGAACCGCCTACTGGAGCGCGTGCCGCTCGATCCCGACACCGCGTGGAGCCAGATCGATGCCGACCCGGAGCTGTGGCGACACGTCGAGCAAGTGCTCTCTGGAGAGGACGTCGAAACTCTTCCTGGGATGTTGACGGCGCCCGAACTCGCCAACCTGCGTTCGCGAACGTCGTGCCCCAGCTGCCTAGGTACACGCTTGGGGGCTCACCGTGACTATTTCACGTGGCAAGGCGCGACGTTTGCCGAATACTGCGCACTGCCCGTCCCCGTGCTGAGGGAAAAGCTACTTCGTGCCTCGAGCGGTCGGATGTCTCTCGCGCCATTGGTGGAAGTGATCAACCGCAGGCTCGAACCTCTGGAGCGCTTGGGTTTGGCGCACCTGACCTTGAATACGCCGCTCGATCGACTTTCAACCGGTGAGACACATCGCACGAGGCTGTCTTGTCTGTTGGGGACGGCGCTCAGCAACGTGACCTACGTAGTGGACGAGCCCACGGTGGGCCTACATCCGGACGACGCACGTCTGGTGATCGACGCGCTCTCGATGCTCACCAAGAGTGGCAACTCGGTCCTGACCGTCGAGCACGAACGAACCTTCATCGAGGCCGCTGACTGGGTGTTGGACCTGGGTCCGGGCGCGGGGAAACACGGCGGTTCCATCTTGGCGAGCGGTAGGCCCGAGGTCATCGCCGCGGCCGAGGGGTCGCTCACCGGTCCGTACCTGTTCGGGCGACGCCAGGTCTGCAGCGCCCAGAAGCGCAGCGACCCACCGGCGGCTTGGCTCGAATTGACGAACGTCGATGCTGGTAACCTCAAGAGCGTCGACGTGCGCATCCCGCGAGGACGCCTGACGGCCATAGCCGGACGAAGTGGGGCCGGCAAGACGAGCCTGCTGATGGGAGCGCTCATGCCATCCGCGCGAGCCACCGTACAGCGGCCCGCGGCCCCCGCAAGAGAGCCCCAGGCAGGCTCCGAATTCACGCGCGTCGTCACCTTCGATCAAAGTGCGCTCGGCTCCTCCTCGCGCTCCACACCGGCAACGTACACGGGCATCTGGGATGCGATTCGCGACTTGTTCGCGGCGCTGCCGGAATCTCGCGCCAAAGGGTACAAAGCCTCACGGTTCTCGTACAACACCAAGGGTGGGCGTTGTGAGACATGCAAAGGCGAAGGCGTCCTGCGCACCGATCTCGAGCTGCTCGCCGACGCCGTCGTGCCGTGCCCGGAATGCGATGGCCGTCGCTTCAATCGTGAGACGCTGCAATCCAGGTTCCGAGGATACCACGTCGGCGACGTACTCAGCCTCACGGTCGACGACGCCCAACGGCTTTTCGCTCATCTGCCCAAGGTGAACCCGTTGCTGCTCGAGTTGCAACGGGTGGGGCTCGGCTATCTCACCCTGGGGCAGCCCACGAACACGTTGTCGGGCGGGGAGGCGCAACGCGTCCGATTGGCCGTCGAGTTGTCGCGACGCGGTCAGGGCTCATGCCTGTACCTGTTCGACGAGCCAACCAGTGGGCTACACTTCAGCGACATCGCGAAGGTGTTCGACGCGTTGTCGGCCCTGCGTGACGAAGGCCACACGGTGGTTTTCGCTGAGCCCAACCCTGCAGTCGCGTCTGCAGCGGACTGGCTGATCGAACTCGGCCCAGGGCCTGGTCCGGACGGCGGCCACGTGTTGTATCAGGGGCCGAGCTCAACCTGGCCCGCAGCTGCTCGAGGGTGAAGGGCGAGACGCTTCTCAGCCGAAGTCGCGCTCGACGCGCTCTTGCTCTTCTTTACAGCGAATGCACAGCGTCGTCTCGGGCCGCGCCTCGAGTCGCTTGATCGAAATGAGCTCGTCGCACTCTTCGCACACACCGAAGGTGCCGTTGTCGATCCGTTCGAGCGCCTTCTGGATCTTGTCGAGGAGGTTCTTCTCCCGTCCGCGCAGACGGAACGTGAAAGCTTGGAGATACTCACTCGAAGCCAGGTCCATCTCATCGGGCAAGTCGTCCGAATCCAAGGTCATGTCCTGGCGCAGAGTCTGCTCGGCACGACGCACGATTTCGTCGCGCTTCTCCGTGAGTTGCTCCTTGAACCGTTGGAGATCCTCTTTGCTCATTGACACCATGCGTTAACCCTCGTTCCTACCTGACTAGAATCCCGAAAAAGGGACTCGGCAAGATAAGAGCGCCCCGCCGCGCCGTCAATTCACGAGGCGGAGTTTCCACGACGGGTAGGACGACTAGTGTCCGCAAACCGGCCCGAAGGCTGGTCGTTCTCAGAGTCCTGACTTGTACGCTCGAATAGCGTTGACGACACCATCGGCAAGACGTTGGCGGTAGCCGGGCGACTCGAGACGTAACTCTTCGGTCGGGTTCGAGATGAAAGACATTTCGAACAGCACTGCGGGCATGTGCGCCCCAGCCAACACGTAGAAGCCAGCTTGCCTCACCCCGCCGTCCCACACGCCCGGATAGTCGTCGGTCAAGGACGCCAAACTCGCGCGTTGCAGCAAACGCGCAAAGCCGGCTGACGCGCGCGACGTCGTAGAGTCCATCACTTGGCTCATCGCTTTGGCCAGTTGTGTCGAGGCTGCCTCGGACGCATCGTTCTCGCGCGCGGCGACCTGTAGCGCTACCTGGTCTCGCGAACTGTCGAGCACGAACGTCATCACGCCGTGTCCGTCCGCCGAATGGCTGGCGTTGCAGTGCAAGGAGATGAACAAGTCAGCGTTGAAAGCGTTGGCCCGCGCCACCCTTTCGTCGAGCGGGACGAACTCGTCCGTCTCTCGGGTCAGCAGGGCCGTTATCCCGAGCTCGCGCGCGATCAACGGGGCCGCCCGAAGAGCAACGTCGAGAGCGACGTCCTTTTCCATCAGCCCCGATGCACCGATCGCCCCGGGGTCGTGACCGCCATGGCCCGCGTCGAGGACGACTCGCGAGATCGCCTTACCGAGTCGCGCCGTGGTCAGAGGAGAGCCCTCGCGCGCGGACGCCACGTCGATGATCAACCGAAAGGGCTCCGGCAAAAAGAACACCCGCTCCGCGACCTGTTCACGCAGGTCCAGGACGACGCGGACGGCGTTGCCCTGCTGGCCCAAACGAACCTGCTGGACCACGCCTCCGACGTCGAATTGCATCGGTCCAGCGTACCCTGCCTGGTCGATGTCGAGAAAAAGCCGGGGGCCCTTACCACCGCCGGCAGCCAACTTGCCGACCTCGTAGCGGGCAGGCCTGTTGAGAAACACCACGATCCGGGCGGTGTCCTGGGACCCATAACGCGCCAGCTCGGTGATCCGTAGGTCGGCGGGCAGAGGACCTTCGACTTCGTCGACCTCGCCGGGCAGTTCGCCGTCGGAGATGGGGACCGGCTCCAATTGCGGCGCCACCGCGGTCGACTCCTTGTGGGCGTCGCCCGCGCCAGCGCTCTGGCAAGCGGTGACGCAGGTAAACGCTAGTAACGAGAGCAGCAGCGGCCGGAGCGGACCGCATTTCGGAACGCCGCGAGCCGTGCTTCGCTTTCTACAATCGCTATCTGCCGTCACATCACTCACCCGACCGCCGTTCACCACACCGCGACGGGTCGTACCGCGGCCATAGCTGCTAATCCTCGATTGGCCCAGTAATCGCCGGCTGACAGCCTCGCGGGTGGTGCGACACCAAGCGCAACTGCCCGACGACTGACCCTACAATTTTGCCACTTATCTATAGTGCTTCATGCTCAGGCGCCGTATGTATGCGTAACCGACCGAAAGCTTCGTTTTTAAGGCGAACCGATGAATCGAACTCGCGCAGTCAGTCCCCTCTTGATCGTGTCCCTGCTGTGTGCACCCGTCGCGGCTCAACCGCCGGTGCCCGGGCCGCCTACCGACAACCAGGGTGACAGCACGCCGGTCGTGGATTTGGACGCTGCCGAAGCCCGCAAAGCGTTCGAGGAAGGCGTCGCAGCATACCAAAACACCGACTACAAACTCGCTGCCGAGCGTTTTGGTCGAGCCCAACTCTTGAAGCCACATCCGGAAGTGCTGCTCAATCTGGCCCAGAGTCAGCTCAAAGCTGGCCTCTACGTAGAGGCCGCGACCCACTTCCAGGCTTATCTCACTCAAACCGACCGCGACAACGCGACGGCACGCAACGGTTTGGACGACGCCAAAACTCAGGTGGCCGAGGTCGCGATCCTAGCGCCGGAAGGAACCGAGATCGTGGTCGACCAGACTCCGGTCGGTGTAGCTCCGCTGGCGCAACCCTTGTACTTGGTAACCGGTCAACACGAGGTCGTCGCCGGAGAACGTCGTGAGACGATTCAGGTCGGCGCTGGACAATCGAGCACCGTCGACCTGTTGAGCGACGACGGCTCGACCGGCTCGGCCCCTCAAGTGACCGAGCTACCGGACCAAGGTTCTGCGGGCGGGCGAATGCGCGTCGACGAGTGGTTCCTTCAGCGTCCGGGCGCGTGGGCTGGCGCCGGGATAACGGTAGGCAGCCTGGTGTTCTCGGCAGTTGCCGCGACGACGGCCGGCCGAAGGTACGACGCGGCCAACGAAGCCAAACGACAGATCCGTGCCCACTACGAGGCAGATGGTCGACCTGGAGCTAGCCCGTGCGGCCCACCCGCCATCAACGCGGACTACGACTACGCGTGCAGCTTCTATTTGGACAACGCCGACTCGGGGGACACTTGGCGAACCGCTAGCGTCGTGACACTCGTGGTTGGCTTGCTCGCCGCGGGCGGCACGGTGGCCTATTACTTCTTGGATCCCGAAAATCACGACCAGGCCAAAACTCCGCCCGCCAGCCTCACCATCGACGCGGACCCCAGCACCGGGAGCTATTCGATGGCGATCTTTGGGCGGTTCTGAAGTAAACACTCTCAGCCGGTTCGGACCAGGGTTGCCGCGACGTCGCGGGTGACTTCGCTGTGACGCTGGCTGGCCAAGACGTTGCGGAACGTGGAACGCGGCAAACCTGCCGCCCGAGCCGCAGCACTCACGTTGCCCGCATGGTCTTTCAACAGCGCGACGGCAGCGGCGGCGGTCAACGGCTCGCGGTGGGCCTTTTTCACGCCGCTCGGTCCAGCTTGCTGCAAGTCGAGTTCCGATGCCGTGATGGTGCCGTTCGCACACAACATCGACGCCCGCCGCAACACGGCACGAAGCTCGCGCACGTTGCCCTTCCACTCGTGCTCACGAAGCGCCGCGACCGCATCGTCGGTGAGCTCACACGGCTGGTTCGCTGCAGCGTCGACCCGCAAGAAATGACGCGCCAACAGGGCGATGTCCGACCGCCGCTCACGGAGCGCTGGCACGCGAACCACCGCGGTCGACAGTCGGTGGTACAAGTCCCACCGGAATCTGCCTTCGGCTGCCCACACGTCGAGCTGAGCCCACGAAGCAGCGATCACGCGGACGTCGACTGGGACCTCTCGCTCGGCGCCGAGCGGTCGAATCCGCTTCTCTTCGATCGCACGCAGAAGCTTGACCTGGACCGCCGGACTGATGTCGGCAATCTCGTCGAGAAAGAGCGTGCCACCATGCGCCTGCTCGAACGCCCCCTTGTGGTCACTGACTGCACCGGTGAAGGCCCCCTTCTTGTGGCCGAACAGTTCGGCGTCGGCCAAAGAATCCTGAAGCGCGCCGATGTTGACCGCCACGAACGGGCCTTTGCGTTGACTCAATTGGTGTAAAGCTCGGGCGACCACATCTTTGCCGGAACCCGTCTCTCCTTGGATGAGCACCGAGACGTCGTGAGGCGCGTAGCACCGCACTTCGCGGACCAGACAACGCAACCGCTCGCTTTCACCAACTAGACCCGGGAGGCTCTCTTCGCCAGTTTTGGCGCCGACGGGACGCGCGTAGATCGGAGTTCGCCCAACCACGAAAGCCGGACCGGAGTGGGTCACCAGGGCGGAGGGCACCCTCACCCCAGCCACGAGCACGCCGTTGGTCGACTTCAGATCTTCCACGCGTAGCCCGGCTGGCGTGGCCTCGACGCGGCAGTGGGTTCGGCTGACCGTCGAGTCGTTCACGCGTAGACCGGCGTTCGGTGATGTCCCAATGACCACGCTTTCGCCGATGGCGAGCTCCACCTCCTTGTGGGGAGACGATTGCGCGGCCCAGATCCGCCAGGCGCTGGGGCGCCGGGTCTGGGCAATCGGGTTGGTGCGCTCGTCGCGCCGTGGCTTGTCGAAGGCAAAACTGACTTGAAGGTTGTTCGGGTCGGAAGCAGTCATGGTTCTTGCTCGCCCGCCGCCGACCTCGGTTGCTTACCTGGCGCACGATTTCGAACAAAAAAGCCGAAGGCGCCGGATTCACCCGACGCCTCCACTTTTCACGTCAGTTTCCGACGCGTCAGCTTGCTCGCAACCTTACTGTTCGACGCGAATCGCGACCCCGAGCGCCTCGCGCAGCGCCGAATACTCCGGCGAAACGCTGAACACCAGGAGGTCTTTCATCTTGTCGGCTGCAGACAGGTCAGCCGTGGCTTTTTCTCCGCTGACGACCTTCTTGGCGACCTCGAGGTCACCGGTGAGAAGCAACGCCGCCCGTCCTGCCGTGAGTTCTGCGGCACGACTCCAACGCTTGATGTTCACCTTGGCGCCGTCCTCGACGAAGCGTTTGACGAAGGTCGCCAGAGTCTCGCGAGAGTGCGCGTCCATGTATTGCGTCAAAGCCGCGGCCGTCGCCCTCACGTTCGACACCAACTCCTGGGGCAGCGGTGTTGCAGGCTCGGCGATTACGACGCCGGCAAACAACATGACCGTCAGCTCCGCCTGCGCCGGGAACAGGTTCCGAATGTAGAGCTCCGGACGGTACGAGGCGAGGTGTTTGGCGGACACGAACGCGCACTCGGGAGCGCTGAGCCCCGAGAGCACCGCGCGTCCCGCCTCCGAAGCCCGCGGGTCGCTGGCCAACGCATTGACCGCGATCGGCTGGTCGTTGCGGACGACCAACTCCGGGATCGGCAGGCCCAGAACCTGTGCTGCCCAACCGAAGGTACGCGCGAACTGCAGCGTGGAGTTGCGGAAGTCGTCGCCGACGATGCGCTTGTCCGACGGAGAGAGCGGCGATCCTGCTTGAGCGATCTTGGCCTTGAGCGCCGCACCCGAGATCGCCTCGAAGATCTTCGAGACGTAGAGGTTCAGGTCGGGGTGAAGCAAGTAACGCACCCAGTACTCGTTGTTGAGACGGCCCTGGACCTTCAGGATGCCTTGCGGCCTCCAATCCTCGTAGAAGCGCTGCTCCTCGGCGTCAGCCTTGCGCATGAACGCCATCGCGGCCGCGACGCACCACGCCGAGTCGTAGCTCCGCTTGTACAGGTACAGGCGGTACAAGGCGCGGTACGGATCGAGGTTCAGCGGGTCTTGGTTGAGCACGTACAGCTGTTGCTCGATCGCCTCGTCGTAGCGCTCGTTGACCTCGTAGAGCTCGGACAGGATCCGGCGGTCGCGCAGATCGTCGGGCTTGGTGTGCGACGCCACCTTGAACGCGTCCAAGGCCTTCGACTGGTCCTGGATACGGTCGCGGTAGACGAGACCCAACTGGTACCACAACTCGTGCTCGAGGTCCGTCTGCCCCTTGCCGGCAATACGGTGCAACATCTTGCGGTAGTTACGCTCGAGTTGCTTCCAGTTCTTCGAGGCCGTGAGGATCTTGTTGATACGCTCGAAGGCCTCGAGATACCCGGAGTGCAGGTCGAGGGCCTCGTTGAACAACTCGACCGCGCGATCCGAGTCTTGGATCTTGTCGCGATAGAGCTGCGCCATCGTAAAGAAGTAACGCGCTTTCCGCTCGGGATCCGGCTCGAGTTCGGAGATGGCATGGATGGTGTCCACCATCGGCTGCCACTGCTCCGCCTCTTGATAGAGCTTGAGGAGCTTGTGGAGCAGCGGATGATCGGAGGGGCGGATGGTCCGCGCCTCTTCGAGCGCCTCGATGGCTTTGAGCGGTTGAGCCGCCTTCGTCCCCCACACGTCGCCGATGTCGAGCAACATGTCGAAGCGTTCGCCCTCGTCGATGACCGAATCGAGGATCTGACGCTTGTAGGCTGCGGCTTGCGGCCAATCCTTCTGCTTCTCGTAGATCCCGACGAGGGCCTCGAGTGTCGCGCGATGTTCACCATCGAGAGCTAGCGCCTTCTCGAAGTTGTTGATCGCCTGCTTGAGTTGCCCTTGCTGGAGCTTGATCGTTCCAAGGCGGTAATAGACCTTGGTTCGCTCCTCCGTCTCTTCCTCGCCGAGAGAAGTGAGCACCTTTTGGTAGTTGCTCAACGCCGTCGGCCAATCCTCGAGGCGATAAGCCACCTCGGCGATGCCGCGGATGCTCTCTTGCGAAGTGACGTCGAATTGGTACGCCGCCTGGTACGCCTTCAAGGCGTCTTCGTTGTTACCCAACTCGGCGTGAATGCGGCCGAGCAAGTTGTTCAGGCGGTGCTGCTCACCGCGGTCGTGACCGCGCGAACGACGCACCAAGAGCTCCGCCAAAGGCAGGCTCTCACGCCAGCGGTTCTGCTCGACGTAGTTCTGCAGCAAAGGCCCGGCCGCGTCTTCACACTCCGAATCGAGCTCGATGGCCTGCTCGAACGCAGACAACGCCTGCTCGGTCTCCCCGAGCCGGTCCGAACGTACACGACCGAGTTCGACCAACAACCGCGCCCGGGCGCGCGGCGCCTCGGTGTGAGCTTGCTCTTGCTCGAGGTAACGCGCCGTAGCGTCCCAATCCTCTTCGCGTTGCGCAATGCCGCGCAGGGCGGTCAACGACGGCAAGTGCGACGGCTCGAGATCCAGCGCCTTTTCGAAGCTGTAACGGGCATCGACCGAGTCCTGGAGCTTGTCGAGCTGTTGCTTACCGATCCGGTAATACATGTCGACGCGCTGACCGCCGTCGAGCGTCAAGTCCGCGACGCGCGTGAGACATTCAATGCTCTCGTGAACGTCGCCCCGCTTGTCGTACAGCTTGGCCAATGCGTCGAGGGCGCCGATGTGATTGGGTTCTGCCTCGAGCACCTTCTGGTAGGCGTCGATCGCCGACTCCGAATCCGCGAGTTCGTTGGAATAAACATCGCCGATGTCCGACAAGATCGCGACGCGCTCGGCGTTGTCGCTCAGCTCGTCCAAGTGGCGATTGTAGACGTCGATCAGTTGCGTCCAACGCTTGAGCCGGCGATAGCAGCGCTCGAGACCGGAGTAGGCGGTCTGGCTCGAGGGGTCGAGCTTGAGCACTTGCTCCAACCTGCCTGCCGCGTCCTCGGGTTTGAGGAACTGCTCCTCGTGCAGCTTGGCGAGCTTGAGCAAGATGGACACGCGTTCCCGCTCCGACAAGCCTGAGTTGCCCAGCTGACGTTCGAGGACGTCCACGAGCTCCGTCCACTTCTGGAGGCTATCGTAAACCCGTTCCAAACCGCGCAGAGCCGGTAGGTTCGTGCTGTCCTGGTGAACGACGGCCTGGTAGGCGTCGGCCGCGCGCTCCGAGTCTCTCAGCTCCCGCTCGTACAGCTCTGCGAGACGTAGCCGGGTTGCCAGCAGGTCGTCGGGATTGGTGAGGGCCTCGAGCTTACGCCGCAAGGTCTGAGCCAACTCACCGTGTTCGCCACGCTCGGTCTGGATGGATTCGAGGGCGTCCAGAGCGGTCAGCATCTGCGGGTCGATGGCGAGCGCTCGCTTGTAGTAGCTGACGCCCTGCTCCACCTCACCCATGTGCTTGCGCAACAGATCGCCGAGATCGACGTAGACGACCTTGCGGTCCTCGTTTTTGACTGCCGCCTGTTCAGCTTGCTTCAGGGTGTCGGCGGCCTTCTGCCACTTGCCGCTCAAGCGGTAGATGTTAGCCATCTGCCGCATGACCTGAACGCTACCCGGATCGAGACGCACCACCTGCTCGTAGTAGGAGTTGGCGTACTCCATCATGCCGAGGTCTTCGCCGTACCACTTGCCCAAACACAGCGAGAGACGGATCCGATCCTTGGTCTCGGTCTGCTCCTCCAGCAGCTGCTGGGTGTTGGAGATGAGATCCTTCCAGCGGCCCGTCGCGTGAGCCATCCTGCCCAGGTATTCGAGCGTGACGTCGTCGTGGAAATCATCGCGGAACGCCTGCTCCAAAGCGACGAACGCCTGCTCTTTGTCCTCGACCTTTTCGTCGAATACGCGTGCGATCCGACGCCAGAGCTCGCTCCGCACCGGCACTTCTTCGACGTGCTCGAGACGACCGAGGTAGAGCTCGATGAGCTCCTCCCACCGCGAAGCGGCCTTGTGCAGCTTCTGCAATTGCTCGAACGCGCGTTCGTGGAGCGGGTCGATCTCGATGATTTGTTTGAAGGCTTCCGTTGCCCCGTCAGGCTGCTTCAGAGCACCGTCCCAGATCTCGGCGACCTCGAGCAGCTCCCGAACCTTTTCAGCAGGCTCCGTCAGTGCCGCTGCTCGCAGCATCTTGACTCGAACCACCTCTTCCCACCGCTCCTCGGCGCGATAAGCGCGGTCGAGCGCGTCGATGGCCTCGGAGTCCGTCGGTGACAGCTCGAGCAGCTTGTTCCACGCCTCTTGAGCCGCGAAACCGTCGTTCACTTCACCCGTATACAGCTGACCGAGCTCACGCTGGATCGCCACCACCTGGTCCTGACTCAAGCGTCCCTCGCCGTTATCGACGGCGCGGTGCAGGGCTGCCACGAGTTCTTGGCTGTTGCCCTTACGACGCCAGATGTCGGCGACTGCAAGCAACGCCGAAGGGCTGCCGAAGTCGATGTCCAAAACTCGCTGCCAAGTGTCGAGCGCTTCGTCGATGCGACCGAGTTGCTGGTCGGACAACTTTGCACGCCTGCTCAGGGCCAGCACGCGTTCATCGTCACTCTCCGCGATGTCGTAATGGCGTTCCAGGACCTCGGCGAGTTCCGCCCACTTGCCCTGATGTTCGTACAAGTCCGCCAGGCCTTGCAGCGCTTCGCCGTCTTCGCCGCGCAATTCGAGCACGCGCCGCCAACCCGCCGTCGCTGCTTGCAGATCGCCCAGGTGGTTGAGCGCCAAGCGCGCCATCTTCGCTCGGATCTCGGCTTCTTCCACGTCGCCTACCGAGAGCTCGAGCTGGCGCTCGTACACCTTTGCCAAGTCGCGCCAAGATTCCTTTTGCGGCAAGATGCGTTCGAGCGCTTCGATCGCGTCGCGGTTGTCCGGCTGGTGCTCGTCGAACACCGAACGGAAAACGCGCTCGGCGTCATCCAGCTGGCGGAGCTCCTCTTCGTAAACTCGACCCAATCGAACGAGCAGCTCGACCTTGTCGTCGCGGTCGGCCGTTACCTTGGCACGCTGTTCGAGCACCTCGGCCAACTCCGACCACTCACCGAGCCCGGTGAAGATGCGGTCGAGGTTCGTGAGCGCGACGTCGTGGTCCGGCGCGACGCTCAGCGCGAAACGGTACGACTCCTTCGCCTTCTCTACGTCGGCGAGCTCTTCTTCGTATACGCGAGCGAGGCGGCTTGCGAGCGACGCTTGGACCTTGGGGTCGATGTCCTCTTGGCTGACGATGTCGGCGTACACGACCGCCAGACGCACCCACCCATCGTCGACCGAGCCGGCGAGTCGTTCGATTTCGTCTCCCGCTCGCTCGTCCAACGGGAACTCTCCCAACGCCGCGCCGTAGATCTCGAAAGCGCCCTCGACGTCGCCCAAATTCTCGTCGTGGTCTTGTGCCAACCGATAGAACAACTCGAGGCGTTGCGCGGGGTCGACCGTGTGTTCGAGTTGCGCCTTGCGCACTTCCGCGAGCTTGTCCCACTCACCGGACGATTCGTAGAGCGGCTTGAGCAGCTCCGCGATCTGCAGCTGTTCACTACCCGAATCGAAGAGGGCTTCCAGGGCGGCCCGCGCCCCGGTGTGGTCCGGCGCTGCTGCGAGGATCTCGCCGTAGGTCGAGATCGCTTCGGTGACCGCTCCCAAGCGCGACTGTTTCAACTCGGCCAAGCGGAACTTGAACTCGAGGATCTCCTCGGGGCTGTCGGCGACGTCAGCGCGCTGGCGCAACACGTCCGCCAACTCGTTCCAGCGTTGGTTCGACTCGAAGATGCGGTCGAGTGACGTCAACGCAGCGGCGTTGTTGGGCGAAACCTCGAGCACGGCGCGATAACCCGCGACCGCGCTGTCGACGTCGTCGAGCTGGACCTCGAACAACTGCGACACGCGCATCCCGAGCTCGACCTTCTGCTCGACGTCGTCAGTGGCCTCCAACTCCGAACGATAGAGCGCCGCCACGTCATTCCATCGGCCCAACGCCATCGCCAACCGCTCGACTGCGCCCAGACTGTCACTGTTGGTCGAATCCGCGCGCACGGCGCGGCTGTACACCTCGAACGCCTTGTCGTGAGACAACAGGCCCTCTTCGTACAACGACGCGATTCGATGCAGTAGCTCCACTTTCGTGAATGCGTCATCGGCGTTGGCGACTTGGACCTCCAAGACACCAATCAGCTTTTGGTACTCGCCGATCGACTCGTACACCGGCTCGAGCACGTTGGCGGCAGCGATCGATGCCGTACTCTGAGAGTCTTTGATGCGTTCGAGCGCCGCCAACGTCGCGGCGTGACCGGGCTGGATGTTGAGGATCTGTTGGTACAGCTCGACGGCCCGCTCGACGTCGTGCAATTTCTGGTCGTAGATCTCCGCGACGCGGTACTGGTAGCCAATCGCTTCCTCTGCATTGGCCGTCAGCTCTGCCTCCTGGCTGAGCACGCCGAGCAGCTCGGTCCAGTTGCCGGAGGCTTGGTGCAACACGTCGAGTCGTCCCAATGCCTCCAGGTCGTCGGGGTCGAGCTCGAGCACGCGCTGGTAGGTGTCAATCGCCTTGGCGCGGTCGTTGAGCTCACGCTCGTAAACGGCTCCCATTTGATAGAGAATGACCTTCTTCTCTTGAGGGTCGAGCGTCAAATCCGCTTTGCGCGCCTGCGCCGCCAAGAGCTCGGGCCATTGTTCGAGCCCCAAGTGCAGGTCGATGAGAGCGTTGACGCTGCGTTGGTCTTCGGGGTCGAGTTCGAGCGCTTTCTCGAAGATCGCGATCGCCTTCTCGGGCCGATTGAGCACGTCTTGCTCGATGGTCGCAGCCTGGAATAGCGCTTCCTTCTGGAGCTCTACGTCGTCGAGGATTCCCACCTTGCGCTGCAAGATCAACGCTAGCTCGTCGTACTGCTCGGTTGCCTGATACAACGACTGGAGCGAGGTCGCGGCGTCCAAGCTCGTCGGATCGACCGCCAACACCTTGCGCTGCAGCTCGATGGCGCGCGACGGGTTACCCACATCGCGCTCCATCACGCGCGCTGCGTGAGTGAGCAATTGACTCGCAATGTCCGGCTCGGCCTGAGCCGCGGCCAAAGACTCCAGGTGTTGCGCCAAGTCTTGGTAGCGACCTGTCGCACGAGCCAAACGGTCTACCGACCGCCACGTGCCATCATCGCTCGGCAAAACGGCGAGTGCCCGGCAGTACGTCTCGAACGCCGCGCCCACGTCGCCGCCCGCGTCTTCGTGCAGGCCTGCGATCTGGTGCAGCAAGCCGACGCGCGTGTGCGGGTCGCTCTCGCGACGTTCCTGAATCTCGTAGACCGCGACCAACTTCGAGTAGTTGCCTTGCTCGCGATACAGCGGTTCGAGGATTTCCGAGACCACGAGTTCGTTCGCCGGATCTTCCGAGAGTTGCTCCAGAGCTTCGATCGCTACTTCGTTGAACGGCTCACGCTCGAGCACCTGTTTGTAGCCCTCGATCGCCGCGGCGGCGTCGCCCATCTCGGCTTGACGCAAACGCGCCAAGCGTAACATCAGCTGCACTTGGCGCTCGGGATCGGCTTCCCCGAGGATCTGCGACTCCAAGTTCTCCGAAAGATCCGACCAACGACGCTCGCGGCTGAGCAATGCCTCGAGCGCAGACAGCGCGGTGCGGCTCTGCGGGGCAAACGTCAATGTCTCACGGTAAGCGGCAATCGCCTCCTCGGTAGCCCCGAGCTGCTGATCGAGGATCGACGCCATCTCACAAGCAAGCGTCTCACGCACGTCGTCGTCTTCGGCCAGCTGAATGCGGCGGCGGTAGACGTCGACCAGGTCCTTCCAGCGTCCGCTGCTCCGCAGCAGTGAATCCAGCGCCACGAGCGCGTCGTTGTCCGCTGGATCGATCTCGATCAACTTGCGGTAGGTGGCCGCCGCTTCCGTCACCTTGCCGGTCTGCTGCTGAATCGCCGCGACCCTCAACAAATAGTCACGAGCCAACTCGGGGCTTTCCACCTCGCTCGCGATCTTCACGTACAGCTTCTCGAGGCGCGGCCAAGCGTCGGCGCGCTGTGCGAATACCTCGAGTTCGTCCCGCACCTCGATGGCGCTCGGCTCGAGCGCGAGTGCTCCCGACTGCGCGGCGAAAGCACGGTCGGCGTCACCCAACATGGCGGCCGCAGTCACGGCGACCTTACGTAGCAGTTCGGCTCGGCGAACCGGTTCCGTCGCGGCGTCGGCAACGATCTCTTGGACCACGATTAACTTGTCGAACTGACCCGACACCTCGTAGATGTTCTCGAGGATACCCGCCGCCTCGGAGCGCAGGCTGCCCCCGAGCATTTGCTCGAGCGCGCTGCGGGCACCGGCGTGCTCCGGGTCGATCGTGAGGATCTCGCGGTAGTTGTCGAGTGCGGCCGCTGCGTCGTCGAGGTGACTCACCTCCACTTGTGCCAGGCGGAACTTCAGGTCGATGAGCTCCTTCTCGCCAGCTTGCAGGTCGATGCGCCGGCGCAAGGTCTCGGCGTAGTCCAGAAACCGTCCAGTTCGGAAGTACAAGCGATCGAGCGCTGCCAGAGCTTGTTCATCCGCTGGATTCTGCCCCAAAACCTGCTCGTAGGTCGCGATCGCGTCGCGGGGGTCTTCCGCCGAACTCAGCTCCTGCAAGCGCGCCATTTCGAACAACAACCGCCGTTGCTGCTCTGGATCTTCCGCGAGCTGAACACGGCGCTGGTAAATCTCGAGCAACTCCGCGGACCGACCGTTGGCGCGGTAGATACTCTCCAGGGCGGCCAGCGCTACCTCGTTGCTCGGCTCTTCGGCGAGCACCGCCTCGAACTGCTCCAGAGCTTCGTTCGGCTGCTGCAAGGCCTCCAGCAGGATCCTGCCGATGCGCAGTCTCAAGGGATTCGGTGCCGACACATTTGCGAGCGCCTCACTGTAAGCCTCGACCACTCCCTGCCAGTTGCCCGTCACCGACGCGGCGTGTTCGAAGTCGATACACGCCTGTTCTTCTTCCGGGAATAGTTGGAAGGCCACTGCCAAGCACTGGAATGCCCGCTGCTTGTCGTTCGCTCGACCGAGATACAACTCCGCCAACCGGCGCAACAGTTCGTACTGTTGGACGGGATCTTCGGTGTGGCGCAAGCGCACCTCCAAGGCGTCGGTGAGACCTTTCGCGTTGTCGGTCGCCTCGTACAGAGGCACCAAGCGTTCGGCGGCGTCCAGTGAGTCGGGGACGATGGTGAGCACGCGCTCGTAAGCTTTGATGGCGCGATCGGGTTTGCCCTTCTGGGTCATCCACAACTCGGCGACCTTCATGAGCATCGCAATGCGCTCTTGGTCCGTCTCGGCACGAGCTTCGTTGCTCTCGAGCACTCGAATGAACTCGTCCCACTTGTCCGACTGGGCGTAGAACATTTCGAGGTCGTCCCAACGACCGAGCGCGATGTAGCGCTTCTTGAGTTGCTCTTGCCAGCGCCGGTCTTCGGGCTCCAGAATCAACAGCTGTCGGTACGCTTCGGCGGCACGTGCTTCGTCCTTAAGACGATCACCTGCAACCTGCCCTAGCTTCTGCAGGAGCTTCTTCTTCTCCTCGATGTCTTCGGTAGCTTCGACCAAGCTCTCGAGGACGTCGGACAACTTCTCGTACTCGCGGTCCCGTTCGTAGAGCTGGCTGAGCTGACGCAGTGCTTCGAGGTCGCTCGGGTCCGCCTCGAGCACGATGCTCCACAGCTCGATGCACGTCGACGGCTTCTTGATGCGCTCACTCGCTAGCAACGCCACTTCCTTGTAGATCGCGAGCTGCGAGACCGGGTCCATGCCCTCGGCTTGGCGTTGTCTCAGCGCGATCAGCTTCTCCCAATCGCGACGCTTCTGGTACGAATCGACGAGGAACTCGATCGCCGCGCCGTGGTGAGGGTCTACCGCGAGCACCGCCTCGTAAGCGCGGACTGCCTCGGCTTGATTCTTGAATCGCGTCGTGTACAGGTCAGCGGCCTGAGCGAACAGTTCGACCTTCTCCTGCGAAGGCGGCAATGCCTCGGCGAGATCGACCAGTGCCTTGATGTAGTCGTGTGGGCGCCCGCCCTCAGCCGCTGCCAACGTCTCCCGTAGGGCGTTAATCCTCTCCGCGTCCCCAGTGTGACTGCCCTCGGCGCTGGGCGATTGACTGTCTTTGCTTACACTGTTCTCGTCTGCGTTCTGCATTTCTTGATCCACGGTCTAGCAACGCTTTTTGGCCGCCCAAATGTCCTGGGCACAACTTCGGCCGGCGAAAGTTCCCCAGTTTCGGGCGGGAGTCAATCACCGGTGTCGAGGCGCGAGCATGCTACAAAACTCAGCCCCAAAAGGGGCGCCGTAGTCGCCGCACGTCGCATTTTCTTTCTAACCTCGCGAGTTGCTCTCCCGCCCGTGACCCGAGCGGCCAAAAGGCAATTCAAGGCCACAAACGGCAGCGCGGCCCACTTCCCAGAGGGAGGGGGCCGCACTTCGAGTGTCGCACCTGGCACTACGTAGGGTGTGGCTATGCCACGCTGCGATGGCGACGGGCCGTTTCGCTACGGACCGCGTCGTTCAACGCGTCACTCGTCGCCACCGAGCTTCTGAACCAAAGACTGACTGACCTCGCACTGCTGCTTGTACGTGGTGGCTGCCTTCGCCCCCTTGCAAGCGCGCTTATTGAATGACTTCAAAAGGCGGATTGCGTTGTCTTTTTGCGGCGGGTTCATGACGGCGTAGGTGCTGCCGAGGTTGAACGCAACTTCGGGGTGCGAGTCGCCGCCCACGGCGTTGGCTTGCTCGAGCGCTGCGATGCGTGCCTTGTCATCGTGTTTGGCCTGGTACACGTTCGAAAGCAGCGTGTAGATGCTGTACAACGCGTTCTTGTTCTTCTGGACCTTTTCGAGGACGCGTTCACCCTCTTTCAGCACCTTCTCCGCCGCGTCGTACATCCGCAGCACGGTATAGAGCTCAGCGAGCGGAGCGTAGAAGTACCCGACGGATGGGTCGTGCTCAATCGCCTTCGAGTAGTTCGAAAGTGCCTCTTGATCGTTGCCCGTCCAGAGGTAAGTCTGCGCAAGCCAGAAGTAGCAGTCAGCGTAGTTCGGGTCGAGTTCGATGCACTTCTTCAGCGGTGCCTGAGCTTCGCTGTAGGCGTCCTTGTTGCCGCCTTCGGCGATCATGACGAGCGCATAGCCGCGGTAGTAAGCGTAGTCAGCGAACTCGGGAGCTTTGGAAAGCGCCTGGTTCAGCGTGGACTCCATCTTCGACCACTCTTCCTGCTTCTGGTAAGCCATGGCGAGCTTCCAAAGGATCCGGTGGTTGTCGCCGTCCAAACGAATCGCCTCTTCGTACTGCTTGATGGCGCCGGCAACGTTCACCTTCACCGCTTGGTCACCGGCGTTGGCCAGGTTCACGGCTTCGATGTGGTCGCGGCTGCAGCCGACCGACGCAAGCGCCAATGAACCACCAATGGCCAAACCAAAACGAGCCTTCGCAAGCGCTTGACGCGCCACCTTCACAACACTGCGACTCACAAGATTGCGCACGGTCATCTAAACCCTACCTCGTATTTTCCGTAGTTCATGGCCACCGCAAGACGGAAATGGCCGCCAGGAGCCTCTAATAGAAGGTTTGCGGCGTCACGTCTCCCCTTTTTTTCCTTCTGCGATATCTGCCGAAAATTGCAGGCATAGCCTCAGGCCACAAAGCAAGAGAGGCGCGCGGTTGGTAACCACACGCCTCTGCCCTCACGCGACTCTTCGAGTCGCCTGCACGAGATTCGCTCAGCCCGGGGCGAACATGATTGGGTAGGTAACCGTCACGATACCACCCTCTGGCTTCGGGAAGCTCAGGCCGTAGAACGCACGCACCGTACAGTTGACGACGTTTGCATCCGGCATGCTCGACCCGCCGTTGCTCACATTCGACACCGATCCGTTGCGGTTAATCACGAAGCGAACCGATACGCGACCTTCCAAGCTCGGGTTGGCAGCGAGGCCCTTCTCGTAACACAGGCGGAAACGACCGTAGTTCTGACGCACGATGCGCTGGATCACTTCCTTCGGCAAGCGACCGCTCACCGTCGTGGCGCCCATGCGAACCTTGGGAGCAGAGGTTTTGTGAGAGCCGCCCAATCGACCGTGACCAGCACCGAAGCCCTGGCCCGTACCGGTGCCGGCGCCATGGCCGATCGTGCCGATCGACCCAAGGCCGATACCCTCACCACGACCACCACCACCTTCGCCGATACCCGATAACCCGAGACCGCCTGCGCCGTACGCGTCGCCGATCTCGTCGCCCCACATGTTACCCATCGCGCTCACTTCGTCCATACCGAGCGAGGTCTCACGACCCCACGGTGCGGTGGGAGCGTTGGGGTCACCGGCCGCACCGGTGTTCAACAAACCGATCATACCGAACTCGACAGCCTCGCGGAGTGCAGCCTGACGAGCAATGTGTGGGTCCGCGTTGTCCTTCGGACCCTGCACGGCGTAACGCTTGTTGGTGTCCTTGCTCGACTCCTTACCCATCGAGCCTTCTTCGCCCTTGGCGCGAGTACCCGTGCCGCCTTCCTTGTTGTCGGCGTTCTCCTCGGGAACCTGCTCCGTCTCCTCTTCCTCCTGCTCGCGTTCCGCAGCAGCGTCGAGGTATTGCTGAATCAACAGCAATTGGTCATGGTCGATACCCTCACCATCGGTCAGGTACATCGAAGGTACGAAGAATGCCATCGCGAGCATCAAGCTGCCGATGGAGAGGAACGAAAGGCCGAAGTACATGGCCACGTTCCAATCGAAACCGCTCGCCAAGCCGTGCGGGAGCGGCTTACCAGCGTTGACGGTCTGGACCTGGAACACGAGGTCTTGGATGTACACGCGAGCACGCGCGCCCGCGGGCAGCGGCAATTGCTGGGCGCCGGCGAGCTCGGCACACGGCTGGGCGTGCATGCGGGCCTGGTCCAGGCTCATCACCGGTTGACCGGTGATCTCGATGGTACCCTGCGCTCCCTGCGGAAGAACCACTGCGACGCTGCCGGCATCTCCGACTACGACTGGCATCCGCGTGGTCCCGATCTTCTCGGACGGGATGAAGAAGTCGACGGTGAACTGCTTACCTTGCTCCTCGCCGACGTAGAAGTTACGCGGCGGCGTCAAGTGCTGGGCGTGGATGATGTTCTCGCCCCACAATACCATCACCTCGACGGAAGCAACGTGCGCGAGCTCGACCTCGTCGGGAGCCACGTCCGGGCCCGACTTCAGCATCTGGTAGGTGTACGTGCCTTCCGGCATGTCGTCGCCATGGCCACCGCCGGCAGCCTGGTGTGCTGCGTAGGGGTCCGGCGCCTGACCATAGCCATACCCCGCGTCACCATAACCGCCCGCGCCGAATGCCGGAACTGCCTGAGTTGGTCCACCGTAGGCGGCGGTTTGAGCAAACGCTGCTTGCGGCGCGGCATACGCGGGCGCCGGCGCTGCTTGAGGCGCAGCGTAGGCGGGCTGAGCCGGGGCAGGCTGAGCGTATCCTTGTTGCCCAAAGCCCGGACCTTGCATCGTCGCATTGAAGTTCGGTGCACCTCCGAAGCCACCGTAGGGCGCCGGAGCCGCGGCAGCGGCTGCCGCGAAGGGGTTCGCGCCAGCGGCGGGAGCAGCGGCGGGCTGGGCGGCGAACGGATTGCCCATGGGCGCAACGGCCATGGCCACCGTGTGACCACTGACCGGCGAGACCTGAACTGCCACGGGCTGAACCGACTCGAGAACGACGATCGTGGAACCAATTTGAATCTGGTCCCCGACGTTGAGGCGCGCCTTGTTGACGACCGCGCCGTTGACGACGGTTCCCGGGTCGTTGCCCAGGTCGATCAGCGTCACCTCCGACGCCGACGTTACTTCGATGACGGCATGCATACGCGAAGCCGCTTCATCGTTGATACAGAGGTGACTCTTGGGGTCCCGCCCGATCTTTACGACGTCCTGCGCTACACTCTCGCGCCCCACCAGCTGGTTGGCTTGGTAAACCGCAAACGTCAACACTGCCTTAGCCATATTTCCTTCAGTCCTTCACTGATGCCCTGGCTCCAACTTCGTTGGTCGCCCTAACTGTCCGGCGCCAACCTGTTTGGTCGCCCAATAACCCGTCTACCAACTTCGCGGTCAGCGCCGTGCAGCGTGGAACCTGCCTCGGCGCTCGCCCCTCAGAGGTTCTCCACCGACTGCAACATCTCCTCGACGAACTGCGTGCGCGGACGAATGAGCAACGTGCGAGCCGCGCCCGGACGAACCCGGATGGTCGCGTCGTTGGGGCCAAAGCCACCTGCGTTCAAGGGGTCGTCGTCGAACTCGTAGCCGTAGGACTCTTCCTGAGCCATCGCCGTCGAACCGAACAACGTCGCAGTTGCTACGACTGCCATTGCGAGAGCGCGTGCTGTTTTCGTCTTTGCCATCGTGATGCTCCGTATGTCTTGTTGGTTTTGATCTCTCGTGCCGACGCCGGGGGGTTGGACCAGCAGGGAAGCCAGCAGGCCTCGAGTTTCAGCGCGAGTGTATCCGGTTGCCACTTTCATCGTCAACGGTCGATCCCCATGCCTGCAACACTGCCCTACAATACCGCTCCTTCGCGGCACCGCGCGTAGCAGCGCTGGGGAAAGTTGCGGCCCCATCGGATCGAGGGTAGCGGGGTTGACCTGGTCGGTGAACACGTCGCGTTGAGACAGGAGACCGATAGACAAGTTCCCCACTCGGCCACATTTTTGGCGTTTCCCGGCAACCCGTTCTTTTTGCACCGAGCTGCACGCAGTCCGCGGTGACTCGGTGCCACAACACGGAAAGAGGCGACGCGGGAAACGTCGCCTCTTCTCGAAACACGCGGTCGATGCGTGCTCGTTGCTTACTTCTTCGGAGCCGGCTTGGCCGCCGCGGGTGCAGCTGCCTTGGGATCGGCTGGCTTGGCCCCAGCCGCGGGTGCAGCCGCCGCGGGTGCAGCCGCCGCGGGCTTCGCCGCGCCAGCCTTGGCGGCTTCGTCCGCCTTCTTCTTGTCCTCTTCGGCTTTCTTGGCCGCAGCTTCTGCCTTCGCGGCTTCTTCCTCTGCCTTCTTGGCGGCTTCTTCTTCCGCCTTCATTTGAGCCTCTTGCTCCTTCATCGCCTTCTCGTTCTCGATGTCCTGGAGACGCATCTCCTCGGACTCCTTGATGAACTTGATGGTATCGGCGATGTCTTGTACGCGGTCCTTGCTGCGCTTGACGGCTTCGGCGAACATGTCTTCGCCGCCCGCCTTACCGATGAAGGCCTCGTATTGAGCCGCCGCTTGTTCGAGCGTCGGGATTGACTTCAACGCGTCGCCGCTCGACTTGGCCTTGTATTCCTGAGTCAAGATGGCTTCGTTGTAATAAGCCTCCGGACGCGCGGCGTCGATTCGCTTGCACTCGTCCAGCTCCTTCTGCGTCGCAGCGACTTGTTTGTCGAAGTTGGCGTCGTCAATCAGGCCGCGCAGCGCGAGCGCCAAGCCGAGGTGGGCTTCGTAGTCGTCTGGCCGCTGCTTGATGGCTTCGCGATAAGCCTTCTCCGCCTCGGCAAAACCACGGAACGAGATGTTCACCGCCGCGTAGTTCATATGGGCTTCGAAGAACTTGGGGTCCAGCGCGCGCGCTTTGGCGAAGCTCTTGACCGCACCGTTGAAGTTGTCCATCTGAACCTGGATCAAACCCGCGGTGTTGTGGATCGGGGCGTAGCTCCCGTTCTTCTGGATTGCCTGGGAGGCCACCAGCGCTGCCAACTCGAGCTGCTGCTGATTGACCTTGGCCCGTTTGGCACCCGCTACCACGAGGCCGCGACGGCGACCTTGTTCGCGAGTACCCGACTTCTTCTTGGCGCTCTCCATGTAGTAGATGGCGAGCTGGTTGAAAGCGGGCATGTAGCTGTCGTCGATAGCGAGCGCGCGCTGAATGTTCTTCTTAGCGCGCTCGAAGTCGTCGGCGCCGTCCTCGTTGGCCTGGTCCCCGTTGCGCTCCATCTGGAGAGCCGCGAGCCCGACCAAGCCTTCCACCGTCTGGAACTTCGCGTCACGGATGACGGTCTCCAGCGTCGCGATCGTCGCGTCCAGGTCGCCCGACTTTTGATAGTCGAACAGCGCCATCTGCGCACGACCACGGTGGAAACCGCTGTCGGCGTCGGTAGCGGCTTGGAACTGTTGGAGCGCTTCGTCCTGCAATCCGCAGCGCAGGTAGGTCACGCCCGCGTTGTAGAGCGAGGACGGGAGCGGTTTACCCGCTGCCGACTCCTCGGTCTTCGACGCCTCGATGAACTTCTCTGCCACCGAACGACACTTCGCCTCGTCCCAGTCGCCGCCCTTGTCCGTACGAACGAACTCCTCGAGAGCGTTCTGGTGCTCGCGGCTCGCTTCCTCGCTGACCTTGAGCTTGCCCGACTTGTCACGCATCTTCGACGGGTCGGATGCGTCTCCACCACCGGCGCCACCGCCGCAGCCAACTGCGAGCAACCACGACGCCACCACTAGGTACTTCATCTGTCTCATAGCTGTAATCCTTCTCAGGTGACCGGGAGGCGCCGCCGCGGACGACGGCGCCTCACCCAATGGCTCACTTCTTCTTGGCGTCCTTTGGTGCCTCTGCTGCCGGCTTCTTGTCAGATGCCTTCGCGGGGGCTTCGGGAGCTTCCTCGGTTGCGATGAGCATTACGTCGCCGTTGGCCTTCAAGGGGTACGGCTTCTCACGCAGCACGCTGTTCACTCGGTTCGGTGCGCCGCTGAACTCGTCGATGAGGTGGAACTCGGCCTTGTAGTTCTCGGCGAGCCATTCCTCGCAGGAGCGGCTGAACTGGTCGAAGTATTGGTAGGTCACCGAATACTCGAGACAGGTCTTGTACGCGCTCTTGCCGATTTGCTTCAGGGGCTCCGACGCATCGTCGAGAGCCGCGAAGTATGCGGTGCGGATTTCGTCGTCCTGAGACATCGACTTGGGGATCGGTGCCGCGCGGAACTCCTCTACGAACTTCGACCACATGCTTCCGACGCGTGCACCGGCTGCGATGACCCACTTGGGCGGGGGCAATGGCTGCAGGTCCACGATCTTCTTGTACTCGGCACTTGCGTCGTCGATGAGCGGCTTTTTCTTGCCGATCCAGTCCTTGACCTTCGTGTTGATGTGCTTGAGCACGTCGTCACGTTCGCCATTGCCCTTGTATGCGGGGAACTTGACCGCCTCGACCTTCGCGCGCTTCTCCTCGGCGAAGAAGTACATGGCCTCGCCAACCGCCGTCAAAGCACGACCGAGTTGACGTTGCTTGGTAGCCGCGTCTCCGGCTTGCGCTTCGATGTCTTTGGCTGCACGGACCGGGTCTTTCCAAGCGCCGATCACCTTGCCGTATTCGGCCTTGGCAGGCCCGTCCGAACCGGTGAGTTGGTGAGCGTGGGCCAACAGCGCATGGGCCTGCACCTTGACGTCCAAGGTTGCTTGCTTGTCGATGAGTGCCAACGCACCGCCGCTCAGCTTGTTCTTGACCTCTTTCCAGTCTTCCTTCTCACCGTAGTGAGCGCCGATTGCGAAGGCGATTTGTGCTGCCTCCGCCGGCTTGCGGCGACCGTAGTTGCGGTTGAATGCGGACGCAGCTTCGATGGCTTCCTCGTCACGACCCAGACCGAGGTTGAGCACCACCGAGTCGCTCACCGCCTTGTCGGCGTCTTCACCCTTGTACTCGGTAGCCTCGGCGTACTTCATGAAGAAGCCTGCAGCCTGGTCGTACACGGCGATGGCTTGGTAGTTGCGTCCGAGCTGGTAGAGACTCTTCTTGGCGAGCTCCGTCTCGTTCAACTTGTACTGGGGGCTCAGGAGCAAACGACGCACGCTGATGGCCTTCGCCAACAGACGGCCCGCTTGGTAAGCCTGTGCCGCGTTGTAGAGGACCTCCTCCATCGCGCCGCAGTGGCTCTCCTGTCCTGCTGCGAGTTGTTGCTCGCCGTAGGTACGCCAGATTTCGATGTAGGCGTCGCCCGCTTCCTTGTACTTGGTCAACGCGTCGGCACCACCGCCCTTGTCGGCGAGTTCGACCATCTTCTCGGCGCGCAGACGCTTGACGTCGCATTGGATGCGCGTGAGCAGGTCACACTGCTCCTTGTTGTTCTCGTACTTCCCTTCGCCGCAATACAGCTCGAGGAAGGCCGGAACGTCTTCACCCATGTCTTCGTAACAAGCGGGCTTCGGCGTCTTGGACTTCGAACCAACGACGTTGATCGACTCGAGGTAGAGCTGAGCAGCGTAGGTAGCCGAGTCGTGATCCGCGTGGTTGAGCGCCACGTCGCGGAAAGCGACGGCAGCCTCTTCCCAGTGCTGCGCCTCGAAGTAGGTTCGAGCACGAGCGTACTTCACCTCGACGTATTGGTCGTACGCTTGTTTGTTACCTTCGGGCGGCTTGATGTAGCAGACGTAGCGATTGAACGCCTGGATCATGCCCTTCTGCATGTCGGTGAAGTTCTTCGGCTTGAACTTCTCCCACTCGGCCTCGGTCGCCTGCTTACCGCGAGCGTCCGTGGGACCCTGACCCATGCCTTCTTTGTCGTTACCCTTGTGAGTCTGATCGTACATCTTCTGGTAGCAAAGTACCGAGGCGTACGCAGCTTCCGGAGCTTCGGGGCTGTTGGGGTTCTCTGCTACGACGGCGTCGAATGCAGGACCGCAGTCCTCCCAGCGCTCCTGGACGTAGAGCAAGTCCGCCATGGCGTACTTGATCTTGTAGACGTTCGGCCAGTCTTCCTTGACGATGCGCGGGAACTCGAAGGTCTCGAAGTCATCCTGCGTGAAGTTGTCGACGACCTTCTGGTAGAGTTGCGAGGCGAGCGCCATCGTCTCTTTGTCACCGGTACCGCGAGTACCACCGGTACCCACCGCTTCCAAGTGCCAGCTCATCGCGGTTTCGGCGAGGAGTTCCGCGGTGCGGTTGTCGCAATCGAGGACGGCCTTCTTGTCGTGCTTGCCTTCCTTGAACTTGGCGCGCAGGTCGAGCTGCTTGTCGAGCTCCTTGCGGATGGCGACCTTGTCGCCGGACTTCATCGCCTGGATGGCGTGCGTGATTTGCGTCTGGTAAGCGCAGAGACGGTCACCCTTGTCGCGGGAGATCAGCTCTTCGTAGAGCACGATACCCTCGGGGTAGTGACCGGTATCCATGTAGGCCAAGCCGAGGTCGTTGAGCATGTCCAACGTCTTCTCGGTCGACCCACCCTCGTCACCGCTGAGCGGACGGAAGAAGTTGTAGGCCTTCTTCGGGTCCCCCGCGACGGCGTATACCGGCACGAGGTCACGACGGGCTGCCTTCTGGAGCTGCGACGCGTTCGGAAGCTTCGGGAACTTGTCGCCGTACTTGATGACCTCGGCAAACTCTTCGATCGCCTTGCCCAAGTCGTTGTTGTTCCAGTGGACGTACGCCAACTTGTAGCGCGCGTAGCCGTACACCTTGTTGTCGGGCGGCGGATACTCCGTCACCTTCTCGTAGGCGCTGGCAGCCAACTGCCACTTGGTGGGGTCACCCATCGCTTCGTTGAAGAACAACTCACCGAATGCGAGGTACGCGTTCGGAACGTACTTGCTCTTGGGCGACTTCTCGATCAACTCGAGGTAAACCTTACGGGCTTCGTCGAGCTCTCCTGCCTGCTCGTATTCGTACGCGAGGTAGTAGAGGATCTCGTCGTACTTCGAGTAGTCGGGATAGTCCCGCTTCATGATCCGGTAGAAGAGGATCGCCTTCTTGCGCGCCTCTTGGAGGATCTTCTTGGCCTTGGCGCTCTCCTTCTTGGCGTTGTCGAAGGTCTTGCGCTGCTTCTTCGCCTTGGCGTCGTCGGCCTTGATGTCCGACTCGATCATGTCGCGGTTCGCCGCCGACTCGAGCTCGACGTAGCCCTCGGCCAGGCGCCGTACGAGCTGGGGGCGGTCCTTGCTCTTTTCGGGCGTTTGCTTGTAGAGGCGCTCGAGACCCTGGATCTCGGTGATCAACAGAGCGCGAGAGCGAGCCTGCAGACGGGTCTGGCGCGCGTCGCGCTGACCGGCAGCCATCTGCTCGCTAGCGTTCTTCGCGCCGAGATCGTCCTTACGCTCTTTGCGCTCACGAGGCGGAGGCGCACTCTTGAAAGCCGTCTTGTGACGGACCTTACCACCAAACTGCTTCGGGCCTTCGGGGCACGCTTCAGTCGTCTTGTATGCATCGGCAGCGATGCACTCGGTGCGGAGCTTGGCGCTCGCACGTTGGGTGGCTACTTCTGCAGCCAGGCCCAGGCTCGAAGCCAGGACCAGACCAACAGATAAACCCATTAGCGGTATTTTCTTTACAATCTTCATTGAGTGTTACCTCCCGCAGGCCGATTCAACGACCTGACGGTAGAATCCAAGTTCGTCGCGCCAGAACTCCCCATCGAAGGGCCACAGCACGTGTTCTTCATCCGGGTTCACCACGCCGTAGATCTTCGAGTCTGCAGCGGTAACCTGGCCAGCCTTCAGCTTCTCGTCGAGGAGGTTACGCTGTGCGGCCGTGATGTCGATGAGGATCTTCTCGCCGTTCCGCAGGTGCTCTTCCAAGGCACTGATGTTTCGACGGTACCGGGACTTGGCCAGCTCGCCGGCGTTGGTGATTGCCCGTTGACGAGCCTCTGCCAGACGATCCTGAACGTATTGGCCGATGCCGGACGTGCGGAAACTGCCCGGCGCCTTCTCGTAGAGAGCGGCCTCCTGCTGCAGGTTCTTGACGTATTCGATGTTGCGCAGCAGCTGACGGTCGCTGAGCGAGTCCTCGACGATGCCCTTGATGTTCGGATCCAGGTCGGCTTTACCCGACTGAACCTCGAGCAGGAACTTGTAGAACGCTTCGGACTGCCCCTCGCCTTCGAACCGGCTCAGAACCTTCTTGAGTTCGTCGCGGATCGGAATGTAGCGCTTGTTGAAGCGAGCCACGACGGTGGTAGCTGCCTCGTAGTTGCAGTTGTAGAAGTAGATTACCGCCTTGAGGATCTGGGCTTCCGGATAGAACGAACCCGGGAAATACGGGGCTTCGATGGTGTGGATGTTGCCCAGAGCCTGAGGATATTGGCCTGCCATGAAGTAGGCCCAGGACTCCTCGAACAGCGCGTCGAGCCAGTATTCGCTGGCAACGTCGATTTGGTCCCAGTACTTGACCGCGGCGCTGAGCTTCTCCTCGTTGACCGACGGTGCGTTGGTCTCGGGGTTGAGCTTGATCGCCGAAGAGTAATAGGTGCGCGCCTGCGACAGGTAGGCGAGGTCGCGCATGCGGCTCTCGTCCTCGACGCCGCGCACGCCTTCGTCGAGCGCCGTCTCGATGCGCTGGAACGCCTTGACCGCTGGAACGGACTTACGCAGCTGCACGTAGCTCACGCCGCTGAAGAACTGTGCGTGGACGAAGTGTTTGCTTTGCGGGCTCACGCGCCCGAACAGGCGAATCGCCTCTTCATAAGCCTTGTCGTGTTCGTACTTGTAACGACCGAGCAGATAGTTCAGCTGGAAGTACAGATCACGCTGCTGAGGGTTGTTGAAACGCGCGAGGTCTTCGCCAGTGTATCGACCGACACTGTCGATGATGCCCGCTGGCTCCGGCAGTTGGGTGGCCAGTTTGGCCAACCACAGCAAGGTCTGACCGTGCTTGAGGTGGTTCTTGTTCTGTGCGATCTGCGCGAACTGCGCATAACTCGCCTGGTAGAACTTCAAGTGGTACAGCGAAATCGCCATCCAATATTGGGCGTTCTGCTGATTACCGGGGTCGTCCCCGCTTTCGCCAGAAACCACACGGTGGAGAGCACTTGCGGCCTCCGCCCAGCGCTGCTTGTCGAACAAGCGCTTCGCCGAAGCGGCTTCCTCGGTCATTTGTCCGGCGACCACCGGTGCCTGTTCGGCAGCTTGAGCCTCCGCCTTCTTCTCTGCGTCATCGTCATCCAAGTCGATGACATCTTGAGCCGAAGCGACCCCAGGCACGGCTGCGGAAGCCGCGAACAAGGTCGACGCCAATACACAAATCCGAGTAACGCGCTTACGCAACATTAGTCCTCACTTTCGGGGCCTCGATAGCAGCTTTCCCTGCTCGACACCACGCCAGATCTCTGCCTGCCAATTTCTCTTGCCTTCTTTGTGGGCCAACTCGACCGAACGAGTTGCACTCGATCAACAATCCTTCAATCCTCTCGCAGTCCTTCAATCGACCTGGCCACTCGTGGAGCTTTTTGATCGACTCCGGGGAGCGAGGCTTGGCCACCAAGCCTCGCCCGTTCGTCCCCAGCGAACAGGAAACCGTAATGAATTCCAGTAGATAAGACTACGGGGAGCGTCGATGTTAGAAACCGCTGATTCGGTTTGTCAAGCCACGTTTGCCCTTGCTCGCTGCTCACAAAATTCCTCTGGAACTGGCGCACGCCGACCGGCCCGTTGGCGAACCTCATCAATACGCGTTTACATGGTCCGGCGATCTGCGCGACATCACGACGACTCCACCAACCGTCCATCCGTGGCAACCACTCGCGCGGGGAGACATCCGGGTGGCCGTCAACGAACGGGGCTAACTGCATCAACGCGAGCCGCAGCGCCCGGCAACACCACGCGCAGCAACCACGAGATCCAATACGCCAAGGCTCTTGGTGTCCACGAGCGGGCCCAGGTTCCCTACGACCGCAACTCTTCTGCAACTAACTTTGAAGGGCTCGCTCGTCCGATGGGAATCAAGGACATCTGCCCAACGAAATTCCATAGTCGAAAGGACTTTCCACTGGGATCGCTCGAGGGACACGCGCTCGCGCGAGATCGAAATTGTGGGTCTTGAGCCCCGTTCATCAGAAGAGATAGGTTTGCGTTGGCCTGGGACGTAAGGGCTTGGTTTCCAGCGCAGCTTTTGGTAACAGCCGCCGGGCTACTTGGACGTACACACGAAAAAGGACGTATCGCGCCGATGAAGACAGGATTAATGAACGTTCCCACCGCGCTTGACCGCCTGCTCCGCGGGAGCTTGGTAGGCAAGAGCCTGGTAAAGGCTGCAGCGGTCCTTCAAGCTTCGACACTGGTGGTGGGGCTGAGCGCCTTGGCAGTTGGTTGCAACGAGGGCGGCGTCGGCGACCCGTGCATCCCCGAAGACGAATACCAAGTAGACTTCGCAGGTTACTCCGAGAAAGAAGTCAACGTCGAAAGCCGGTCCTTCCAGTGTGAGACTCGGGTGTGCTTGGTGAACAAGTTCCGTGGCCGAGTGAGCTGCAAGTACGGCGGCGACGCCAACGCGTGCAAGACGCCGGACGGGCGCGAAGACATCAGCGTTGCGGTCGCCCCACAGCTGGGCGAGCGCCGCCCTCTGGACGCGGTTTACTGCTCGTGCCGTTGTGCGGGTATCGGTGGTGTCAAGGACGACGGCGCCCCGTATTGTGAGTGCCCCGAGGGCTTCCGCTGTGAGGACCTGATCAAGGACTTCGACCTCGGCAACAAGCAATTGGCCGGTGGCTACTGCGTCAAGGAAGGCACCGAAGTGACCCCCGAGTCCATCGACTTGGGCAAGGTTTGCAGGGGCGACAATTGCGGCGCCGCCGACGACTTCTATAACTGAGTCGCCCGCCCTTCGAGGGCGCGACGCCCTCTAGCGGCAACTCGAGCAGCCAACGAGGCGAGGTCTTCCTCGCCTCGTTCGTTTTTGTCTTGGCGGCAGGCACTTCCTGGTGAGCACGCAACTGCGGTCGCTGGTGGGCGACGTTCGTTCATGAAAACGCTCACACAGCCGCCAGGACGGCGAGTCCGCGGAACCGAAGCCGAGCGGCGGGTTGCCGACTACCTGCAGGAGCGCGGTTTCCAAATCGTGGCCATCAACTTGAGGCTGGGAAACGACGAACTCGACGTGGTGGCGCGGTGCCAAGACCTGGTGGTCGTCGTCGAGGTACGGTTCCGCGCCGAGACGTCCTGGACGACGGGGTTCGGAAGCATCCTCCCGGACAAGCGTCGGCGCATGCAACGCGCGGCTCGGCGCCTGTGGCGAACGCGGTACGCCCGGGACGCCAGCGTGTCACGCCTGAGACTAGACGTGGCCGCAGTGTCTCTCGTGAACGGCGCTTATTCGATCAGTTATTGCCCCGGAGCACTACCAGGGCTCTGACTATCGGAGCTCAGGCTCTTGGCCATGGCCTCGCGCAGCGCCTTGAGGCGCGGGTACGCGGGCGAGGACGTGGGCACGTCCACCATCGCGTCGTCGATCATCGCCAACTGGGTGCGTCGCTCGGAACGCAGGCTGTCGACCAAGGTTTCGAAAGCCGCGAAGAACGAATGGAGTTCGTCCCCTTTGCGCAACCGCGAAGGCCGCGACCAGTCGCCCTTGGCGAACACGCGAAGCTGGCGGCGCATCTTGTAGATCGGTCCAGCAACCTTGTGAGTCAACACGATCGCGCCCAGCCACAGCAAGACGACCAGTCCGGCGAGAGCGGCGACGAGGATCCGAGAGAATGTCTCGCTTTGGGTGCGCAGCGCTTGGGCTTGGAGTCGCAGCCGCTCTTGTTTTTCTTGATGAGCCTGGCTCTGTGCCTGCGCGTCGCCTTCGAACGCGGCTTTCAGCGCCGGGTTACTGCCGTAAACCGGGTCCCGAGCGATGCTCATCGACACCACCTCCGTCACCTTGCGGCTTTCGGCGAGCATTTCTTCGCCCAACGCGACGGCAGCCGAGCTCTGCTCCAGCATCTCGTCGCTGGTTCGCCACAACAGGGCACCCAAGCCCACGGAAAGCGCTAGAACTATGGCCGCG
This sequence comes from uncultured bacterium, assembly GCA_966249405.1. GTDB lineage: Bacteria > Myxococcota_A > Polyangia > Polyangiales > Polyangiaceae > SZUA-265. The sequence goes on along the minus strand of CBINDO010000026.1, from coordinate 6,887 downwards.
GCGGAGTTGGCGTATTTCAGCTGAAACCTGGGTTCGAGCAGGTAGTTGCGAAGGTGACGCTGATGGCGCCCTGGAGAAACCGAATCCATCTCGCTCGTGGGTTTGTGGGAAGTCATGAGTTGTCCTGAAACTAGATCCGGGGTGCCTGTTGTTCCACGTCTGGAGCCAGCGCTCCAGACGCCATGTCGATCAACTCGTCCTCAGCCGAGCGATCGGGACTGCCTACTTCGGGCATGGTGAGAGAGCGCGAGACGCTGCCACGGAACGCTTTTCCTGGGTAGGTCAGGAGAGACAAGTCGACTTTGAGTTTCAGGTCGCCACCTTGATAGGCGATCGTGACCTTGGGCCAGACGCACAGAGACTTGACGCGTGGGTGTTTGGCGAGCAGCGCCTTGGCTTGCTCGGGTGTCTCCGACGCAGGTGCGATCACGACACCAGACAACTTCGAGAAGTACTTCTCCAAACTCTTCCGTACGACCGCCTGCAGTTCGGGGGTGGTTCGCGTGGTACCGTTGGTCACTTCCGCGATCGCCACGTAGTACTTGGTGCTCTCGTTGATGCTGGGCTTCGGGGGCGCAAGGATCTTCAGCGCGCCGTCGATGGCGGCCTGCACGTTCTTGACCTGCTCGACGCCCGCTTGATTCTTGAGACAGGAGATGCCCTGGGGCCCTGTCCGTCCGAGCGCCGCCGCAGAGGCACTCCGCACCGCGGCGTTGGGGTCCTTGAGGCCGTCACACAGAGCAGGCACGGCTCGACCATCGGCAGTCGCGCCCAAGGCCAACGCGGCCTGTGTCCGCACGCGAAAGTCATCACTCGTTCGCAACCTCTTGGCGAGCTCGCTCACCTCGGACGCGCTCGGTGCCGCTGCTGCTTCGGGCGTGGCGACGACGCCAATCACTCCCAGCGCCGCGACCCATAACAAGCAGCGCGTCAGCAGCTGGGTCGCGGTCCTACGTATCTCAACCATCCCGGCACAGAGTACCACGCCGTATTGAACGGGTGCGCTCGCGACAACCTAATCCCCAATTCTTGTCGCCAAAGCGCACACGTCCGGAACCAGGCGTAAGTGTGCAAAGCGGCACACCTCTGCCGTTGACGGTTCACCTTCCGTTTGCCTTGCAAGAACCGAAGCTTTCGGCCAAGACGAGCCTCGTGGGACGACCCCGGCGACGCGGAAGCAAATCACCAACGTGCCGTATAACGCTGGTCGCCCTCGGGCTCGCGGCGCTCACCGTTGGCGGCTCGGCCATCGCACAACCGGCAACCCAGGCAACCGGCGTTCTGCGCGTCCGTTCGACGCCGCACTTCAGCGCGATTCGTGTCTCCCCAGAACGCGAGGGCCAACGCGTCGAGGGTTTGCTCCACGACGAACAGAACGCCCCCGTCTCGGGCGCAAAAGTGCAGCTCCCCAAAGGGCTCCGCCACCGGCCCTGCTCCGGCAGCAGCATCGTGACGGATGAACAAGGCCACTTCTGTCTGTGGTTGGCGGCCGGGCCCGACGCGGCGCAGCTCGCGTTCGCCGGAGACGAACACTTCGACCCCGTAAATCTGCAGCTTTCCCTTCAAGAGGTCGCCCCGCCCCCTTCGCTCACCGTCGACACGCCCCACGAATGGGTGGTCGGGCGTCAAGATAACACCGTCAGAGTACTCATCGACAACGCGCCGGCGGGCTCGGCTTCACAGCTGCGCCTGAGGCTGCTCGATGCTGGCGGCCTCGAGCTCGCCAACTTCACGGCGCCCGTCGAGGGCCGAACGACCCTGTTCGCGGTTGCCCCCGAGCACCTCCCTGCCGCTGGGCCGCTCGGAGTCGAAGTCACCTTGCTGTCGGGCGCGACGAGTGAACTGGCAAAAAGCGCCGCGACCATCGACCTGGTGGCCGTGGTGGAGCTCGTCATACATGGCCTGCCCGAGTCGGTGCGCTCCGGACAAGAAATCGCGGTGACGGCCGAGGTTACCGGCGACTCGAAGCCGCTGAACTCGGGTTGGGTGGAGGTCCGGAGCAACAACCAACCGCTCGCGATCGAGCCGGTGCGTGACGGAGGCGCGGACGTGAAGTTCGAGTTGGCCGGGTCGCGTGAATACACGACCCAGCTGAGTTTCCAGTACGTCACGGAAAAGCCCTGGTTTCGCCCCGCCCCCGCTGCGCTCGTACCGATTCTGGTCCGCGGTCCGTTGCCCTGGGTGCATCTACCTTGGGCGATCTTGGCTGTGGCTGCCGGCTTTTGGGTGATGCGAACGTGGCGCCGCCCCCTACGCGCCGTGTTGCAATCACTGGCCACGGCTTCGACGGGCTTGGTCCAGAGCCGCATCAAGCAGACTTCGGGACCGGCCAGCGCGTGGAGTGGGCTGGTGCGCGACGCTCACGACAAGCAACCACTTCCGGGCGTCATGGTACTTCTTCACGCCCCGTCCCTGCAGGCGGTTAGCCCGCTGCGGAACGCGGTCACCGATGACGGCGGGCGATTCGTCCTCGACAAGGTCGATTCCCTGCCGGAAGGTGCTCGGCTGGTGTTTACCTCACGAACACACTCCACGCTGAACCGACTCGCCCCGGGGCCTTGCGCCATGGAGGTGGACCTGGTGGACCGGAGACGAACACTCTTGTCCGCGTTTCACGAGTGGGTCGCTGCCGGCTCGTTAACTCGACTCCTCGAACCTACCCCTCGAGACGTGGTTGCCCACGCGCGGCGCGCCGGGGACACAGGCTCCGAAACGTGGGCCGAACAAGTCGATCGAGCCGTGTTTGGACCAACACCACCGGACGGCCCCACGGAAGAACAACTGCTGCGCGAGCGCCCGGCGCCGGCGCAATCCGGCGCCAAGGCCCGTTGACGCCGAAGCCCCCACCCTTCATAGTCGCGCGCGAGTCCGGCCTATGGATAGTCTCGTATATATCGTCGCTGCGTTAGCCGTAGCCGTCGTTCTTTTTTTGGTTCTTGGTAAACGCAAGCCCGCGGCGCCCTCGAGTGGGGCCGCCGCCCCAGCCCAACCGCCACGAGTAGACAAGCCCCAGGATGCGCAGTCTGCCGCCACTACAGCGACGGCCGCGGCAGATGAACCACGAGTAGCTGCGACCGCCCCGACCCGTTCAGAAGCGACCGCTACTGCGGCGCCGGTCGTCGCTACTCCGGGACCCGCCCCCGTCGAGAGCAAACGCCAAGCGCGCCGCAACGACACCGAGATCCGCGAGTTGCAGCGCGGCCTATCTCGTTCGCGCTCGGAAGAAGGACTGTTCGGTCGTCTCAAGAACTTGTTTGGTGTGCGTCGGGAGATCGATCCCGCGCTCGTCTCCGAGATTGAAGACGTGCTGCTCGCCTCGGACGTGGGCGTCGGTACCACGCAAACCATCTTGGAGAGCGTTCGTGCCCAGCTTGGTCGCGGGGAGTTGGCAGACGAGAATGCGGTCTGGGGGGCGCTCCGAAAAGAGGCGACGCGCCTGCTCGACATGCCGAATACCGGTGGCCTCGAGCTCCGCAAACACCCGACCGTGGTGCTGTTCGTGGGCGTGAACGGCGCAGGCAAGACGACCACCATCGGCAAGCTCGCAACCAAGCTCAAGGCCGAAGGCAAGACCTGCGTGCTGGCCGCTGGCGACACCTTCCGCGCGGCCGCAGTGCAACAGCTAACCATCTGGGGGCAACGGGTCGGTTGCGAGGTCGTCCGTGGAAAGGATGGATCAGATCCGGGCAGCGTCATCTTCGAGGCCGTCCGCAAGGCCCAAGAGGTGGGCGCGGACGTGGTGCTCGCTGACACCGCGGGAAGGCTACACACCAAAACCAACCTCATGTCCGAGATGGCCAAGATCGCGAGGACCGCAGACAAAGCGTTACCCGGCGCACCTCATGAAGTGTTCTTGGTCATTGATGCGACCAACGGGCAGAACGCTTTCGCGCAGGCTAAGGAGTTTAAGGAATCTCTTGAGCTCAGCGGAATCGTGCTGACCAAGCTCGATGGAACCGCCAAAGGCGGTGTGATTCTTGGTATTGCAGACGCGCTCAAAGTCCCCGTCCGTTACGTAGGGCTCGGCGAACGACCCGACGACCTGCACGAGTTTGTACCCGAAGAGTTTGTTGAAGCATTGTTAGGCAAAGACGCATGAAGGAATGAGGATTGCCCCACAGGCTGGACGTACCCTCGCAGGTTCACGAAGACCCCGTTAACAAGCACTGGCTGTACAGCATGCCGATCAAGAACACCGCAACCACCGCCAGGTGTTTCGGTGAGACCAATACTGTGAACCTGCGCCGTCACGCTCGAGGCACGCCCCCGTATCCACCACTTGTCTGTTTTTGTCTGTTGAAACGCGAAAACCCCGCGTGATATAGTCCGGCCGCTTCGGCGGTTCCCAAATTATCCAATAGTTCCAAGCAGTTACAACCCTTCTAGATAGTTACAGATGTATAGCCGAAGGGTCAGAGGAAGAAGGCATCGATGAAGAAAATTCGCATTGTGCTTCTCGCAACAGCAGCAGCGCTGTGCAGTTATCCGGTCACGGCTTTCGCACAAGATGATGCCGAAGAAGCTGGTGAAGGTGAAGCTGCCGACGAAGGCGAGGGCGAAGCTGAGGCCGCAGAAGGCGAAGGCGAAGAAGCCGGCGAAGAAGGGGAAGCCTCCGACAAGAAAGAGGAGGAAAACCTGGACGCTGAACTCGCGGGGGACGAAGGTGGTCTCGGCAACATCTGCCAGATCGACCCCGAGGCATGTCCGCAGCTGGACATCGACAAGGAAGCCGCACGTCAGATTCGTGAGCCGTTGTACGCAGTGCAACAGATCTTCGTGATGCGCGCTCGCCGCTTCGAGTTCATGCCGTATTATGGGTTCACCCTGAACGACCAGTTCGTGAGCCACAACGCCCCCGGCTTGGGCTTGAACTACTGGATCACCAACGTGCTCGCGGTCGGCGTGAACGGCAACTACCACGAGCCCTTCAACTCGGACTCGTCCTTCAACTTCCAGACGCGCCGCGCGGCGCGCGTGAACGTGCCGTTGAGCGAGTATCAATGGAGTGCGGCCCTCAACTTCACGTACTCCCCCATCATGGGTAAGTTCGCGGGGTTCGGCGACTTCATCTTCCAGTACGACGCGTACGTCGTGGGCGGCGTGGGTTTGCTGGCGAGCCGTCCGGTGCCGGTCATCGACCCCGACAACCGCCTGTTCGAGTCCAAGAGCCACCTGGCGTTCAACGCTGGCCTCGGCATCCACATCTTTTTCAACCGCTGGTTCGCTGCGAACCTCGAGGTGCGCGACTACATCTTCAACGACCAACTCGAGGCGATCGAAATCGCCAAGGGTGACGCCGCGGCGGACCCGACGACGTGGTTGGAAGACAAGGGTCGGTTAACCAACGGCGTGCAGGCGCAACTCGGACTTTCGGTCTTTCTCCCATTCTCCTTCGAATACAGGTTGCCGAAGTAAGTGGGCCCAACGGATTTGAGGAGACTTAGGACGATGAAGGTGAATGGTATGAAGCAACGTTTCTTCAAAGTACTTGCCGCGACGGTAGCGCTCGGTGCGCTGCTGTTGCCGGGTGTCGAGCGATCCGCCCAAGCGCAAGAAATCCTCCTGACGGGTCCCCTTGCCGGTGCGCCCGCAGTTCGCAAGCAGCGTCTCTACCGCCAGGGCCGTCTCGAAATTGCACCCGCGGTTTCGTTCACGTTGTTGGACGAGTACGAACGTCTGATCCTGCTCGGTGCACGTCTGAACTACAACATCACCGACTGGCTCGCCATCGGTGGCTGGGGTGCGTACAGCTTGCCGGCTCTCAAGCTGAAGACCGATTTGGCCAACCGCATCCAAGAGGTGAACGTTCAGCGGCAGTCGCAAACGGCTGTCAATGGCGCACCGAACGTCGACCACAAGTTGACGCGCATCAACCTGAGCCAGGACTTCACCGAACAGCTGGGGACAATCGACTGGGTTGCGGCGCCTCAGCTCACGCTGGTTCCTTTCCGGGGTAAGATCGGCGTATTCCAGAGCATCTACGTCGATACCGACTTCTATCTGTTCGGCGGTCCGGCGTTTATCGGTCGCAAAGAGCGCGCGGATTGCGGCGGAGAAGCGGCGATCGCTTGCGGCCCCAACGGTCCCCCCGGGTCGGAACAATTCGAAATGGCGAGTAGCATGACGATCGCTCCGACGTTCGGGTTGGGCTTCCAATTCTACGTTTCCAAATGGGGCGCGTTGGGCGCCGAGTGGCGCGGCCTCCCCTTCTCGCGTAACACCGGTGGTTTCGACAACCACGGCGCCGGTCCAAACGGCGAGTTCCCGGATCTCAAGGTGGACGACCGCGACCGCGAGTTCAAGTTCAACCAGATGATCACGATCTCGTTCGGCATCAGCTTGCCCTTCGACTACCAGGTCAGCGAGTAACCGCTTGGCACGCGCTCGACGGCGCGTGCCACTCTGGTGAGACGGTCGAAAAGAAAACCCAGACAGGTATGCCTGTCTGGGTTTTTCGCTTTGTGCCGCCTTGGGCGATGCGGACGAGCTGACGCCCGACCGGATTCGTCCCACGGCCCCCGCTCGACGCTATCAAGCTCGGACGACGACGCCGTCCTTGATACTGTAACCTTGAGGGAGCGACTCTCGCGCCGCGTCGCTGAGGTTGGCGGGAACCTTCCACGCGCGTTCGGCCAGGCCAGCCGCAATGCGGTTGCGGACCCGCAGCGACTCCTCTTGCTTCATGGCTTCCACCAGTGGGCCAGCGGACGTCGGCGCGTTCATCGCGAAGGTCGTGCCTACGGCGGTGAAGCGAACGTTCTCGTTCACGTCTTGGAGAAACGGTTCGACCGCGAGCCGCACATCTTCCGTAGCAAACTCTTCCAAAGCCTGGATGAGCTGAATCTTGGGCTCGGGGTTGCGCAGGTATTCCGTGTCGAACTGCTCGA
>CBINDO010000025.1:0-47889 GCA_966249405.1 uncultured bacterium | reverse complement strand
TGGTAAACATCAACTGACCACCGGGGACCAGTCCGCCAGCGTTGAACCCCTCGACGCAGAGCGGCTTGAGGTTCGCACGAGCGGCGTAAATCGCGGCGGTTAACCCCGCAGGTCCAGAGCCAATGATGAGGACGTTGTGCAAACGAGGTTCGGTCATGACGGCGCTTTAGTGCGCGCCGTCCCGCCAATCAAGCTCACTCGCGAATTGGGCTAGCCTTGAGGGCCGCTTTTCCGTCTTTGACGTAGACACTGAACTTCACCTGCGTCACCCCGTGCCGGTCGATGATGGCCTGCTGATTCTTGCGCAGAGTGACCTCGAATTTTTCGTAGGTCAGCGAAGCCGTGGACTCGCCGCACTGCTGTTTGGTGGCCAGGAAATCTTCGAAGATGCGACGCCACTCGGGGTTGGCTTCGGCGACTGTCGCGGGGACCGGCCCGCCCAAGTCCGGTTCTGGTCGGGTTTCGGCGACCGCGGGACGCTGGGGCGGGAGCGGCCTTCCGCCGGGGCCCGGTGGGGGTTTCGGCAGCGACTTGGAGCCACCTCCCGACTGAGCGCTACTCTCGCTGACCGGGCTCGGGGGAACGGGCAGCGCGTTCATCGGTGCCGTGTTGACGGGCGAAGGTGCAGCCGCTGGAGCCCCAAACGCAAACGCGCTCATCGCCGGCTGGTCGGGTACGTCTCCGAGGACGTGCTGCAGGTCGGCCACACGCCGCGAACCGCCCCCCTTGGCCACCGTGGCATCGATCGCGTCGTTGATGAGCGTCACGACCTTGCGGTACACGCCGCTCACCTGACTAGCTTGCAGGTGGTCGATCTTCCCGGCGCCCAATTGCTCGACTGCAACCACGAACTTGCGGAGCGGACGGCTGTGCTCGAGCAAAGTGAACAAGATGCCGAGTAAGATGGCCGCCGCGGCGACGCCGATCACGACGATCAGGTTGACGCTAGCCTTGTCGCGGTCGTCCGCGCGAGTGAAGAAGGCGAACGGTGACGCGATCGACGACGCGACCCGGCCCACGACGTATCCGGCGCCACGGCTCCACGCCTCGCCATTCAGCTTCGTGTAGACGACGGCGACGTTCGGACCGAGTTGCCGGACGGCGCTCCTGCCTTTTTCGACGTAGTCGCCGTCCTGGCCAACGAGCTTGAGGTCGTTGACGATGCCATCGAGCTGCGAACGGTCGAAAGACTCGGGGGAGCCAGACGCCACGCGCTCGCCGTCGAGGTAGAACGCGACGGCCGCCCCGGTGCGAGCCGCGATGTCGCGCGCGAATTGGTCATCGACGAGTCGCAGCCCGACGATAGCGCCCACCGGGAGTTCACCCGCGGCATACTCGACGGGGCGAGTCACGACCGTGTAGATGCGATCCCAGACGAAGGTGTCGTCGCGGATGTAGCCATGCAGAGCGTCGGCAACGACGGGGTACCCACCGAGTTCGAAGGTCTCCACCGACGCCGCCTGGTCGAAGCCGTGACGACCGACGACGCGTCCATGTTGATCTACCGCAAACACCGCATCGAACGAGAACTCGGGCGAAACCTGGGCTTGCAGCTTGGTCAACGCGGCCGACGCCGACTCCCGCGCTTCTTTTGGAATCGTCTCGCTGCGGCTACTCTTTTGGAGGGCTTGGCTGACCTCTGGGCTGAGCGAGAACTTGATGAGCTGCGCCGACCGCTCCCGCGACTGAGAACGCAAGTACCAGGAGACGACCTGGCTGTCGGACGACAACCCTTCACCGAGCACCTTGGAGCTCGTACGGTTGTACATGCTCTGCGCAATGTACAAGGTGAACACTGCCCCACCCAGCAACAGGCCGAGCAACATGTACCAAAAACGACTGAGCAACATGACTTACGGCGTTTCCTTCTTGGGGGTGGTGGCCACGACGATGGGCGACCCCACGAGGTTCAGTTGGACCGCCGCGTTGGCGATGGGAGCGGGCAGTGGCGTGCCGACCGGCTTGCCAGCGAAGTAAGCCTGAATCGTGTAGTCGCCAGGCTCGGCCAGCTCCATGGTGAACGTGCCATCGAGCCCGGGGAAGGCGACGGCCGCGACTTTTGGTTCACCTATGACCCACATGCGGAGACTGGGCACGAGCTCGTCTCGGACTTCGAACGTCCCGGGGCCTGGAACCGTCCAGACACGGTCGGCCTGCGGCCGCATGTCGGACGCGCCCAACGTCGGGATGTCGACACCGTACAGTCGGTGGTTGAATGGGTCGCCATTGTGAAACTTGATCGGCGTACCGGGTGGCAAAACCAACGTCATCGCGCTGGTACGACCGCCAGCTACGCGGACCGCGTAGTCGGGCAACTTGGGTTTTGGTGAAGCCGCCAACGCCACCAGACAAACCTCCATGGGCACGTACGGAAAGAGACGCCGGAGGTTGGCGCTCACGGTGGGAGACGGCTCTCGGAACGTGTAGCTGTGCGAAGCCGCCTCCTTGAGCTCGGACCACACCGGGTTGAGCAAGTGCTGGTGGCCGGTAATTTTACCTTTGATTTGGGCAGCAGACGCGACCTTGGGGAAAGCGAGCAGGCCGACCCCTGCTCCCAAACTTGCCCCAAATGCACGTCGTGAAAGAACGGACTTGGAAGTTCGCTGCATGACCGCTCAACGGTAAACCAGCGAAAGAGCTAACGGAAGCAGCTCATTTTTGCGCGATCACTATTGTCAGCAGGCTGGAGTCGTGTGGATTACGTGGACTCCAGACCGCCTACACGAGCAGGCGTACCGATGGGCAACGTTGCCATCGCCGCTAGCTCGACTGGCCAAGCCGCCTCCTGCCCGAGAGTTAGCGTTCCTTACCGCGTATTGCGATGACGTAGTGCGAGCGGTGAACCCCTAGAAAACTAGGTGGGAGAATTAGAAGCGGCTTCTGGCTTCCCGGTGAAAAGACCCGGGCCTAGCACTCCACCGCGCGTCAACTCCCGTGGTTCGACTCATAAGGGATTCAACTGTCGCGTCTGTCGCAATACGCAGAGGGAACTTCACTAACTGTAAGGGGCAGGCGTGCCCTCGTCAATGGGCGCCGCGGCGACGAGCAGCGCGCAACGTCAATAGGCACTTAATGACCAAAACTTGGCCCCGGTTTTTCGATTGTGCGACGCCTGAGGCATGGTTGCGGCGCCTTCGATTTTGGACACCCCTTCCTCGGCTCTTTCTTCAGCGCGCGACGGCGATTGCGCCGCGTGGCTCGAACAATGGGGCCGCGATGGCTGGCTCTGCGCGAGCCTCGCCCCGAAGCCCGAGATCGGGCTGGCGGAGTGGCTCACGAGCAGCGTCGAAACGGACCTGATACGCCTCGGAGCGGTACCGAAACCTGACTATGTGAGCAGCGCAGTCAAGCCCCTGTTGCAGGATCAACTGTATCGCGCGCGCATGCTCGGATTCCAAGGGCTGGCCTTACTTCTTCCGTCCCTCGAACCATGGGCTCAGGCCGGCGTGTTGACCGCCCACGATAGTGAAGCCTTGTTCGAGTGGTGCGCAGCCGCACGCGAGCTCGACGTGCCCGTCCGGTTGTCCACTCTCGACGGCAAGCTCCGCGTCTACCGAGCGCCGGTCAGCTTGGATTCGGTCGAAACCCTCAGCTATCCCGTCGTCTCGGATCCCTCGCGGCCCGAGCGCACCTCGAGCGTGCGTGAAGTGGCCGAGAGCGGGACGGAGTGCGTCGCGCCCAGTTCTCCCCCTCCCTCGGAGCAGCCGACGTGGGTGCCGAGCGCGACCGTGTCGGCTCCTCGTGTGATACCGTCGCCAACCCTGCCGTCGAGGTCGGCCGAAGTCGCCATCGACGAGGCCGAAAAAGCTGAAGTAGAAGCGGTTGCGCTCGCCGCGCCGGTAACATCCACGCCCGTCGCTTCGGTTTCGCGCCGCGCGGCCATGCGCTCGCTGCTGGCCGATGACGACGACGACTCGCTGCCTGACGACTTTGGTGCGAGCGCACTACCCAGCATGGCACGCGACGACCTCCGAGCCCCGGCGTTCGCCACCTTCGGCAAGGAAGCGCAGAAGCGAGGTGTCCAACCCGTCGAGGCTCACCCGCCGCGCTCTCTCGAACTCGCCGACCAGCGTCGAGCGGACGCGAGCGACGTGGCGCTGGAGCCGGAAGTGAAGATGGTCGCCACGCGACCCGAAATCGCGCCACCAGCGCCGGACGACGCACCGAGCATGCCGCCAGCTACGGAACTATCGGAGCAGCTGGCCGGCGAGGCCATCGGCGAGGAGTGGGCCCCCTTCGTCGAGGCCAAGAGCCTGATGCCCGACCCCGAACCCGTCGCCCGCCGTCAAGCTCCACGGGTCAACACCACACCGCTTTCGCTCGACGAAGACAACTACTCGCATCACATCGAAGCGCTCCAGGCTGCGGGCGGCACTCACGGCTGGGAGGACATCGAGCAGCTGTTCGAGAGCCACTACTTACCGCTCCAGAAGGCGGTACGCGACGGAGCTGCGCCGGCACTGGCGGCCAGTGTGCTGGCAGAGTGGGCCAAAGACTTTGCCGAGAGCTACGAGCAAGCCTTCGAAGCGATTCGCAGCAATCGCGGTAAGAAGCCGCGCCTCGTCCTCGACGTACCCAGCTACTCCTTTCAATTGAGCCGCAAACACAACGCCGAACACGTCAAGATGGTGCTCGTCGACGGCATGCGCGCTGACGTCGGGGCGATCGTCCGAGACAAACTTCGGCTACAAATGGCCAACACGGCGGAAAACGTCGTATCCGGCTTGTTGTGGTCGGCCCTGCCAGCGACTACCGCCGCGCAAATGGAGCTCATCGCGCGGGGCAGCGACGGTCTGCGCCACTTCAGCGGCGAACTCACCGAAGCTCAATTGATGAGCCGGGGTAACGATCTGCGACGCTTGCGGCCGGTACGTGTCGGCTCCCACCGCATGTACAAGCTCGACATCGTCCAATACCTCGCCAAGGACGTCGAGCAGCACAGCTCCGACAACCTCGAACAATACGCCGCCGAGGTCGCGACCAGCGTCGGTCGCTTCTTGCGGCAACAAGAGGCCAACACGCTCGTCTATTTGTTCGGCGACCACGGCTTCGGCGGGGTGACGACCACCGCTCCCGAGCAAATCCTGACGCCGTACCAAGCTTGGCTGATCCGCGGCTGAACGCGAGGCGAGTCGGCGGCTCGTCGCGTGATTGCCCGACACCGCGGTGGTGCACGGGCAGCGGCGCATCGTGAACGGCGCATCGCGTGAACGGCGCACGCGGTGGGAGGGAGACGCGGCGCGCCGTGCAGGTGCTGGGCCCAACCCAAAAGGCGCTGGAGCACTCGTCGACTGGCGTACCAACCGGAGCACCGAGTCCGCTCGCCAGCGGGTCGCAATGTTTACTTGCTGCCGCCGCTCGGGATCGGATTGGATTCGCGTTCGAGGTAGCGGAAGATGGTGCGCGGATCGACGCCCAAATCACGGGCGGTTTGGGTGCGGTTACCATTGTTACGCTCGAGCACTTCCATGACGTACTGGCGCTGGAAGTCCTCCTTGGCCTTTTCGAGCGGAACGATGGGAGCCTGAGCGTCACTGCCCAAGTCCAAATCTTCGGCGGACAAGAGTGAGCGGTCGCACAAAACGAGGGCCTTCTTGATGCGATTTTCGAGCTGACGAATGTTGCCGGGCCACGGGTAGCGACGGATCGCGGTGAGCGCGCCGGGGCTGAAGCCTTTTACCGGGCTCTGGAGCTCGTCGGCGTACTTGGAGAGCAGCGCCTTGGCGATGATGAACGTGTCTTCTCCGCGCTCGCGCAGCGGTGGTAACCACAAGTTCACGACGTTCAGGCGGTAGTAGAGGTCCTCGCGGAATTCACCCGTCGAGATCATCTCCTCCAAGTTGCGGTTGGTGGCGGCGATCACCCGAATGTCGCACTTTTCGGGCTTGCTGTCGCCGACGCGGTAGACCACGCGTTCTTGGAGCGCGCGCAGGAGCTTGACCTGGAGTGAGGGCGCGAGCTCGCCCACTTCGTCGAGAAACAACGTGCCGCCGTGCGCCTGTTGGAACTTGCCGGTGCGGCTCGCGACGGCGCCCGTGAATGCGCCTTTGACGTGACCGAAGAGCTCACTCTCGATCAGATTCTCGGGGATGGCGCCGCAATTGACGGTGACGAATGGCCCATCGCTGCGGTTACTCCGAACGTGCAACTCGTGGGCGATGAGCTCCTTGCCCGTTCCCGTTTCACCCGTCACGAGCACGCTGATGTCGGTGCCAGCGACCTTCTTGATCTTGCGAAATACCTCGAGCATCGACGGGCACGCGCCGATGATCTCGCCGAAACGCTTGTCGCTCAGTTCCTTGGCGAGCTTGAGCTTGTCTTCGCGCAGCGCTGCGAGCAACATCGCATTCTGCAAGATGAGTGACGCCTGCGAGGCGAAGATGACGAGCAGGTCGAGCTGAGCACGTTCGAACAACGACTTGATCTGGTCGTTACCCACGTAGAGCACGCCGATCACCTCGCCTTGGTGCACGAGCGGTGCGCACATGACGCTGCTCAACTGCAGCGCCAGCACGCTCTCGCTTTGGCCGAACGTCGTGTCCGAAAGCGCGTCGCTCACGAGCAGTGGGCGGCGCGAGCTCACGACGTGACGCACGATGCTGTCACTCACGCCGGTAGGCCCCTCGATCGCGTCGCGCTGCACGTTGCGGCTCGCGCGCACGCGTGGCTCACGCGCCGGGTCGTCCGGTTCGACGAGCAACACGGCACCTCGAGCGGCGCCGGTAACCTGGATCACGCCATCGAGCAGCGCCTCGAGGAGCTCGTCGACGGTGCCTTGGTTCATGAGGCGCTCGCTGAACTCGTAGAGCTTGCGCAGGCCCGAGATCTCCGACGATTCCGGCGGGTTCACGCGGCTCGAGGGCACTCCTGAGAGCGCGCCGTTGGTGGGCTCGTTGGTTCGCACGGCCTCGCTGAACATCGAAAAGCCGAGGTGCGCGTGACCAAAGGTCAGCCGGTCGCCGTCGACCAGCCGGGCGCGGCGTTTGCGCTTGCCGTTGATCAGGATCTCCGCGCCGCGATCGAGCTCTTCGACCTGGAAGTCGCGACCGGTGTACACGATTTGAGCATGGTGTCCGAGTACCCCGGACTCCCGCAGCACCACGTCGTTGGCCTCACCCCGACCAATCGTAAACACCGGCTTGGTGATCGCGAACAGCCGCGGAGAGCCGTCGGCCGGAAAGTATCGCAGCATCGCCATACGCCCCGACAGTACTGTTGCTCTGCCCCGATGGGCCAGAAGAAAACCAAACCCGCTGGCACTTCTGGCCGAACCCGTGCCAAGCAGTCTATTGTGGGGCCATGAGATACTGGGCCTTGCTGTGCGTCATCGGATTAGTATTCGGCTGCGGACGGGAGAAACTGGGCAGCGGCGCGATCAGCGTCCTCAGCTCCGGCGTCATCAACGATCCCAGCAACAAATCGCTGCGCTTCGACTTACTCAAGTTCGGCCTCGAGCAGTTCTGCAGCGAGATGCAGCGCCGCGGTCTGGCGCTGAAGATGCGCGACGGCGATCCCAACATCGGGCGCTTCTCTGCGACGAGCTGCCAGTCTCAAGTGATCGACGAGGCCAATCGCCAGACCATCCTGATTCGGTATGCCGGTCGCGGTTTTGCGTGGACCAATCTGACACAACGCGTCGGCTTCGAGAGCCAAGGCCTCATCGAATACGCGCCGGACTTTCGGATGCACGGGGACGCGATGTACATTTACTTCAGGCCCCGCAACGTAGATGCCACGAGCTTCAAGACCCTGCTCGTGGAGTCGGTGGTGGCGAGCGCTGGGATTGGTCTCACGGGGATGCGGCCAGACGACTTGGGTAAGAGCGTCGTCGACGCTCAGCTCAAGCGCGGGTTCACCGTTATCCGTTACAGCGACCGGGGTGAAACCGAGCTCGGCATGGGCATCGTCCCGTTGGGACAACACCCGTTCCGCCCGTTCCAGATCCAACAAAGCGAACGCGTTACGCTGGACAACGACCGCACCGAAGTCCACTCGGGCCAGCAGGACTACGTAGGCGGGATCAACGTCGAGGAGGACGACCAAGCGCTGTACATCACCGCTACCGTCGATGGCGCCCCCGGCGTCGACTTGCTGCTCGTGCCCAAGGCCCAGGGTGATGCTCTACTCCAGACATACACCTCGGTCTCGGGGCCGGCGGTCCCCCCTACGGCTCCCTTTGCCGCGGTCGTTCGGGCCGGCCAGACCCTGCAACAGTACGTGCCGCTGCCGCGCGGGACGTACACCCTGTTGCTCGACCATAGCGCGGCGCTGGGTCAAGTGGCTCCGCCACTCGTGGGACTCGACGATCGGGCCGCGCGCCTGGACTATCTCATCCAAGTCGGCAGCCGTCCGTGAGCGCCCAAGATTCCCACCCAAGCCGTTGCTTCACGACTCGGTGCTGACTACAGAAACGGCCTGTTCCGCCTGAGCGGGCGGAAAGCCTGTCGGCCTTTCGCAACGTCCACCACCGAGACCGAGAGATAACCAAGTGAAGTCCACATCGGGGCCTGCCTCCCAATCCGTCCTTCTTCGTTATGGCTTCTGGGCGTTATGGTTCTTGGTCGTGCCGGCGGCGATCGCCATCAGCCTCGTCGCTTGGCTGCAATCGACGGAAGGCCCGTTGGCGCAGCTCGGAGCGAAGGTCCGTGATCAGAGTGTGCCAGTGACGATCTTGCTGTTCACCTTCGCCGAAATGGCGATCTACAGCGTCCGCCACTCGCTCCCGTTTGCCGAAATGCTGGGCGAGGTCGGACGCGCCGGCGTTCCGCGCGAGTCGCTGCGCACGTACGAAGCCGCGGCCCAACTCAGCGCCGAAGCTGAGCGCATTTTGGAGCGCCACGCCAAGGCGATCGCGCGCGACGTTTCCAAGGTCAACTACGAGCGCGTCACCACCGCGCTCGGCAACCTGCGCCAGGCGATGGACGCGCAGCCCTTCGAGCCAGGCCGTTTTCAGGAACACTTCGACCGTGCGCACCGCCTGATCGACGAACACTTGGCGCCGTGGCGCAAGAGCGAGACTCGCGAGCTCGTGGAGTCGATCGGCGTCGCCGTTTTGGTGGCGCTGAGTTTACGCGCCGTGGTGGTGGAAGCGTTCAAGATCCCGAGCGGTTCGATGTTGCCGACCCTTCAAATCGACGACCACATCTTCGTCAACAAGTTCACCTATGGCCCCAAGCTGCCCCTGGTCGGGACGCGCGTAGCTGCGGACATGCCACCGGAGCGCGGCGACGTCATCGTGTTCGAGTTTCCCGACCCTGCTCCCGGGCAAGAAGGCCAAGACTTCATCAAGCGCGTCATCGCTCTTCCCGGCGACACCTTGGAGGTCCGGCACGGCCAACCCATCATCAATGGGTGGAAGGTCCCACGCTGCCGCGTGGGGCAGTACCCGTTTCGCCAAAACGACGGCAACGCCTCGGCACTGGGCGAGCTGTTCGTCGAGTTCTTGGGCGACGAGGCCTACTTGACGGTTTACGACGGCGGCGCGTCGATGGGCTACGAGGGCCCTTTTCGCGTGCCCAACGGCGAGGTCTACGTGATGGGCGACAACCGCAACAACAGCCACGACTCGCGCAAATGGCACTCCTTCAAAGGCGGCGGCGTCCCCTACGGGAACATCCAGGGTCGCGCGATGCGAGTATGGTGGCCGCTGTCCCGCGTGCTGGTTCCCGTCATGGGTCACCCGGAGCTGCCCAAGGGCCTCTCACCGGCGCTGACCGAAGGGGTCGAGCGGTGTTTGACGCAGCGACCCAACGAAACCACTCCGCCGGACGCGACGCGAACGGCCAGCCCCTAAACACCGGTGGCGCAACGACACGGTGGGGGGAGCCCCCGGTGGCTCGAGGAGCGATACGTCCGTGGGGCACGCGCGCAGCGCACTGGCGAGCATCAGAGCTAGTTGGTCGAGGGCGTCCATATGCCGGTATGTACGCGGCCGGGGCGCGAGACGTTCCCTCTTCAGGAACCAGCGTCCCGCGGCGGCTTGGGGGGCGGCGGACGGCGCTGGATCTGCAGCTCGACGCGCAGGGCGTTGGCTTCGGTAGCCTGACGCCAGCACCAAACCAGGCCAATCACCCAGCCGGCGAAAATCGCGAGGCCTCCCCAGATCAACAAGCTGGGCTTACTGACGAACAGCCAGAACCAGCCGAGACTCAGCACGACTTTGGCAGCGCACACGACGGCTCCGACCGTGTAACAGTGGAGCGCGAGCTTGCGCCAAGCCTCGAGTCGCTCCGGCGGCAGGTGGGTGTTGTCTTCAACGCGGACCGTGAGCACCTCCAGACGTCGGAACATGAACAGGCTCAGAAGCAGAGCCGCGAGGATATCGTCGATTCGAATCATGGGGAAACCCGCCGCCCAGTCCGAAAAGGAGCGGTCTGGAGCCAACAGGCGGCCCTTATTGTCGATCCCGGGTGCGGTGTCCACTCGTCCGAAAGCACCGTCGCCGACTTGGAGTATAGTGTTACTGTTCGCCCTTCCCTTTCATGACCAGCGCGCTCTCCTGCGGGACCGTCATCGGCCCCTACCAACTCTTGACCCCGCTCGGCCGCGGCGGCGCGGCCACGGTTTGGGCGGCACGTCAGGACGGATCCTTGCCGACGTTGCCGCCGCTGGTAGCGCTCAAAGTCCTCAATCGTGAGACATCGGGGGACGCCTCGTTTCGTGCGCGTTTTCTGCAGGAAGCGGCGCTCCTTTCCGGCATCAGGCACCCCAACGTCGTGGGGGTATTCCATTCCGGGCAGGCGGCTACGGGTGAGCTTTTCACGGCCATGGAATGGGTGTACGGCGAATCCCTGCATCGTTTGATCGCGGCGGCCAATCGTCGAAAGCCAGTGCCGTCCGAAATCGCCGCCCAGCTCGTGGCCGAGGTCGCCGACGGGCTGGACGCGGTGCACGAAGCCAGAGATCCCAACGGCAGCCGACTCGCGGTGGTTCACTGTGATATTTCACCTCAAAACATCTTGATCGGCATCGATGGCCGCGTGCGCCTGGTCGACTTCGGGGTCGCTTCCACCGAGTATCAGCTCGCCTCGCCGGACAACAAGCTGCGGGGCAAGCCCGGTTACATGTCACCGGAGCAGACCCTGCGCGTGCCCATCGACCGCCGCAGCGACCTGTTCTCGTTGGGTATCGTGCTGTTCGAGCTGTCGACTGGTCGCCGGCTGTTTCGCGGTGCCAATCAAGCCGAGACGATTCGCCTCGTCCGTGAATGCCAAGTCCCGCAGCCACAGCAGCTCGAGCCGGACTTCCCTTCCCCACTCCAAGCCATCGTCTTGAAGTCCCTCCAGCGCGACCCTGCCCACCGTTTCCAGAGCGCTGCCGAGTTCCGCGACGCCATCAACGCGTATTTGAGGCAGGAACGGATCATAGTGCCACGAGCGGGCATTCGTTCGGTACTCAAACGCGTCGTGGGACACGACATCGCCGCGCTCGAGCAACGGGTGCGGGGCTGCATCCTGGCTCTCGATGGGTAGAAGAAAGAGCCCCGAACGGCAACCATGCCGTTGGGGCTCTCGACCCGCGACGCAGTGTCTGGCGGTTCAGTCGGTCTTGGCGACGACACCCAAGGTGACCGTGGGTTGCACTTGTTCGTAGCTCCGGAGCAAGCGAGGGAACACCTTCTCGTTCGCACCGTCCAAACGCCCATCGAGACGCACGAGCAGGTTCTGCGTCGGCGCGGCCTCGATGGTCAGCGTTGCCGAATAGAGGAACAAATCTTTGACACCGTTGACGTACAGATCGTCACCGGCAGTCACGCGCCCTCCGCCGTCGCCCAGCACCTCCGCGCGCAAAGCACCAGCCCACACTGGCGAAAACGCATAACGACCCGAAGCTGCGACGCCCCACCACGACTGGTTGTCGAACGCGGCCAAGATCCCCTCCTGATTGGCGGAACCTTGACGCACGCCTTCGAAACCGAGGTCCGCGTTCAAGCGCAACGACAATTTCTCGCTGGGATTGAGCGATGCGGCGAGATCGATCAGGTGGCGGAACGCGGAGAAGCCATTGGCGCCGCCGGCATCGCGCTGAACGAACGCGCTCGAGCCGCTGTAGTTGGCGTCACACGCGAGTGTGTTGGGGTTGTACACTTCCCCCGGCTCGGTGCAATACAGGACCGAGCCGTAGTCGACCTGCTCCGGACCCATGAGGTATCCCAGGTGAACGTCGAAGAGGGAGGCGGGATCACTGCCACGAGGCACAGCGGCCGATACCTGGAGGCCAAAGGACTTGCCGAGGTTGTTGTCGAGGGAGTTGTTCCAACCATTGGCAACCAAGCCAGTGATCCAGAAGTTGGGATTGATGTCGACCGACGCCCGGAGCCCGGTGTGGAACATGGGCTGCGCTAGCCAAAAGACGAGGCCTCGCGTGTAGTTGAAGTTGTTTTGAGACTCCGGTGATTCGACCCCGTAGATGCTGTCGAACTTACCGAAGTCCAACGTCAAAACGCCCTCCTTGCCACCGGGACGCCAGGTGGCAAACGCTTGCTTGATGTTGCTCAAACCGTTCGCCGCGTCAGCTTTGGCGAGCGCCGTCGCTGCAGGACCAAAACGCAAATCCAAAGTTCCGGAAACTTCGTCCGTGCCGTAGCGGCCATTGACGCCGACCCACGCCAAGCTGAATCCGTTGGACGTATCGAAAGCGCGGAACCGGTTGCGTCCAGTCTGCGGCCTCGGAGTCATGAAGTTGAAGCCCGCGTAGCCGTCGATGAACGCGGACAACGTCAACTTGTCGGACCAGTGACGCGTATCGGCTGCAGACCCCGCTCCGACGGGTGCAGGGGGCGGCTCCGCTTGGACGGGCGGTGGCGCCAGGCTCGGCTCGACGGGCTGCTGCGGGGGCCAGGCGGGTGCGGGCTGTGCTTGCGGCCAGCCGGGCTGCTGCTGCGGCGGCGGGTACGGCTGTTGGGGATACGGTGGGGGGTAACCTGGCTGCGGGGGGTACGGCTGCGGATAGGGTTGCACCTGCGCGGGCGGCGGATAACCCGGCGGCGGGTACGGCTGAGCTGGCACCGGAGCTGGCGCGCCCGCCTCGACTTGCCCCTGCTGATTAACAACTGCTGGACTGAGTTCGCCCGAGGCGTTGACGCTGGCCGAGGGTGCCGGTGCAGCCGGTCCGGGCGCTCCCGGGGCAGACGCGGCGGCAGGTTGCTGCTGTGCCAAGGCGGCATTCGTCACCGTCAACCCGAGCAGTAGTGCACCAAATGATCCAACTGTTCTTCGCATACCCTGAAACTCCTATGGTCTTGCGAGCATAGGCACAGTGTCGCGCCCCTTCGAAGGGTTTTCTGGGGCTTCGTCCGACAATTCCCGGGCGTGGGTTGGGCCGTGCACGGCAAGCACCAATTTCCAGACTCGTGCCGAAGGGCCGGCACAGCGCGAGTCGTTGCGCACGACGCGCCGCGCTGTGGGGCAGCTCGCCTCCCTACACGCCTGCCCGCACGTCGCGATTGAAGAACGCCAGGATCTTGTCGCGTCGCGCGTAGCCATCACGCAACCCGAGCTCCATCAAGCGCTCTGCGTATTTGCCGTCGAATAACACGTACGCGGCCCAGTCTGCTTCCCAACCGGCGTTCGGGTTGGCGGCCTTGCGCAAGAAGTAACGTGGGATGGCGCCCAGCTTGTAGCTAGATAGGTGCTCGCGCAAGTGCTGGTTCGCGAGGCGACCGAGGTCTTCGCTCGGGCTGAACACCAACGTCTGCAGGTTGCGGTAGGGAGCGCCACGCGTCTCGACCAACACCTGCCGGATCTTCTCCAAAGTGTGCCTCGGCAGGGCCTCTTGGAGCGCCGAAGTCAAGCGGTTGAATCGCTCCAGCACGTCCAAGTCGTACTCGAACGGATCGAGCAGTAGCGCATCGAGTAAACGCCCCGCCAAGAACGGCACACTCGGGTATTCGTCGATCGGGTCGGCGCGCAGCTGCTGTTGAACCGGGGGCTGCAGCGAGATCACCACGAGTCGTTCGGCGCCGGCACGGATGGCGGGCGCGATCGGGGTGTTGAAGCGCACGCCGCCGTCGCAATAGAAATGGCCATCGATGTGTCGGGCGGGGAAAACGAACGGCATCGCGCTCGACGCCAAGATGTGTTCGCCCTGAATCGGTCCGCGCACCTCCACGCGCGTCGGATCCTTGCTGGGTCGTACGGCGAGGGTCGGATGCTGTTCGGCGAAGATCGTCGTTTGAGCCGTGCCGATGTTGAACGCCGACAGGAGGAGAGCGGCGACACGATTGTCCGCGACGTTGCGGTGAAGTTGCTCGAAATCGACGTTGTCGTGGACCAGCCGCTCGAGAGGAGACACGTCGAGCAGCGCTTTGGAGAACCAGCCGGTGGCCAGCGCGCGCAAGTCTCCCACGTTGCCGCGAAGGCGGAGGTGGGTATTGACGCCCAGGCCCGTCCAGATCTGCTGAAGGTGGTAAATCCCCAGATCGCCGCGGTGTGCCTGCGATGCCAAGAAACTCGCGTTGATGGAACCCACGCTAGTGCCCGAAAAAATTTGGAACGGACTTTGATCGCGGGCGGTCAAACCCAACACCTCGACTATCGCCTGCATCACGCCGACCGCGTAAGCACCGCGCGCGCCGCCGCCGGACAACACGAGGGCGGTGAGTCCGGGATGGTTCGTGGACTGAGGGCTTGGTTCTACCATGTGAAACACGCCTGATACTTATTGTACACTAGGCGTGCCCGTCGGCTGCAACGCCGCCGGCTTTTTTATTCCGGGTGGGTAGACCAAGCCCACACTGGACTCGGTCGCGGCGCCTCCCACAGTTGGCGCCGGGTTAGCAGCCACCGTCGTCGCAGCAGTGGGCGCGGCCGCCGGCCGGGCGGGACTCGTCTTCGGACTGGCGACGCGTTTCGGCGGCGAGGAGGCGACGACGGGCGCGCTCGCGCTCGTGGGTTCGGGCGCCGTGACGCTGCCCGCTCCGGCAGTGACCACGTCGGCCGGGGATACCGGTGAAACAGCGGTGTTCACCGATGACCGCATCCGAGCAACGACGTCCGCCGGCGGGGTATTCGGTACCCCGATGCCAATCGTACCCGTGGCGCCGGACCCATTGCCGGACGGGTCTTTTCTGGCGAGACGCCCGGCGACGACGAGCAGGACGACGGCGGCAGCGGCAGCCCCGACGAAGAGCAATCCGGCGAGTCGACGAGGGCGCCGCTCGCGGGCCGGCGGAGCGGTGGCGGCCAGAACCGGCAGGCTGTGGTCCACGCTTGGTGGTGGCTCCGATTTGGCCCTGGCGCGCGGCGTGGCCGGTTCCGAGCGGTGAGCTCGGCCGGTAACCAGCGTCGTCTCGTCGGCGTCGAACTCGGACAGCGGCATGGGGTCGGTTCGGGGTTCGCTCGACCGTTCACTCGTTACACTGATACTCGGCCTGTCACTGGGCTCGCCGGTGTCGCCATGCTGGAGGAAGTCCGTCACGTCTTGCAGCATGGCGCGCGCGGACTGATAGCGGTCTTGCGGCCTGTGCTGAAGCGCTTTGGCCAAGATGCGGTCGAGCTTGACCGACAGGCGCGGGTCGATGCTGCGTACGCGCGGTGCCGGTTCGTGAAGCCGCTTCAAGGCCGCGAGGGCGGGCGAAGAAGCTTTGAAGGGCAGCTGCCCCGTCAACATCTCGAAGAACACCACGCCGACGGAATAGATGTCGGTAGCCACGCGCAGCGCGTCGCCTTGCACTTGCTCCGGCGCCATGTAGGCCAAACTGCCGACCATCGCCTGCTCGCTACTGACGCGGCTCGAGTTCGGACTCAGCGCGCTGGCTAGACCGAAATCCATGATCACCGGCGAGGGGTCGGCATTGGGTCGTAGCCGCAACATCACGTTATCGCTCTTGAGATCGCGATGCAGCACCCCGGCTTCGTGTGCCGCTTGGAGCCCCATGAGGATGCCGGATAGAAGGCGCGCGGCCTCTCGCTCCTCGATGGCGCCTTCGCGCGCGACGCGCGCCCCTAGACTTTCTCCGTCGATGTACTCCATCGTGAGGAACGTCAGCTGCGGCGCAACCTGTGAGACGTGTACCCCGATATCGTGCATGCGGCAGACGTTCGGGTGACTGATCTTGCGGGACAAGGTCACTTCGGCGCGCAGGGCCGCCAGCGCGCCCATGTCGCCGCTCGACGTGCCTGTGACCGTTTTGAGTGCGATGCGATCGGCCAGTACGCAATCGTGAGCGGCGTAAACCTCGCCCATGCCACCGCGCGCAATGAAGTGGTCGATACGATACCGCCCGGCCAACAATGCCCCGGGCGGAATCGCCGTACCACGGTAGTCGGCGCCAGGCTGCGTGTCGGCGTAAGAAGACGGTTTGGGCCCCGACCCAAACTCATCTCGTCCACCCGCCTCGACCTCGACTGGTCGAGGCCCGGATGGCTCACTCCCGGCTTGCTCCTTGGCATCGGTCAAAACGTAACACTCCTCGAGACGACTGAATGAAGCCCGGCGCCATTGAACCAGGTTTATTCCCGCTCTAGCAACCTCGACTAGCACGCACCGCGCGGGTTGGCCAATGCCCCGGAAACGCTGATGTGGCGCGCAGTTGGTACGTGGAGTGACCACCTCTCCCGACTACCGGTAGGCCCACTGGCCGCCGAACTGCGCTCCGTGTGGCAGCGCCACGCGGCTCCCTCCCCTTCACGGGGACGCAGATTGCGGTCGTGAGGCATCGGCGTTACCTATTGGAACTGCCCCATGGCTAGCGAGAAACGACCCGACTTCGAACACGACGGCGACCTGGGAGTTGCGGAGGAGCGCAAAACCCAGAAGCCGCGCCGGTATTGTGTGGTCTTCCACAACGACGACTACACCACGATGGAATTCGTGGTGCACGTGCTCCAGAAGTTCTTCAAGAAGTCACAAACCGAGGCCACCCACATCATGTTGAACGTCCACCACCGAGGGTTTGGTGTGGCCGCCATCTACTCGCGTGACGTCGCCGAAACGCAAGTCACCCGGGTCATGGAGTACGCCCAGCAAAACGGTCACCCTTTGAGAGTCACGGCTGAGCCGGAAGGATTCGACGAATGAAGGTCAGTGCTGAAGTTGAGATTGCTTGCTCAGTGGCGGCGACCGAAGCCAATCGCCGCGGCCACGAAATGATGACGGTCGAGCACCTGCTCTATGCGCTTTTGCTCGACCACCCAACGGCCAGAGCCCTGACCCGGGCGGGCGCGAACGTGCCCGGTCTCAAGCGCGAACTCGAGCGCATCTTCGACGAAGACATGGAGTCCGCGAGCCCGGACGACGTCGGCAGCCCCCTGACCTCCAACGGCTTCCGTCGCGTCTTGCAGCGCGCGGCAATTCACGTCGAGTCGAGCGGCAAAGACGAACTTCGCGGCGTGAACGTGGTCGTGGCGATGTTCGCCGAGCCCGACTGCCCTGCCGTCAAGGCCATGGAAGACAATGGCCTGACGCGCCTCGACTTGGTCACATACATCTCCCACGGCACCTCCAAACAGGACGAGGCCCGGTTGCCGGCCTCCAGCGACGAGGAAGAGGCGCCCGCCGCCGGCGGCGAGTCGGCGCTCAAGCGCTTCGCCGTCGATCTCAACCAGCGCGCGCGCGAAGGGAAGATCGACCCCCTGATCGGCCGCGACAAGGAACTACGGCGCGCGATCCAGGTGCTGGCTCGTCGCCGCAAGAACAACCCCCTGCTGGTTGGTGACGCCGGTGTCGGAAAGACCGCCATCGTGGAGGGGTTGGCGGCGAAGATCGTCGCGGGCGATACCCCGTCGCAGTTGTCGAACGCCATCGTCTACGCTTTGGATATGGGCGCACTGCTGGCCGGTACCAAGTTCCGTGGTGACTTCGAAGCGCGCATGAAGGGCGTCATCAACGAGCTCGAGCAGCAGCCGGGTTCGATCTTGTTCGTGGACGAGCTCCACACCGTGGTCGGCGCGGGCGCCGCTGGTGGCGGCACGGTGGATGCGTCGAACTTGCTCAAACCCGCGCTCAGCAGCGGTCGAGTGCGTTGCATCGGCGCCACGACGTTCGAAGAGTATCGCAAACACATGGAGCGCGACAGCGCGCTCACGCGTCGTTTCCAGAAGATTGACGTCCTCGAACCAACCGTGGACGAAACGGTGCTGATCTTGCGCGGTTTGAAGGAGAGCTACGAGAGCTACCACGAACTCACCTACGACGACGCGGCCGTCGAAGCAGCGGCGCGGCTCGCCGACAAACATCTTCGGGACCGTAAGTTGCCCGACAAAGCGATCGACCTCCTGGATGAAGCAGGAGCCGACGCAAAGCTCGAGTTCAAGGGCCAGGGCAAGCCGGTGGTCGACGTTGGTCGCATCGAGCAAGTCGTGGCGCGTATGGCGCAAATCCCGACGCGCCAGGTCTCTGCCGACGACAAGACGTCTCTGAAGAACCTGGAGTCCGAACTGCGCGGCAAGGTTTTCGGACAAGACCAAGCCATCCGTGAACTAGCGAGCGCCATCAAATTGGCGCGCGCCGGGTTACGCCCACCCGAGAAGCCTATTGGCTCGTACCTGTTCGCTGGCCCCACCGGCGTGGGCAAAACCGAAGTGGCCAAACAACTGGCTCGCATCCTCGGCATCGAGTTGCTGCGATTCGACATGAGCGAGTACATGGAGCGCCATACGGTATCGCGACTGATTGGCGCCCCGCCCGGTTACGTAGGCCACGACAACGGCGGGCTGCTGACGGAGGCCGTTTCGAAGACGCCTCACGCCGTGGTGCTGCTCGACGAGATCGAAAAAGCACACCCCGACATCTTCAACGTGCTGCTCCAGATCATGGACCACGGCACGTTGACCGACAACAACGGCAAGAAGGCGGATTTCCGCCATGTCGTGCTGATTATGACCAGCAACGTCGGGGCCCAAGATCTCGCGAAGATCCGAGTTGGCTTCGGACAGCGCAATACCCGCGGTGATGCCGACATCGCGTACAAGAACACGTTCAGCCCCGAGTTCCGCAATCGGCTCGACGCGAAGATCATGTTCGCGCCGCTCAGCCAGGACACGATGGGCAGCATCGTAGACAAGGCAATTTCGGAGACCAGCGTGTTACTCAGCGACCGCAACGTCACCATCGAACTCACCGACGGCGCGCGCCAGTACTTGGCGACGAAGGGCTTCGACCGCGACAACGGCGCGCGTCCCCTGGCTCGCCTCATCCAAGACGAGATCAAACGTCAACTGAGCGACGAGATCTTGTTTGGCGAGCTCCAAGAGGGTGGCCATGTAACGGTCGACGTCGAGGCAGCGCCACCAGACGGCACGACGAAGCCCGACCAGGCCACGGCCGCCGTGGTCGCGCCGGCTGAACCCCTCCCCTTCCCAGCGGACCCGAGCGAACTACCGCAGCCTGCGACGGCGAACCAACGTCTCACCTTCCGCTTCAGGAAGGTGTCCGCGCTGGAGGCGCTCGGGGCTGGCGGTGCCTGACGCACCTCGGGCGTCGTTCGAGTTTGCGGCGCGTTATCCCTATTACCTCGCCAATAGGCCGGTCACCGACGGGGCAACCCTGGAGGTGACCGACAAATACACCGGGCGCGTCGTCACGGAAGTAGCCCTCGCCGACGAACACGCCGTCGATCGCGCGATCGCCGCCGCGACGCAAGCCGCGGAACCGATGCGTCGGTTGGCGGCGTATGAGAGGCAGCGCATCCTCGAGCACTGCGTCGCGCGGTTTCGAGAACGCGCCGAAGAGCTCGCATACGTGTTGTGCGTCGAGGCAGGCAAACCGATTCGCGATAGCCGCGGTGAGGTGACGCGGTTGATAGACACGTTCCGCGCCGCTGCGGAAGAGAGCGTCCGAATGCACGGCGAGGTGCTCACGCTGGACTCGACGGAGCGCGCACGCAACTACCGCGGAATGTACAAACGTGTACCGATCGGCCCGTGCTCGTTCATCTCACCGTTCAACTTCCCTCTCAATTTGGCGGCGCACAAGATAGCGCCCGCCCTCGCGGTCGGGTGCCCATTCGTCCTCAAGCCAGCGAGCCTCACGCCCGTGAGCGCGCTCCTCATCGGTCAGGTCTTGAGCGAAACGGACCTGCCGCCCGGCGCCTTCTCCATCTTGCCCACGCGCCGTGAGACGTCGCGGGCCTTCGTCGAGGACGAGCGCTTGAAGTTGCTCAGCTTCACCGGGTCACCCGCGGTAGGTTGGGATCTCAAAGCCCAGGCTGGCAAGAAGAAGGTCGTACTGGAACTCGGCGGTAACGCGGCGTGTATCGTCGATGAGACGGCAGACTTGCAGGACGCCGTCGCCCGGTTGGTTACGGGGGCGTTCTACCAATCCGGGCAAAGTTGCATCAGCGTGCAGCGGATCCTCGCCCACGAATCGATATACGCGGAACTGCGGAACGAATTGGTGATTCGAACGCAAGCGCTCGTAGTCGGGAACCCGCTGGACGAAATGACGTTCGTCGGTCCCATGATCTCTGAAGCCGAAGCCTCGCGGCTCCAGGGCTGGCTCGACAGCGCAGTCGCGCAAGGCGCACGAGTCCTGTGCGGTGGCAACCGCCAGGGCACGTTGTTTGCTCCCACGTTGGTCGAAAACGTGGCGACCGATGCGAAGCTGCGCACCGAAGAAGCGTTCGGCCCCATCGTGATCTTGAGCTCGTTCTCGGACTTCGACGCGGCTCTCCGCGAGGTAAACGACAGCCGTTACGGGTTGCAGGCGGGCGTATTCACTCGCGACATCTACCGCGCCAATCGCGCGTGGGACGAACTCGAGGTCGGCGCGGTACTCATCGGTGAGGTCCCGTCGTGGCGCGTCGACCCCATGCCGTACGGTGGTGTGAAAGACTCCGGCCTCGGCCGCGAGGGAATACGCTGGGCGATGGAGGACATGACGGAATTGCGACTGATGGTGCTCCGCACACCGTAAGGCGTTTCCGTACGGTTCTTCGAGCGGACTTTCGACCCGACCCTGGTTGGCCACCATCGCCACTCGCCGCGCGGCCGCCAGATGCTGGGTTAAGGCACGACGTGGGCTTCGACCCGACCCTGGTTGGCCACCATCGCCACTCGCCGCGCGGCCGCCAGGTGCTGGCTAATCGGGAGAGCCACCCCCTCCTTGGCGGTGTGACCACGCCCGCCACCTGTCCGCCGATTTGACGCAACCGCAAGGCACGCTACTTCGTCGCGTTTGGCGCAGGCACGCGGCTTGCCCTACACGCCGCGTGACACATCCTCGCCGCATAGAACCGGGATTGACCTTCCTAATCACTCGACGCACTCAGCGCCGGACGCACCTGTTCCGGCCGGACAGTAAGCTCAACGAGCTTTATCTCTACTTGCTCGCTGTGATCTCCAATCGCCATGGAGTCCTGGTCCATGGCGTTACCCTCATGTCAACACACGAGCATCTTGTCGTTACCGACGTGAGAGGGTGCCTACCCCGCTTCTTGGCAGAGCTTCATCGTACGGTAGCGTTGTGCGTAAAGGTGCTTCGCAAGTGGGAAGGTGAAGTGTGGGACGGTGGCAAGACCTCAGTTGTTGAGCTCAGGACCCAACAGGCCATTCTCGATAAGCTTGCATACATCGCGGCTAACCCGATTGCCGCTGGGCTGGTTCGTTGCGCTGAAGAGTGGCCGGGTGTGAAGACGCTACCGAGAGATATCGGGGAAGCAAGGTGGACGGCCTTCCGTCCCACCGTCTATCTTGATGAGACAAACCCAGCGTGGCCGGAGAGCGCCACGTTGGCGCTTGCGCCGCTGTGCGCCTCGAGAGTGACATCTTCGGAAATGCGCGACGCGGTTGAAAGGGAGCTCAAACGACTCGGACTCGAAGCAGAAAAGGTGGTCCGCGCCAACGGCAGAACATTCATGGGCACCAGGAACCTTCGGAAGCTCTCGCCGTTCAAACGAGCAACCGGCTGGGAACCTCTCCGTAGACTAAACCCAACCTTTGCTGTCGGCCGCGGCCAACGCCGAGCATTCCTTGTCAGTGTTGACGTCGTGCGCGCGTTTCGGGCCGCCTATCGCGAGGCTCTTTGCGCATGGCGCAGTGGAGTGCGCGCCGCTGTCTTTCCGCGAGCAACTTGGCTGATGCGCACCGTCCACAATGTGGCCGTTTCTGCAGCTTAGCCCTCGAGACGCTAGTCGCGGCGGAGTACTTTTCATCCAAGCAATCGGCGTAGCTCTCCCCGGCGCGGCGGTGCTAGCGTTCGCGATGGGGTCGTGCAGCCTGCCTCGACTACCTTCGGGTCGTTAACCCAAGTTGTCACCCCGGGTCGACGCGGTCGAACTCATACCGTGAACGCGTTATTGGACCGCGCGTGCACGAGGACTGACTACCACGAGGTTCGCATTTCGTCGGTGTTCGGCCGCATCGGCGGTAAGCACTACATGCTCAAAGCAGTTGGTCGCCGGATGGTCAACACGGTCGGGTCATCAGGTCATCACCACTGGATGGTCAACCCGGGTCGGGTCGGCGGGGTCGGCGCCGTTGGACGGTCAACCAGGGTCGGGTCGACACATTTCGTCGGTGTTCGGCCGCATCGGAGCGGCAAGCACTTACATGGTCAAACAGGTTGGTCGCCGGATGGTTAACCCGGGTTGGATCGTCGTCAGTCGCAGCGGTGGGCACACTCGCTCAGGTCGGCTTTTGGATGGTCAACCAGGGTCAGGTCGACAGCTCACTCGCCCAGGTCGGCATTTGGATGGTCAACCAGGGTCAGGTCGACAGGTCGTTTGGATGGTCAACCAGGGTCAGGTCGACAACAGGTCGTTTGGATGGTCAACCAGGGTCAGGTCGACACGGGTCGCGTCGAGAACGAGAAGAGCGACAGTAGTGCCGCTTTCTCGTTCTCGACGCTCGATTGACGACCTATTTCACGCCGTAGATCGGGTAGTTCGGCAGACACGGGTCGACGACACCGCCGTCACCGTCGCCAGGAACCCCGGCGTCACCGTCGACCGGCGCGGACGTCTCACCGCCGCCTGGTGGAGGCGGTACGATGATCGCGTCCTGTTCGTTACCGGGTTCAGCCAAGGGGATTGGCTTCGGGCCCGGTCCTTCACCGCCGTTGCACAAATAGCAGTCCCACTGGTACGCGCAGTAGTTGCCGCACATGATCTGGCCGTCTGGGCAACCGTTGGCGTACGGCCCCTCACGCAACGCGTCGAGCTCACCGGGCATGTTCGCGAGACGCTCCTCGATGTAGTTGCGCATGTCTTGGTAGCGGCCGTCGTCTCCGCTTCGCAACATGCCCGCCGTTTCCAGCTCGCTGTACAGGTTGTCGAGCCGTGCAACCGGGTCTGCAGCTTCGAAGGCGTTCAAAAGCACGTCACACGTGGCAACGGTGTCCGCCCAACAGTCGGGATCCGCCTGGCAGCCCCGCGCCACGGTGTTTTGGCCAGGAAGTTCCACGTACCGATACCAGTCCTGGCCGAACGAGATGTCGATCGAATAAGGCAGGTACTGGAACTTCCCGTCGGCGCGCTCCACCAACACGAAGTTGTTCATGTTGTGGAGAGCATCGTCCCCAGTCACAAAGATCCATGACAGGCACTGGAACTCGTGAAACGTATCCCAGTCGAGGTAATCGGCGAGGGCAGCCTTGTAACCGGGCCCTGGCTGCGTGTTGGCGACTATAGCGTCTAGCTCGCTCACGCGCGTGGCATCACATTCGCTGAACTGGCACGTGTCTGGATCAGTGAAACGCCCCTGACCAAAGTCGCCCGGGAACTCCCACATGTTGGGGCACTGGCCGCCAAAGTAGTCTTCGCGATCCTTGCAGAAGTCGCGCTTGTAAACTTCGACCGCGATGTACGGGACCTTCACGTCCTCGCCCCACACCGACGTTTCCACCCATGCGTAGGTGGCGCGCGGCGCGGGGTAGCCGAGGTCGCGGTAGAAGTCGAGGGTGAACTTCTCGCGGAAGATGCTCCCCACGAGTGCGTTATTGAAGCGCACGTTTTCGTAGCCGCCGAACTTGTGTCCTTTGGTGAACTCGTTGGTGTCGACGCGGAAGTTGGGAAGGCTCGACTCCGTCCACGGGCGACCCGTGGATTCACCGACCAGCTTGACCTCCGTCTTACCGAAGTCTGCCGTCTCACCTTGCGGGTTGGTGGCGAACAAGTGATCGACATAGGTGGTGCCACCAGCGCCGTCTCCACCCGGCGAATAGATGTCGCCGTAAGGGTTGCCCAGCAGGAAGATCGGGCCACCGCCGTTGTAGCGCTGGTTCATGATGTCGAGCTGGTCGTCGGAGACCACGAACTTGAACGTGTTCTGGTACGTGCCGAACATGTCGAGCTGGAGGTTTTCTGGCGTAAACTCTGGGCCGCCATCCCCACCATCCCCAGCATCTCCGGCTCCACCGTCGTCCACCGCGCCGTCCATGGTCGAAACGTCGGTGCTCGCAGCCCCGGCGTCCGCCTCCCCGCCGCCGGCGTCGCTGGACCCAGGGGTGGTCGCTGCGTCGGGAGACGAGCTCTCGGGCGCGGTCGTGGCCTCGGCTGCCGCGTCGGACTCTTCGCCCGCGTCCGGCTTTGGCGTCGTGTAGTAGTTGTTCGTTACGTGCGTGCCATTGCAGCCGCCCGCAATCAGCGCCCATCCCACCACCGCTGACGCACTGGTCCGCCGTAGCCGCACGCTGCTCGTGCCGCTGGAACCATCGATACTGTTAGTCATTTTACCTAGATATTACTCCTGCACGGGGAAACACCCGTGACACACGTTAATAAACACGCGCAACTCGGTCGTGCAAGGCGACCGAATCACGGTGAAAAACATGGTTCACCGACTCCCCCAAATACGTGCGCCCTGCCTCGATTCTCGAAGCGCTGTTGGGGTGTCACGCGATCGTCACAGACGCAGTACCTGCACGGCCGTAGCAAGACGCGACAGCCCTGAGCTAGCTTGAAACAGTCACTGCTCGCGGGTCTTTTGGAAGCGCAGCTTGGGGAAGTCCTTCTCGGTCCGCTCCAAGTGCCAGTCATTGCGCGCCAGGAACACAGGACGACCAGTATGGTCGTCCGCCATCGACGCCCCGTTCTCGGCCTCGAAGCGCTTGAACTCGGCTTGATCGTCCGCTTCGATCCAGCGCGCCGTGTAGAGGCTCGTGCCCTCGAAGCGAACGTCGACATTGTATTCGGTGCGGACTCGGTCCGCGAGCACGTCGAATTGGAGAGACCCCACGACGCCGACGATCCACGTCGAGCCGAGTCGAGCCTTGAAGCAACTGGCGGCGCCCTCTTCGGCGAGCTGCACGAGCGCCTTTTCGAGGTGCTTGGCGCGCATCGGGTCCACCGTGCGAACCGTGCGTAACAGCTCCGGCGCAAAGCTCGGTATACCGGTGAAGTGCAACGACTCCCCTTCCGTGAGGGTGTCGCCGACGCGCAGCTTACCGTGGTTCGGGATCCCGATGATGTCGCCAGCCCACGCCTCTTCGGCGAGTTCACGGTCTTGTGCCAGGAACAAGACAGGGTTGTGGATTCGAAGCTGAGCGCCCGTCCCCACGTGGACGAGGCGGTGACCGCGCTCGAAGTGACCCGAAATGATGCGGAAGAAGGCGATGCGGTCCCGGTGTTTGGGATCCATGTTCGCTTGGATCTTGAACACGAAGCCGGTGACTGGCTTTTCGTGGGGAGAAACGGTGCGCTCGGTGGCCGGTCGCGGCTGTGGCGACGGGGCGAAGTTACCGAGCCCCTTGAGCAGTTCTTGGACGCCGAAGTTGTTGAAGGCACTTCCGAAGTAAACCGGGGTGAGGTGACCTTCCCGGTAGGACTGGACTTTGAATTCGGGGCACAATCCCCGCGCCATCGCTACCTCTTCGCGCAAGGTGGCCACGGCGTCCGCCGGGAGCAACTCGTCGAGCTTGGGATCGTCGAGCCCCTTGCAGGTGATGCCTTCGGAGACCGTCTCGCGCTGCTTGCGATCCATCAGGACCAGCCGGTCGTTGAACAAATCGTAACAGCCCAGGAATCGGTCACCGCTCCCAATGGGCCAACTTGCGGGCGTGACGTCGAGAGCCAACTTCTGCTCGATCTCGTCGAGCAGCTCGAAGCTGTCGCGCGCCTCACGGTCCATCTTGTTGATGAAAGTGATCACGGGCACGTCGCGCATGCGACACACCTCGAACAACTTGAGCGTCTGGGCCTCGATGCCTTTGGCACCGTCGAGCACCATGATCGCAGAGTCCACCGCCGTCAGCGTGCGATACGTGTCCTCGCTGAAATCCTCGTGGCCCGGCGTATCGAGCAGGTTGAACGTCTTGTTCTCGAAGTCGAACGTCATCGCCGAGGCCGTCACGCTGATGCCGCGTTCCTGCTCGACTTTCATCCAGTCCGAACGCGCTCGGCGCTGTTCACCTCGCGCCTTGACGGCGCCGGCCATCTGAATGGCTCCGCCGAACAGCAGCAGTTTTTCGGTGAGTGTCGTCTTGCCGGCGTCAGGGTGAGCGATGATGGCGAACGTGCGTCGCCGCTCGATGGCTTGTTTGGGTGTCATTGATTTTGGGTGGGGTGAAAGTCAATCCAACTGAACCAGCATCGTTTCCCGCGATGCAAAAACCCCGTCCCACATTGCTTTTGCTTGCTGTTCGATCTGTTCCATCTGTGGATCTTCGTGATCCGGATCGTGGTGAAACAACGCGAGGCGCTTCACGTTGGCTTGCCGGCATAGGCGAACGCCCTCCTGCCACGTCGAGTGTCCCCAGCCTACGCGACGACCAAACTCTTCGTCCGTATAGGTCGAGTCGTAGACGACCAAGTCGGCCCCGTCGATCAGCCCCAGCACGGACTGGTCTGGCTGGCCTATGACGTGTTCGGTGTCCGTGACGTAACAGAACGACTTGCCGCCGTATTCGATCCGGTAGCCCGTCGCGCCGCTCGGGTGGTTGAGCGGCGCCGTCTTCACCTTCACCCCCGGCGCCAGCTCGAACTGTTCACCTGCGACAAAGTCTTCGAACTCGAGTTGACCACTCATGGCCTCGAGCGGCACGGGAAAGGTCGGCGTCGCCATCTGCCCGGCGAACACGGCGCGCACACCGCCCGCATTGGACAAGTGGCCAGCCCGAATCTGGAAGTGGCGGTTCTTCTCGAAGGCGGGCCCGAAAAACGGAAAGCCGTTGATGTGGTCCCAATGCGAGTGCGTGAGGAGTAGATGCGCCGAGCGAACGTCCTGCTTCAAGAACTCGTGCCCCAGGCTACGAATGCCCGTCCCGGCGTCGAGCACGATGCGCGTCTCGCCAGCGACGACCTCCAGGCAACTGGTGTTGCCGCCGAACCCCACGTGCCGCGGCGACGGACAGGCAATACTTCCCCGAACCCCCCAAAATTTGACGGCGAATCCCATGCACTGTTCCTTCAAGCCCTTGAAACCATCGGCGCGTTCCGCCTCGTAAACTATTCAAACGCCGCCTCGGGCGCAACCTCTTCCACCCCTACCGACGCGCCGCGGGTGTGTTTTTGGGGCAGGGCCAACGACACTTGATGGGCCGCGATCGCGTTTTGACTTTCCCGCGAGGCTGGCTGGTCGTAACTCCAACGTCAGGCGGCCAAATTTGCCGCCAGCTGAGGTTCGATGACACCACGCGATCGACTGTTCGGTGAGCTAGCGATTAAGACGGGTCTAGTGACCCGCGCCACGGTGAGCCAGCTGCTCGCGGCCACTCCAAACGCGCCGCTACGTGATCTCTTGGTCAA
The DNA here is from genome assembly GCA_966249405.1 of uncultured bacterium. GTDB lineage: Bacteria > Myxococcota_A > Polyangia > Polyangiales > Polyangiaceae > SZUA-265. The sequence continues at coordinate 20,270 of CBINDO010000025.1, read as the reverse complement.
ACACGGTCTGCTCAACGCCGAGCAAGTCAAGAGCCTCGACTCCCAGTGCGACCAGGCGCTGGCAGGAGCTCGCAAGCCCGTCACCGAGGCCGCGCCCTCGATGAACGAAGGTCCCTACTTGCACAAGGTGCTGGCCTACGCGCTCAAAAAGAACGCGAGTGACGTGCACGTTCACGGCGACTCCGCGCTGTTGGCCCGCATCGGTGGGCTGCTGAGTCCACTCCGAGGAGACACGCCGATCAGCACGTCCGATGCCACCAAGATGGTCCTGCAAATCTTGACCCCCGAGCAACGTCAACAACTCGAAACCCAGGGTCAGCTCGACTTCGCGTACGACGTGACGGACCTGGGCCGGTTCCGAGTCAACGTTTACAAGGATTTCCGCGGCACCTCTGCGGTATTTCGACTCATCCCCCGGCAAATCCGCACCATCGAGGAGCTCGGGTTGCCGCCCATCGTGACCAGTCTCACCGACTTCCGAACCGGCATCGTTTTGTGTACGGGACCCACGGGATGCGGCAAATCGACGACCCTGGCCGCTCTCGTGCAACACTTGAACGCCACCCGCCAAGACCACGTGATCACCATGGAGAACCCGGTCGAGCACGTTTACCCGCGGGGGCAATGCCAGGTCAACCAGCGTGAAGTCATAACCCACACCCAGTCGTTTGCTCGGGCACTCCGCGCCGCACTGCGCGAGGACCCCGACGTCATCGCCATCACCGAGCTGCGTGACCACGAGTCGATGGGTCTGGCGTTGAGTGCCGCCGAGACGGGCCACTTGGTGCTGGGAACGTTGCACACGTCGAGCGCCGCGCAGACCATCAGCCGCGTCATCAACGCGTTCCCCGGGGCCGAGCAGGAGCACGTCCGCTCGCAGCTGAGCGAGAGTCTGCGGGCGGTCGTCAGTCAACGACTACTGCCCCGGGCCGACGGCTCGGGGCTCGTACCAGCCGTCGAAATCCTGGTGGTCACGACCGCCGTATCGAACATCATTCGCGACGACAAGGTTCACCAGCTGCCATCCGTGCTTCAAACCGGCAAAGCGCTCGGGATGATCAGCCTCGACGATTCTTTGCTCGCGCTGGTGGCATCCGGCGTCGTCAACAAGGCCGACGCGCGCGCCGTCGCCGTGCAAAAAGAGCGCTTCAACTAACAGGAGTCCCCGGTTCTCATGGCTCAGATCGAACGTCTCTTCGTCGCATTGCGAGACAACAAGGGCTCCGACCTCCACCTCGCCGCAGGTAAAGCGCCCGCCTACCGAGACTCCGGCAACATCGTGTCGCTCGCCTCGAGGGAACCGATCACGGACGCCGAGCTCAGAGGTATCCTGAAGGAAATAGTCTCAGAGAAGCAGTGGCAATCCTTCGAACGTGAACACGACCTCGACTTCGCCTACGCGCTGCCGGGGGTCGGTCGCTTTCGCGGCAACTACTTCGAGCAACAGGAGGGGGTGGGCGCCGTATTCCGCCGCATTCCGGAAGAGATTGTGCCGGCCGAGGCACTCGGGCTGCCGGCGTCCGTGCCCAAGTTGGCCGATCTCGACTCGGGTCTCGTGTTGGTGACGGGCCCGACGGGCAGCGGTAAGTCGACGACCCTGGCGTCGATCATCGACCTCATCAACCGTCGTCACTGCAAGCACATCGTCACCATCGAAGATCCGCTCGAGTTCGTGCACAAGAACCGCAAGAGCGTCGTGTCTCACCGTGAGGTCGGAACCCATGCGCCGTCTTTCGCCAAAGCGCTCGGGGCGGCCCTGCGTCAAGATGCGAACGTGGTTCTCGTCGGCGAAATGCGTGACTTCGAGACCATCTCGCTAGCCATGGAGGGGGCGAGCATGGGCGTGTTGGTCCTCGGCACGCTCCACACGAACGGCGCGGCGAAAACCATCGATCGCATCGTCGACGTCTTCCCCCGGGATCAAAAATCCCAGGCGCGAGGCATGTTGGCTGACTCTCTGCAGGCGGTGGTCTCCCAAATCTTGTGCCGGAAAGTCGGCGGAGGCCGGGTTGGGATCCACGAAGTATTGCTGCGAGAGACGGGACTCGGCGGAGCCATTCGCGAGGCCAATCCCGGGATGCTCAACTCGATCATCGGCGCCGGGAAAGGTCGCGGCATGCAGCTACTCGACGATGCCCTGGAAGCAGCCGTTCAAAGTGGCGTGGTCGACGGCGGCGAAGCTTATCGCAAAGCCAACAACAAGCAACGTTTCCAAGCCTTCGCCAACGCCGGCCATTGAAGAGTCGGCCGCCGTTCAGCGGCGTGCCTGACCTACATTCCCGGACAATAGGCTCGGTTGGGACGCCGCTCGCGCGCGGCAAAAGTCGCCGCAGCCGGACGAGCCACCCCCCGCGCGGGCGTGACTCACAGCCACGCGGCGAATTTTCCGTGGCTCATCGCTTATCGCCGCGGGCGATGAACGGTGCCGGACACCCGCGAAATTTCGTGGCACGCCGTGCAGATACTGCTGTCGACTTGCGGCATTCAAAGCGATATAGGGAACCGCGTTTGGTACGCGAAACGGAGCCAAGAGAAGCGAGTGCAGGACGACTGGTCATGGGTGGGTGAAGACGGCGTCGAACACCACGGAAACGAGAGCCAACTCGCGGCAGGCTTGTCCGCCCAGCGTTTGGCGCCCTACACCTTGGTGACCAGAACCGGCTGGCGCGACTGGCTGCCGGCCATGGCGGTTGCCGAGCTGCAGTCCGTTTTGCCTCACAACTCCAGGGACGTCGTACGTACGCCGACCGCCCGCACGCACCTTCCGAAGTTGCCTCCGCCGCTCCACGAGTACCCGGCACTCCGGCTCCGCCACCAGGGGCTGCAACAAGGGGTAACGCCGATTCCGTCGCGGCCGCGGAGCTCGATCCCGTCGAGCCCGCACCTCGAGCTGGCTCGGTACGCGAACGACGACTTCGACGAACCGACGGTCCAGATTGATGCCGACGAGCTCGAACGTGCCCTGAACGAATCACGGGTCGATGACGCGCCCGTGACCCCCCGTTCAGGTCTGCATTCCGAGCGACCACCGGGGCAAGAAGGCGTTCCCCTCGTCCATCACGAGGTCAAGCGACGAGCTTTGGCCCAACGGCTCGCTCACAAGATGCCGACGTATCCGGGGTACGTCGTCAACCCCTCCTCGCCTCCGACACCGCCGCCATTCCCCGAGTCGACTCCACCGCCTCCGTTACCGGCACCGTCGTCGTCGCCAGTGGTCACGAGCGCGCCCATGACGCCACCGTCGGTCCCGAGTGCGCCCGGCCATCTGCCGCTGCCCAACCGCGCGGATTCAGCGCCCGGACACGGCCCGCCGCCTTTCCAGCCGCCCAACACCGAAGGTGGCGCGCCGTTTGGGGCGCACGAGCCGACCCTCACCTCGCGCTTGGACTCGAGTCGCGGAGACGGTGAGACGCGTGGCCGCGGACGCAAGTTGTGGCTCGCTCTCGTCGCCCTGGGAGGCACCGCGGCCGGCGCGGCGTGGTTCGCGTCGCGTCAGTCGGACGGCGACGTGGCTCGGACTGCCACTGCGCCCAGCGCAGCGGCGCCCGTGAAGTTGCCCGCGCCGACGACCTCCGCGCCGGCGCCGGTTCCCCTGTGCACGGTCGAAAAACAAGCGCAGCTCTCGGAGTTCGCCCACGCCCAAGTCCGCCCGGCCGTGGCATCGCTGGGCACGAACAACCTGGCCATTGGTTACGCACAGACGGGTCGGATCGCGGCGGGGATCACCCTAGATACCCAATCGCTGACCGTAACCCGGGCTTTTTCGGACAACCAGACGAGCCCGCTGTGGAGCGTCACTCCCGTGGTGAGCGGGAGCGACGCCAAGTATCGGGTAAGTCGCGCTGCCTCGACGTTGCGCAGCACGATAACCTTACCCACTGAACCGCCGCTCTTTTTTGGACTCAACCGTGAAGGCCTGGCGGTGCGCGGTGACAGCGACCTCATCGATCGGCTGGTGTGGAAGACGGAGTGGGACACGATCTCGATCCCGGACGTAGCCGCCGTAGGTGATGACGTGACCCTCGTCGCACTACGCGCAGGTGGTGAACGCGGTAAGATTCTCCTCGGTAAGATCTCGCCTTCGGGGCAGGCCGTGGGTGAACTCGCGACCTTGGCGACGGGTTCACTTCGCATCGAAGCCCCGTCCCTGTTGGTTACCGATAAACAGGTGCTGGTGGTTTATGCGGCCGGCGAAAAGCCGACGCGGGACAAGATTTTGGTCGCTGCGAGCGACCGTGGTGCGTTGCCGACGACTCCGAAAGAGGTACTGCGGGCAGACCAGGGAATCGTGAACCCCACGTTGGCTCGCGTCGGCGACGCGTTCGCGCTCCAATACACGCGCGGCGTTGCGGGCAAGCAGGAAGTCGTGGTTTCGCTCCTCGACTCCGGGCTCGATCCGCGGGGTGAACCCCTGGTCGTCTCACCAGTTGGGCGCGACGCCTACGAGGGCGTCGTGGTCGGTCAGGCGCAGTCGCTCTCCAGCTTCTATTTCGTCCGTCAGGAGTATGGTCACGAACTGTGGGCCTCGAAGTTGGTGTGCAAGTAGAGGCCCGGCGCTCGTCGCTCACAGGATGGGAGCGGGTTCGTATCCCAGCGCCCCGGGGTAACGGCGCGTAACGGCTTCTACCTCGGCGGCGAAGTGCTGGACCTGGTCGCGCGCCAGGCCGACGAACTCGAGCGGGTTGGCGAGTACGGCCTGAAGCTGCTCCACGGTCGCCGGTATGCGCGGATCGTTGCCGAGCCGTTCGACCAAGTCGTTGGTGGCGTCGCCGCGTTCGCGCATCGCGAGCGCAACGGCCACCGCGTGTTCCTTGATGACCTCGTGGGCCTGCTCGCGGCCCATGCCGGCGCGGACGCACGTCATCAGCACCTTGGTGGTCGCGAGGAAGGGCAAATATCGAGCGAGTTCGCGCTCGACCACTGCCGGATAAGCCCCAAACTCGGAGAGAATGGCGAAGAACGTCTGACTGAGGCCATCGATGGCGAAGAACGCGTCGGGGAGCGCAACCCTTCGCACCACCGAACAGCTGACGTCTCCTTCGTTCCACTGATCGCCCACGAGAGCGCCCACCATGGCGAGGTGGCCGCCCAGAATGGCGGTGAAGCCGCTTACCCGCTCACACGAACGAGCGTTCATCTTGTGCGGCATCGCCGACGAGCCAACCTGACCAGGCTTGAAGCCCTCGGTAGCTAGTTCTTGGCCGGCCATGAGGCGAAGGGTCTTGGCCAAGTTTGCTGGGCCAGAAGCGAGCTGGACCAAAGCCGAAACCACCTCGAAGTCCAGCGAGCGCGGGTAAACTTGGCCGACGTTGGTGAGCGTCTTTTCGAACCCGAGGTGACGGGCGATCGACTGCTCGAGAGCATCCAGCCGTTCTTTGGACTGGAGCAAGTCGAGCATGTCTTGTTGCGTTCCGACCGGCCCCTTGATGCCGCGGAGCGGATAACGCGCCAGCAAGTCTTCGAGCCGCTCGAACGCACACAAGAGCTCTTGGCCGGCGTTGGCGAAACGCTTGCCCAAGGTGGTGGCCTGAGCGGCGACGTTGTGGCTGCGACCCGCCATCACCAGCGACTGAAACTCGGTGGCGCGACTCGCCATTTGCGCCAGCACCTTGACGAAGCGGTCACGCACCAGCTCGAGCGACGCACGGACCTGCATCTGCTCGACATTTTCGGTGAGGTCACGGGACGTCATGCCCTTGTGGATGTGCTCGTGGCCGGCCAAAGCGCAGAACTCCTCGATGCGCGCCTTGACGTCGTGACGCAGGTGTCGCTCCCGTGCCGCAATCGACGCTAGGTCGACTTGCGCTTTGGTGCGTTCGTACGCTGCAATCGCGTCCGCTGGGATGTCTAGGCCGAAGTCCCGTTGCGCCTTGAGCACGGCGATCCACAACTCGCGTTCGAAGACGATCTTGCGCGCGGGGGACCAAAGTTGCACCATTTCGGCGCTCGCGTAGCGAGCGGCGAGGACGTTCGGGACCGACTCAACCATGGGCTCGCCCCATAATCCCATCGTGGCCAATTTGCCAGCGGCAAGGGCCGAATGCGGTAGTCGACGCCGAGGCGGCGGCCAATCAGCGTGTCGTTCAGGCGCCTTGTGCGTCGAGGGCAAAATCGAGGTTTTCGTCCTCGCACAAGCTACCGAGCTCCCCGCGCAGCGCCTTGATACCAACACCCGATGGTACCTGGAGTCGGCATTCGAGCTGGAACATGGGCGTACCACTCAGCGGCGCGTTGACGAGCGTCGAGTCCAAGGCCGAGACGTTGACTTCCTGACGCGACAGCACCGCGGATACGCGGGCGACGATGCCTGGCCGATCCATCCCCGAGACGCGCAAGCGGTAGGGTAAGAAGTCTCGCGTCGAAGGCTGAGCGACTGTAGGCCTCAGAGTAACGGTAAGGTCCAGCTCTCTGGCCAAGGCTTCGCTGCCTGCTTGCACCTTCTCGACGGCTCCAACAGGGCCGCTGAACAACAAGATGAGCGCGAATTCGCCCCCCAAGATCGCCATACGGCTGTCCTCGAGATTGCCGCCTGCCTGATGAATGAGCGAAGCCACCTTCTCGATCAAGCCTGGCCGGTCAGCCCCGACGGCACTCAAAACCATGTACTTTCGCTCGTTCGCCATAGGCTCGGAGTCTAGCGGAGACGGACGAGTGGGCAAACTGTCTCGCCCGCGATGCCTACGATAGTAACAGGTGACCGGTGTGGCGCCGAGCGTTATGGTGGCTGCATGACCTTGTCCCAGTTCTTGGCCACGTCGTCTCGCGTCGCGCGGACGCTGGTCGCCGCGTCGTTCATCGTGTCCGGCTCGACGGCCCTAGCCACCGCGCTTGCGGGTTGCACGTCAACCGGTCACTCCGGAGCTAGCCAGCGGCCCTCCTCCACCCAAGCCACTCCCGTTGAGCCCCACGCGCTCGGTCAGGCGGAGACGGCGCTGCCGGGCGCCAGCGTCGCGCCCCACGTCGCCGTGCCGCCAACTCCACCCGTTCCGCCGCCAGCTCCCGGCTTTCGCACCGAGGACGAACGCAACTCGATCGATGTGTTCCGAACGGTCGCTCCGTCGACGGTGTTCGTCACTCAAACGCGAGTCGTCGTCGACTACTGGGCAGGAACGACCGCCGAAGTCCCGGCTGGCTCGGGTTCCGGATTCATCTGGGACAACCAAGGCCACATCGTGACGAACTTCCACGTCATCCAGGGCGCACAGCAGCTCACGGTAACCTTGCACGACCACCGCCAGTTCGAAGCCAAGGTCGTTGGTGCCGAGCCTCGCAAAGACATCGCGGTGCTCAAACTCGTCAAAGCTCCCCCCGACCTCAAGCCAATCTCGGTTCGGGAAAAACTGTTGCCGCTCGAGGTTGGCCAGAAGACCCTCGCCATCGGCAATCCGTTCGGCCTGGATCAGACGCTCACGACGGGGATCGTGAGCGCGTTGGGACGCGAGGTCCAGGGCATCGGCGGCGTCACCATCCGCGACATGGTGCAAACGGACGCAGCCATCAACCCCGGCAACTCCGGGGGGCCGTTGCTCGACTCCTCGGGTTACCTGATCGGGATGAACACGATGATCTACTCGCGCAGCGGCTCCTCGGCAGGCATCGGGTTCGCTGTGCCCGTGCAGTTCATCAAACGGGTCGTTCCGCAGATCGTCGAGTTCGGCAAGACCAAGCAAGTTGGCCTGGGCGTGCGCATCGATCCCACTCAACGCCTCGAGCGTCGTTTGGGCGTCAAGGGTGTGATCGTTTTGGAGGTGATCCCCGATTCACCCGCAGCGCGTTCTGGGTTGGTGGGTTTACAGCGCACGACCGACGGCCTGCGCCTAGGCCACGTGATTGTCGCGATCAACGAATACAAGATCGCGGACTACGACGACTTGTACAACACGCTCGATCGCTTCAATCCGGGTGACCGCGTCAAAGTCGAGGTCGAGGGCGAAAAGTCCGCGCAAACCATCGAGATGGATCTCGTCGAGATCCAGTGACCTCCTCCTGAGAGGCCCCAGGACGGTGTATTGCCTGTCTCGAAATCGACGGGCTTCGTCAATACGCCGATCTGGCGACGGGACCGTTACTCACGGCACCGCTCGACGCCGCAGCGCGCAGCAGTTCGGTGCTCAACCAGCGGCGTAGCTCGTCGTGGAAGGCGGTCTTGGAAAACACGCGTACCTGGGCCAGGTCCATCCCGCAGAGTGCGGCGCGTGCTCGGAGTGGTGCGCCGGTAACCACGACCGCGGGTGCGACCACGCCGCGGCTTCGAAAGTGCGACAACGCCGACGCTCCGGTCTCCTCCGCGACCAAGTCGAAGTCGGTGATGATGGCGTGGGGAGCTGGCATGCTGCGCAGCCAACAGTCGGCTTGATGTATCGTGCGCGCCGACCGCGTGGCTACCCCAAACTCGGTCTTGAGCCAGCGCGATAGCGCCCGTGTGTTTACGGGGTCGTCGTCAATCAACAACACCCAAGCTAGGTCCTCACCCGCGCGCGAATCCACACACCACGGCTTCGGCTCGAGCCGCTCCGCGCGCCCCATGTTCCCCATTTCAGTCGCTTGCATGCCCTGGCATCGAGCAAGGCGTGTGCCAGGTGGACGCTGAACATCCCTCCCGTGTAAATCCGCGCCGGTGCGCACGTAGCGCCAAGAGGAGCGTCAAGAAATTGACGACCAAAGCGTCAAGCACGTGGCGCCGAGCGGCGGTCATCCTGCCAAATCAGAGCGATCCTTGACGAATTTGTCGCGACGATTGGTCTGAACGGACCGGCTGTGTTTGCGCCCCGTTATGGGACGCTGAGCCCTTGTCCCCGGACCTCCTGTCTAGGGGCAGCGTCCGTTCAGTTACCTGAGGCGCGGCGTGTTGGTGAGGAGAGCCCACCCCGAATCCACGGCGCTCACCTCGACGGGAACACCTGCCGCCGATAACGCGGAGCACACCCCCTCGACTTGTTCTTCCAACACCCCCGTGAGCGCCAGGCGTCCGCCTGGCGCCAAGACGCGACAGAGGTGCTCGGCCAACGAAGTCAAAGTCCTGGCGTCGATGTTGGCGAGCACCACCCCGAACCTCCGCTCTACGTCCTGGAGCGGATCGCTGGCGAAGGTGCACACCTCCGCCCAGCCGTTGTTCGAGGCGTTACGCTGCGCGCTCGCGACGCTGGGTCCGTCGATGTCGATGCCAAAGACACTCGCCGCTCCGGCAAACGCGGCCACGAACGAAAGCACTCCCGTGCCACAACCCACGTCGAGCACCGACGCGCCCAAACAGGAGCGCCCTATCCACTCGCTGATCAGCTGAGTGGTCGGATGCTCACCGAAGCCGAAGTACAAGCCCGGTTCCAGTCGAATCACGCGTTCACCCGGGGCCGCCTGATAAGCAACCCCCTCGGGCACGAGCACAAGGCCCGGTGCCAGTCGCGCTGGTGGCAACACCTGCGTCCAGCTCGTCTCCCAGTCCGCGCTTACGTCCGAGATCTCGACCTTGGGGGTGTCGCCGAGCTTCGCGCGGCGCGCGAGCTCCGATAGTTCGTTCTGGCAGCGTTTGGCGATGCCGCGGGCGCGCGCCGCCTCACAATAAGCGGTAACCAAAAGCCGGCCGTGAGCGTCCGCTTCGGTCGCCGTATCGACCGCACTCGCGCCGGCTTCGGACATCAGGGACGCCAACGGCGCAGCGAGTCGCGTTGGCACCAGCGCCTTGAGTTGCTTCACGAGAGCCCCAACTTCAACGAACGGCCGATCCACATTCCGATCCAAACGAGGGCAACACCCAGTACCACGTGGATCAGCAAGTGGAGCACGCTGGTGACGAAACGACCTTGCTCGGCGGCGCGGACAATCTCGAACACCCACGTCGAAAACGTCGTGTAGGCGCCCATGAACCCCGTCAATACCAGCAGATACCAAGCTCGCGCGACCGCGTTCGCTTCGAACAGTCCCCAAAACGAACCAAACAGCAACGCACCGCTCAGGTTCACCACGGTGATCCCCCAAGGGTAACGCTCCGCCGAGATCGCGCTGGCAATCAAGTAACGCGCCAGTGTGCCGGCGCTGCCGCCGAGGACGAGCAGGCCTAGGTGTTGCCAGGGAGGATTCACCGGCCCATCTTGGTCGAGCGTCAACTCCAGTGTCAAGCCGCGGTGCCAGGCTCACGCGGCCATGACGTCAGCCACCGCGCAAATTCTCGAGCTCTTCTATCGTCTTGGGCCAATCACCTTTGAGCAGCCGCGACAAGCTCCGGTCCGCGAGCAACTTGCCCCGAGTTTGACACCGCGGACAGTAGTTGAGCTCGTTGGCGGCGTAGCGGATCCGTTGCACCGCTGTTGCACACACTGGGCACGGTTTGCCGAACTTGCCGTGCACCGCCATCTGCTCGTGAAATGCGGTCACCTTCTCCGGAAACCCGTCACCCACCTCGCCTCGCAGACGCTCCTTCCACTCGCCGAGCACCGAGACCATGGCCGTGTGCAGTCTCTGCCACTCGGCGTCGTCGAGCGACGCCGTGCGCGCCACGGGCGATAACCCCGCGCGGTGCAAAATTTCGTCGGAGTACGCGTTGCCCACACCGCTGACGAAAGTTGGATCGGTGAGCGCGCGCTTGAGCGTCCGATTCTCCGAAGTGAGGCGCGCGGCAAGTGTCGCTGGCGTCGACGTCAACGGCTCCAAGCCGCCGCGGTCGAACTCGGCGAGTGCCGCTCGCCCCTGGACGAGATGCAGGCTCGCGCGCTTCTGAGTGCTCGCCTCCGTCAGCATCATCGATTGGGTCTCGAAGTCGAAGGACAGGAGGCCGAGCTTCTTCGGTATCGGCGCGCCAGCTTTCTTCAAGTGGAAGCGCCCCGCGATCATCAGGTGTACCACCGCGAAGTATTCACCTTCGAACTCGAGGACGATGCGTTTACCTAACCGCGCTACGGCATTCAACTGGCGACCAACCACGGCCGCCGGAGCAACGGCCACGGATCGCAACACGAACGGCGAAGCGAGCCGCAAGCCGAGCAGGCGCTGCTGCCCGAACAACGCGCCGATGCGCTCTACGTAGAGGTCGACATCGGGCAGTTCGGGCATGGCATCTCACTTCGTTCGGATACTGTCGACGAGCTGCTCGAAGGCAGCCTTGTTGGCCGCCACGGTCTTGCTGGGACCCGTCATCTTGAAGAAGTACTTGCCGCTCGGCGCTTCGGTGACGACGCCCAACAATCCGTAGTTGTCCTTCGGCTCGGACGCCCCGCCGCCCATCATCGGCCCCATTCCTTGGAACTGACCCGACGTGATCTGCACGAACGAATGCGTGAGGCCGTTGGCGTTCTTCGACGAACGCGCGATCGCCTCGGGAGCTACGCCTTTGAATTGTCCGGTCCAGCGCGAGATGTTCTCCTCCACTCCGCCCCCCATTTGCGGACCGAAGTGAAAGACCGTGACCTCGGCGGCTTCGGAGTCACCCGCGGCTGGCGGGACGGTGTATTGCGCGGCGCGCATCGGGCTCTTCGGCGCGACCCGTTGCCACCCGTCGGGGTCGCTCCAAGTGATCGCGAGTTCACTTGCCGCGCTCGCGGGGCGCCCCATGTCGGCGCCGTGCGGGTTTGCGGGCTTGGGCGCGGGCGCGGCGCTCACCGTCGCCGGCGGCGTCGCCGAAACGGCCGGTTCCGCGGCGGGTTTGGAGGGCGGCTCGGATGGCGCCCGTTGGCATCCCAAACTCACGACCGCACCGACGACCAACCAAGCCGCTCGCACGAACCCACGCCGTGCCGGGACCGAGCCGCGACCACTGACGTCACGACCAACGCTACTTGCATGAAAACTACTCATGCCCGCATGTTCGCAGAACTGATCACGCCGACCAAGACACAATTTGGCGGCGCTTACGCTGGCTTTTCACTTTGCTGGTTCAACCGTAGCGGCAGCCGGTCTATGGTTCCGCCGTGATAGAGCGCGAGCGCGTGATTCTCGAACGGGGTCGTCGTGCCCGGACGAGATCCGGGGCGCTGTGGCATCGCGAGGCAGTGACGGGTTGGTACGGGTTGCGACGTTATGCGGCGCTCCTCGTCACCGCGACGTGCCTGCTCGCTCCTTCGTTTGCGCGGGCGCAGGCACAACCAACGCCTGCCTCCGTCCCGGACCCGCGAACCACGAGCACACCCGCCACCACGACGAGCCCAACCTCACCTTCGCCGGAAGTCGCCGCAGGTGGTCCTACAGCCGAGTCTGAATCGAGCGTCGAAGCGCAACCAGACCCGGCGCTCACTTCTGACGGCACAGCCGACGCCACGCAGGTTGGGCCCAGCACCTCCTCGGACCCGTCCGGCTCCCTCCCACCGCGGTCCGGCGCCCCGAGTGCCGCAGCGAGTGAACTCGCGGAGCCTAACTCCACGCGCGAACAGAACGGCCAATCCAGCGTCCGTTACATCGTCGATTCGATCGTCGTTTTGGGCAACACCCGGACCCGCGATTCGGTCATCACGCGCTTCATTCCGTTCACCCCCGGTGACGTGCTCGACGTCGACGACCGTCGATTGGTGCTCACCAAGTTCCGCCTGCTCGGCACCGGGTTCTTTCGCGACGCGACGCTGTCGTTGCGCAAGGGCACCGCGCCGGGTCACGTCTCACTCGTCGTACAAGTGGTCGAGCGCAACACGGTCGTCGTCAACGACGTATGGATGGGGCTCGCCGCCAGCGCCGACACGACCGGCGGGCAGTCGGACATCTCCTCGTTCGCGGGCATCGACGCGGCCGAGACGAACTTGCTCGGCACCGGCATCACGCTCGGCGTGGCCGCGGCGTTTTCTGCCGACCAAGAGGGCGTGGCGCTGCGCTACTACGACCCAGCGCTCTCCGGCGGGCCGTGGATGCTCGACGGCGAGTTGCTCCACGACGACGGGCTCGGCTTCTTCGGCAATGCGGGTGTCCGCTGGGACGATCCCAACCAAACGGACCGCGTGAGACGCCAGGCGGTCGTGAACTACAAGCGGCGCGCCGTCACGGCGGGGCTCGGCCGAGATCTCGGCGTGTCGACTCAAGCCTGGCTGCACTTGCGCGCCGAGCACCTGCAGGCCACACTCCCGCGCGCGGCGTCCCACGTCTACGGTGGTGAGACAGAACCGCTGCAGTTCAACATCCAAAAAGGCGAGAGCACGCTCTCGACGTTGCGCTTCAGCTTGTTTCACGACACCCGTGATCAACCGATCTTGCCCACGAGCGGCATGAGCCTGAACGCGTCGGTGGATGTGGGCTTGCGACCGTTCCTCAGCGATTACGGCTATCAGAAAATAGATCTCGAAGGCTCCTGGCACGTCCCATTGGCACACGGCCACGTGCTCTCGTTCTTCGGCTTCGCGGGGTTGATCGCCGGCCATGCGCCGTTCATCGACCAGTACTACATCGGCGACCTCTCCGATTTCCGACCGGGTCGGATCCTCGGGTTGTCGTTCGACGACCGCCCAGCGCCGAACTTCCTGGACACCGCCATCGCCGAGACCCGCTACGGCGACTACGCCGCCAAGGTCACCGCCGAATACCGTATCCCGTTGTACCGAGGCTCGCGCTCCGTCTACGGCCTCGACGTGTTCGCGGGTGGCGGGGTGTTCGCCCTCACGGATCAACGTCAGTTGGACCGTCCGCCGCGCGACCGCCGGGGGCTGGCTCGTATCCCGATCGACCTCACTGCCAGCTTGGGCCTGAAGCTGGATACGAGCCTCGGTGGCTTTTCGTTCTCCGTCTCCAACTTGCTCGGTTTCGCGCGCAGCGACCGCGGAGCGGAGGTTCCGAGCGAGTGAACACGCGCACCCTCGACGCACCACTCTCCGGAACGGCGAAGGCCCGCTGGGCCACGATGGCGCGGCTGCACCCCGTGTACGCGGCGCTGATGGCGCTCGTCTGGGTGGTGCTCGCGACGGTGAGCGAGGCGCGTGCGCAAGCGCCGACGCCGGGACTGGCGGTTCGTAAAGCGACGCTCACCTGGGACGCCGCGAGCGGACAGTTGCTCGGTTCCGTCGACTTCCGCGACGTCATCGACGCGGAGATCCGCACCAAGCTGCAACGCGGTCTGCCGACGCGCCTGTTGTTCACGGCGCTGACGTATCGTCCCAACGCGACTTCACCCGTCGCCTCGGCTTACCTGAGTTGCAAAGTGACTTGGCACGTGTGGGAGGAGATGTATCGAGTGGAGGTGAGCCGCTCGTCGGTCGCCAAAACCCAACGTCATTGGACCCCGACGCTCGAGGGTGTGCTTCGCCGCTGCGCCGAAATCAACGACCTCGTCCTGGCCGACAGCACCGAGCTGGCTCGTGGCGCGCCAGTGTTCTTCGAGGGAACGGTGCGTATCAATCCCCTCGACGAAGAGTTGATGAACCGGTTGCGGCAATGGGTGACGCGTCCTTCGCGAAGCACCACTGCAGCTCCCGGCAGCGCTTTGTTCAGCACGTTCACGGGTCTGTTCATGCAGCGGCTCGGGGACGCCGAAAAGACCGTCCAGTTCATCACGGCTACCGTGACCCCGTTGGATCGGCCCAAGCCGCCCCCTCCGTAAACCGGCGTCGGCTACTCGAAGTCCGGGACCATTCCCATTGGATCGGGTGCCGGGTACGTGGCCATCAGACCCAACATGTAGAAGCGATAGTTGTGGGGCACGTCGGCCCATGGGGTCGCCTCCAAGGCGCGCAGCACACACTTTGCTGCCGCCTTGGCCTGAGGCCCCTTCCACGAGCCGCTGGCCCCCGGAAACAGGTTCAAGCGCTTCTGGTTGAAGTCGGCGGACAATACGAAATTGATGCTCCCGCCCTTGCCCGTGTTTGGTGCGCATTCGGCCGTCTCCTTGACGGCCTTCTCCAACGCCGCCTCGAGCGGCGGTAACCGGTCGCACAACGTGCCTTCGTTGCCTTCTTTGTTGAAGGCGGCGCTGCACTTGAGGCGTTGGATTACCCCGAGCTTGACCTCCGTTTTCGGCGCCCCAGCTTCGATCGCGGTTCGTATCAGCCGCGAGCGTTCGGAGGCCGAGTGAGCCTCTACGGCGCTGTCCGAAGCGGACGGCCGCCGCAAAAAGTACAGCGGAACGGCCACCACCAGCATTATCCCCACCGCGGCCACGACGAGCTGGGCGCGCAACGGTCTGTCTCCCCCGCCGCCAGTGCCCAGTCGACGCAGATTTGGCTCACTCGGAGCGGGAAACGAAGGTCGCGTAGAAGCCGTCAAAACCGCGAGCACCTGTGCGCTCGGACTGGAAGGCGTAACATACCCGCCGTGCCAACGTCAGCAAGAGCGGCCGCAGCGGTTACTCCTCACGCCACTTCGTTAGGCGTCGCCGTAGAGACTTTCAGCCACGGCTTAAACTGGTAGTCCGGCACATTTGCACCACCTGTGCCCACTCGAACCAGCCACGAAGGGACTCCCGCGCCCAACGGCGGCACCATGTTCAGCCGTTGAACAACGTGTCGACGGACATGCGCGGCTGAGCTTGAGCGATGCGTGCCACCAAGGTGAGCGACTCGGGGATCGAGCCTTGCACTTGCGACACCACCTGCTCGACGACGTGGCGAACCTCGTCCGTGCTCGGGCCCGTCATCACCACGCCGAAGCTCAGCGGTCCGGTGTGGCCCGCCGTCACGGGGATGATGCTCAGGAGCAGCACTTCGGTGAGCTCGATCACCCGCTGCGCGGCGCGGCGCAGCGCCAACATCTCCGTAATCGTGGGCCGATCGGAGGCGGGGCTGTTCGGGCTGCGAATCTCGTAGATGGCGAGGTGCATGGGCACGGCGTCCCACTCGGCGAAGCTCAGCTCTTCCTTGGTCGCAGCGCGAAATTCGTCGCGATGTAGGAGACCGGTCAAGCCGTTACGCTGCCGCAAGTATTCTTGGGCACGCTTGTGCTGCGGTGAATCGACGTCGAAGCTGACGAGCTTCACCCGGCACTCACCGAGCTGTACTTCCATGCCGTGCAGCAACGTCACCGATTGCTTCTTCTCGTAGCTGTGATCCGCGTAGGTACCGTTGGTACTACGGGCGTCCTCCACGAGCCACGAACCCGACTGCCATCGCAGCGTCGCGTGTTTACCGGACACGGTTGGCTCTGGCATGCAGATGTGCTGATCCGTGCGCCGGCCCAACGTCATTTCCGGCCGCGTCAGGGGATACAGTCGGCCAGCCAAGTCCTTGGCGTTGCTGGCAAACGTGACCAACAACGATTGCGCGCCGGGAGTAAACGTTTGCGCTACCGAACGCCCGAGGGGCGGGCCGGGTGCGATGCGCTCACGCGGGATCTGCGCCTGACTCGTGGTCAGCGCCATTGGGTTGAAGAAACGCAAGCGTCGCGCGCGGGGGCGCTGCTTCGGATCTTCGCTGAGCGCGCGGTAGATCTGTTTGACTTCGTCGATCGACAATCCTGAGGGGACGTCGAACATGATCTGAGAACGCATCGGCTTCGAGCGGGGCCGGTAACCTGGCTCTGGCACGCGGCACGTCCACATCTCGAGCAGCGTCAGCCCGAGCGCGTAGATGTCGTCTTCCATGCTGGCGCCACCGGAACGCAAGCGTTCGGGCGCCATGTAGTTCGGCGTTCCGCCGTCTGGGGGCGCGCCGGGTTTACGCGCGCTGAGGCGCGCTCTCTCTTGAGCGAAGCCGAAGTCGAGGATGACGACCCGGTCGGGCGTGACCATGACGTTGCCAGGCTTCAAATCGCCGTGCACGAGACCCTGTGCGTGGATGGCTGCAAGCCCCGCCGAGGCTTCGCCAGCGATCTTCCGGAACTCGTCCGAGGTGTACCCGCCCTGTGCTTTCTTGCGGCGAATGTGCGTGTGGAGCGTCGTGCCTTGGATGTGCTCCATCACCAGGATCGGGCCCCAGGCACTGGGTGCGAGGTCGTGAACGCGACACACGTTGGGGTGCCCCACCGACCGCGCGAGCAATAGCTCTTGGCGCAAGGCTTCGTCGTCCCCGGGCATGCGCGACTCTTCACGCACCACCTTCAACGCACACGGCTGCTGAGTGCTGCGGTCCCACGAGGCGAACACCTCACCCATCCCGCCCTTGCCGAGACTTTCGCGGATCTCGTACCGGTCGTTGACCACGGTGCCTTGCGTCAATGGCGGTTTGGTTTTGGGCTGGAGCATCCGACGGTGTGGTTTAGAAAGCGGGGAGCCCCGGTGAAAACCGAAGCGAATTTCCGACGCGAACCGTGCCCGACGCGCGGTTCTAGCTTGCACAGAGTCCCCGATTTGGGGGT
This sequence comes from uncultured bacterium, assembly GCA_966249405.1. Classification (GTDB taxonomy): domain Bacteria; phylum Myxococcota_A; class Polyangia; order Polyangiales; family Polyangiaceae; genus SZUA-265. The sequence continues at coordinate 3,080 of CBINDO010000025.1, read as the reverse complement.
GTTTCGCAATCGAGGATCGGCGCCGTTATCCGCTGTACTCGACCAAAAGGCCAACTCTCGTGTGCGATGCTCCGCCCCCTACCTTCCCTGTCCCACTGTTGTGGTGATCCGGAAACGATTCAACTTGACACAAGAATGGGAATCCCGGGTGGACGAAACCAACAACTCAACCAATACTTAAATAATGAAGGTCGGTTTGCTGAGCGTGTGTATCGTCGCCATTGCGGCGGGCTGCGCGACGGCGACCCCTCGTAGGGTAACCACCCCCAAACCCGAATTGGCGGAGCGCACCGACTTCGACAAGGGGGACGGGCTCCCCAAACGGCAACGCATTCCCCGTTGGGTGGCACCGCCTCCGGCGTATGGCAACCGCGTAGTCGTCAACGAATGCGTCGCGACGCCGCCGGAAGGTTGACGTCACTCGACGCAGATCGTGGTGCGAGCCCAGTCGACGCCACCACGGTTGTCCCGAACCACGGCCCACACGAAGGCAGGCCCCGCCTCTTCGGGTGCCAGGAAGTCGGTCTTCGGATTCTCGCGAAACCCTGCCGTCACGTCGTTGATCAACGAGAGGTCGCTGGTGAAACTCCCGCTGTCCGTGTGGTAGTTGACCCACATCGGTTCGGGAGCCCCGGGACCGCCCAGAGCCAACGGTGCGTCTTGGTCCACGCTATCGGGGTCGACGATCACCGCCAACTCGACCTTGGGACACTGCTGCCGCATCGTTCCGTCGTCGCAGCGCTCGATCCTCGGCGCGCCCCTGGGGCACTTGCGGTCGGGATCGGGTTCCGGTCGCTCGCAATCCTGCCCGATGCACACTAGATCGTCGGCGACCTTCTTGCCATCGATGCGCATCCCCGTGATCCGCGGCAGCGAGTTTCTACCCTCCTCGTAGGTGTACGTCGCCATGTAGCCGGCGACGAAATCGCGTGAGCCGAGTTTGGTGTCACCGTCATAACAGCCGACGGGAAACGCCTGGGAGTCCGGATCCGGACGAAGTTCCCCCGCGCACACGGCGAAGAACGTGTAACTGACCGCGTAGGGCGCCGCTGCCGGTATCGGACTCGGCGGCTTGTTCTCGATGATGTCGGGCTTGATCGGAAGCTGGAACGTGTCCGCGAATCCCAGCGTGACGCCGCTCTCCGCCAGCGTTTCCGCGGCCTCTTGTAGTTCGTCGGGCGTGAGTTCGCCCGGTTCACGTCCCACCAGATCGCCCAAGCTCGACGCGACCTTCGAAAACAGCAGGACACACCCTTGGTACGTATCGCCAGGAGGGTTGTCGCAGCCGCCCAACCACAAGTAGCTCAGATCGCGAGGTTTACCCTCGCGATCACCCGTGTCGTGGACGACCATCTGCATCTCGATTGTATCGCCCGGATGAGCGACGGGCTGGTCGGACCGTATCCCCAGGACGCGCAGCCCGTCGATCATGCCGATCGAATCGAATTCGACGCCGCACCCACCGAGTGCAAGTGCCATGGCAGCGAACAGAAACCTATTGCGGATTGCGTTTGTCATGACCGTTGCTCCTCAAAACTCACCGCGCAAACCGACGCTCGGCAGAATGGGCAGACCCGTTTGTGGCGCCCGCGAGCTGAAGTCGAAGTTGTACTGGTAACCCTCGACCGCTGGATTGTTGTAGGCGTTCCACACGTCGAGGTACGCAAGCAGTCGCCAATCGGCGAATTGCCACGTGCGCTCCAAACGCACGTCGAGCTGGTGAAACAGCGGCAACCGTTCACTAAACGGTTTACCCTCGAGTGGCGAATACGAGGCCGACAACCCCGCCAGCAGAGCAGGTAGAGCCGGGTACTGGGCCACCGGCGTGACCATACTTCCCGATACCACGCGGAACCGCGCGCCGATCTCCCAGCCGTCACCCAAGCGGTAGCTGCCGAGCATGATCAGGTTGTGGGTCTGGTCGAACTGGAAGCGGTACTCTTCCTCACCGGGACCGTTCTTACGCGTGCTCTTCGAAATCGTGTAGGCGATCCACCCAAAGAAGCGCGTATCGGGCTTGTACTTGAGCAACATCTCGGCGCCAATCACGCGGCCAGTGCCGACGTTGGTGTATTGCGGGTTGATGCCAGCTACCACCTGTCGATCCAGCTCCTTCAAGTAACCTTCGACGGACACGTCAATCTGATCGGTGATGCCCTGATCGACGCCCAAGCTCGCATGCAGGGCGCGGTTGCTCTGAAGGTTTGGTGTTCCGAAGACCTCGTTGGTCTGCTGGAACTCCGGCGGCTTGTAGAAATACCCGAGGCCCCCCTTGAGCGCAGTCGTTCGCGGCTTGTTACCGTCGGCGTCCGTATCACTGGGAGCACCGTTCAACAGATACCGTCCTGTTATTCTTGGACCAATATCCGTTTGGCCGGAGTCACGAGCGTAGTCGATGCGCAATCCGGGCACGAGCAACAACCGTTCGGTTGGCTGCAGCTCGGCTTCGGCGTACCACCCCGGGCGGAACGTCTCGCCCTTGTCGGAGGTCTCGAGCAGCGGCTTGCCGGTAATGGTGCCGGTGTCGGGTTGACCCTCGGGCGGCGGCAGCGGCGCGCGCACGAACACGTTGAACGGCGCCGCCCACATGTCGATACCCGTGTTCAGTTTGAACCCAGGCATCACGTTCCACCCGAACTCGGTCCGCATCAGGATCGGATAGGTGTCCAGATCGAACTTGACCGGACCCAGGCCGAACCCGATCCGGTCTTGGCCAATCGCGAGGGTAGTATTCAGCTCCAAGTTCTGTGTCAGCTGGTGTTGGTAGACGACTTGGGCGCGGTAGAATCCGGTGGAAAACTGCAGTGAGCCGCTGAACGCCGCCTCTTGCGCCGATGGGTTGTTGATCAACACTTCGAGCGCGTCACTGCTGCCGTAGAATTGGAAACGCAGCTTCTGACGCTTGTTGGGCTTGTACTCGACGAACGCTTGGTAGTCGTAATAGACGGGGGCCGTCGTCACGCCCGCCCCTGCGGACTCGAGCACGGGCTTGAGCCAGGTATCTACCCAACTGCGCCGTCCGCCGAGCGCGAACGACCAGTCTTTGGCGATCGGTCCCTGAATCAAAACGCGCGTATCGA